>JAYTFS010000356.1:0-1708 GCA_043734185.1 Pseudolabrys sp. | reverse complement strand
GGGGGAACCGGCGTTCATGCAACAGGAACCAGCGGCAGCGGAATTCGGCATTGAAGAAGCCAGGCGCGTGCTTGGCGAGGTGTTCGCACCCTGGGTGCGGGATCTCGGGTTGTCGATCGTTGGCATCGACTATATCCCGCCGCCCGACGGAGCCGATAACTGGCAGCCGGGCGCCATCCTGCGGATGCCGTTTTCGGAGCGGCTGTGCCGCAACGGCGGCATCGTCTGCGGCCAGGCGCTGATGGCGTTTGCCGACACCGCGATGGTGATCGCCAATCTGGCGGCCAACCGCGGCTACCGGCCGATGACGACGGTGGATCAGACCACCCACTTCATGCGCGCCGCCACCAAATCGGACGTGCTGGCGGATGCGCGGGTGGTTCGTATCGGCCGCACCATGAGTTTTGGCCGCGTCACCTTGTCGAGCGCGGGCGACAGCAAGCCGGTGGCGATGGTATCGAGCGCGTTTGCGATGTTGTGAGGGGTACGTCCGGTTTGGCCGGGATTTGCAACGCATCATCGTAAACCAATCATAAATTTGTTCGCATCGGTGGAACCGGTCGGATTTATCAGCCGGCAATCCCTGCCCGCTATGTTGGCACGCGACCGGCAGCAAGCGGACCACGGCGATGAGCGAAAATACCGTCGAGAAGCGAATGGCGCGGCGCTTTCGGGTGCTGAAGGGCGGCACGATCGCCTTTGAAGGCAACGGCATCGCTTGCACCGTGCGCAATCTGTCGTCGAGCGGGGCGGCGATCGAACTTGCCAGCGCCGTCAGGCTGCCGCCGTCCTTCATGCTGGTGATCGAGACCGATCGGTTCATCCGCCGCTGCCGTCCGGTGTGGAGCAACGAGCGGCGCGTCGGCGTCGCGTTCGCCTAGAGCGGATGAGAGCCTTTTTCTGCTCCAGTCCCGGACGGCGCGCAGCAAGAGTGCGGCGAGCCGGGGTTCACTCTACTTTGCATGGGGTTGTTTTCGCGATTTTTTGCCCAGGCCCTGCCGTGGGCACGGGCAAGGGCCATTCTCGGCGCCGTTCCCACCAGATGAAAGAATTGCAAAGCGAGCAATATTGATCGGTCGAAACGAAGAACACCGCCTATCGTGCCTTATGCTGATCTACCACTTCACCATACACAGCGTCGACGGCAGCGATCGTGAGGAGACCGGCCGCATGGCGCTGCGTGACGACAACGCGGCGCGCGCCTTCGGCAAAGCGATCGTTCGGGACATGCTGACCGGTGATTCGGCGCGGTACGCGGGCTGGACCATGAACATTTCTAGAGGGCTCCAGCGCGAGGTTTGCCGCCTTTCTTTCGACAACCAAACGCCCGGCATCGGCCGTTCCGCTTGATTCATCTTCCTGCTCGACGCGGGCCGCAAGGGCAACGCTGCGCATTCGCTTGAAGCGAACGCAGCGGCCAAAGAAGCAACCATTGCCGGGCTCTCGCTCAGCCTATCGGCGCAACCTCGGAGCACGCTATTTTCGCTCGGATGACCAGGGAAAATTGATGTATTGATCCCGGGTATCGTAACAGATGTTGCCGTACACCTTCAGATAGGCGGCGCGGCGCGCCGGATCGCGGAATACCGCCGCCGGATCGGCCAGATCTGCCTCGTAAGCCGCCATGTTGGCCGATGTCAGCAGCTTGGGCAGGATGTCCATGGCCTGGGGGATGCTCTTGCCCTCGAGCCAATCGGCCGCATGCTGC
>JAYTFS010000355.1:0-3005 GCA_043734185.1 Pseudolabrys sp. | reverse complement strand
GCGCTTGACCAGATAATTATGCTTGGTGCAAGGCCGCGTGATGCCGACCGTGTCGCATTCCTGGAACGCGTCATTGCCGATCATGTGCGTCGGCACCTGCCCAGTGATGCAGACGAGCGGGATCGAGTCGCATAGCGCGTCGGTCAAGCCCGTCACCGCATTGGTGGCGCCGGGGCCCGACGTGACCAGCACGCAGCCGACTTTGCCGGTCGAGCGCGCATAGCCTTCCGCTGCATGCACCGCGCCCTGCTCGTGCCGCACCAGAATGTGCTGGACTTTTTTCTGCGCGAAGATGGCGTCATAGATCGGCAGCACCGCGCCGCCCGGATAACCGAACAGGTGCTCGACGCCCTGATCGGCCATCGCCCGGATCACCATTTCGGCGCCGCTCATTTCTTCTGACATCGTCGTCATCCTTGCCTGTGCTTAGTCTATTTATCGCGCGCAATAAAAAAGGCCCGCGAAGGGCCATGTCCGGACGCTACCCTCGGGTACCCATGTCAGGGGTGCCCAGGCCGCGTCCAAACCCGTACGAGAGTAATAATATTGCGCAGCACCGCGTCCACCTGTACTTTCATTGCGCCGCTTTATAAGTACGGCCAAAGCGCCGGTCAAGTGCAATTTCTAGGCACCGCCGCAGGTTAGACTCCTGCAAGCTGGCTTTCCAGCGTCTTTTGCGCCTCATCGGGGCCCGCAAATGGCCAATCCTTCATCTGATTGCGGAACCAGGTGTGCTGACGCTTGGCGTAGCGGCGGGTGTCCATGATTCCACCCGCGGCGGCGTCCTCGAGCGAGATCTCGCCATTGAGATGGCGGATGAGCCACGGCACGCCATGCGCTTTCATGGCCGGCAGCGCCGGATCGAGCTTGCGCGAGGCGAGCGCCCGCACTTCTTCCAGAGCGCCAGCGTCGAGCATCGTGGCGAAGCGTTTTTCGATGCGGGCCACCAACTCGGTGCGCTCGCACGTCAGGAACACTTTTGCGGCGCGTGCGGGATCCAGCAGCGGCGGCATGCCGTCTTTGTGCCAATCGCTGAGCGGACGCCTCGTGGCCAGCATCACCTCCAGCGCACGGCAAATACGCGAGCGGTCGTTCGGCATCAGCCGTTGCGCGGTGGCGGGATCGCGCTCCTTGAGTTCGGCATAAAGCGGGGCCACGCCCTCGCTCAGCAAACGCCCGCGCACCTGGGCGCGGACATCGGCCGGGATTGGCGGAACCGCCGCCAGCCCCGTAATCAGCGCCTTGAAATATAGGCCCGTGCCGCCGACCAGGATCGGCACGCGGCCTTGGCCCACGATCCCGGTCAGCGCCTCGCCAATATCGCGGCACCAGGCCCCGACCGAATAATTAACGGCCTCATCGACATGCCCGTACAGAAGATGCGGCACGCGCGCTTCTTCCGCAGGCGTCGGCCGCGCGGTAATGACGCGCAAATGTGAGTAGACCTGCATGGAATCGGCATTGACGATGACGCCGCCGAGTTTCTCGGCAAGCCGCAGCGCCAGCGCCGACTTGCCGCTGGCGGTCGGCCCTGCAATAAGCACCGCCTTATTGGCTTGCATCGCATGACTCATGTCGCAACCCTGATTGGTCCTGCCAACGCGTTGACGCCCGCGACGCTCGCGCTTGCGCGCGCGTCGGTGCCCGGCACAAGCGAGCCGAAACGGCTTGGCCCCGACGCTGCCGACATTTCCTTTACCTTAAGCGCTGGCGTTGACCAACGCAGTATCGCCGAGCATTTGCGCGAACTCGTCGGCGATGTCGACGTTGTAGTGCAGCCCATCGCAAACCGGCGCAAGAAGCTGTTTCTGGCCGACATGGACTCCACCATGATCGATCAGGAATGCATCGACGAACTCGCCGACTTTGCCGGATTCAAAGACCATGTGGCGGCGATCACCGAGCGCGCCATGCGCGGCGAAATCGCCTTCGAGCCGGCGTTGCGCGAACGCGTCGCACTGCTCAAGGATCTGCCGACCGCGACTATCGGCGAGGTTCTGGCCAAACGCATCACGCTGACGCCCGGCGCGCGTACACTGGTCGCCACCATGCGCGCCAATGGCGCCTATACCTGCATGGTGTCCGGCGGCTTCACTCTGTTCACGCAGCCGATCGCGGCCCTGATCGGTTTCGACGAGACCCGCGCCAATACGTTGGTGCTCGATGGCGGTGTGCTGGCGGGCATTGTCAGCGAGCCAATCTTCGGACGAACGCACAAGCGCGATACTTTGATCGAGCTGCGCACGCGTCTCAAGCTCGGCAAGGACGACACACTTGTCGCCGGCGACGGCGCCAACGACATGGACATGATCGCGGAAGCGGGATTGGGCGTTGCCTATCACGCAAAGCCAACGGTGGCGGCCGCCGCGCCCGCGCGCATCGACCATGGCGACCTCACTGCACTGTTATACGTGCAGGGCTACAAGCGCGAAGAGTTCGTCGAAGCCTAGCTTTTGTCGAAGCGTGGTTATTGCAAGCTCAGCGCGACGAAGCTCGGGTCGCCGTCGGGTGAAACCACCAGCAGCACCACCGCCTTCTTGCCGTCCTTCTTGAGCTTCTCGACGCGGGTCTGCAGTTCGGCCGCGTTGGCCACCGGCTGCTGCTGCACTTCGGCGATCACCATGCCCGGCGCCAGCCGCTTCTCCGCCGCCGCCGAATTGGCATCGACGCCGGTGATCAGCACGCCCTTCACTTTGTCCTTGATCTTGTATTTCTTGCGCAGATCGTCGGTCATGTTGGCGAGATCGAGGCCGAGCGCTTTCTTGATCGCCGGCTTTTCTTCCACGTCATCCTTCTTGGTCACGGCGGCGACCTTCTTGTCGGTATCCTCAAGCCGGCCGAGCTTGACCGTTTTCTTTTCTTCCTTGCCCTTGCGGATGATCGTGACCTCGACATCCTTGCCGACGGGCGTTTCGGCGACGATCTTGGGCAGATCGCGCATTTCCTTGATGTCCTTGCCGTCGAACTTGACGACGACATCGCCCGGCTCGATGCCGGCGGGCTTG
>JAYTFS010000354.1:0-4024 GCA_043734185.1 Pseudolabrys sp. | reverse complement strand
GGCGGCGTGTTGATCCATAAAATCCGGGTGATTTGCTTGCTTTTATTGTCATAGCCATGGGCCAGCGAGGAGGGGAAAAAGGCGGAGTCACCCGCGTGCAAGCGGTAGAACTTGCCGTCCACCTCAAGGTCGACCTCACCCGCGATCACGAAACTGAGCTCTTCGCCGACATGACGGATCAGACCATCGCTGCGGCCACCGGGCGCGAGATTGAGAACGTGCGCCTGGAGCAAGCCGCCGTTCGACGGCGTAATTACCCGCTCGAGCCAGACGTCGGCGCCTTGGTATTCTGGATCGACGTGGATTCGCGCTCTGGTGTTACTGCGCACGATGCTGACCAAGCCTGCGCCGGGATCGGGTTCGGCAATTAGCGAGGCGATATTGGTAGCCAAGGCCTGGGCAAATCGATGCAGCATTGCGATCGAGGGCCGCAACTTATCGTTCTCGACCTTCGAGATCATGCTCTCTGAGCAGTCGACGACCTCGGCGAGTTCCTTGAGTGTGTAGCCCTTCGCAAGTCGCGCGTGCTTGAGCCGTATTCCGATGCGCACTTCGTTGGCGCGGCCGACCCGCGCGGAGCCGGCCGCTTTAGCCGGCACGGGCGCCCGCGGATTGACGGGCTTGCGCGTGTGAGCGGCCTTGCGGTGCGGCCGGCGTGACGACGGGCGAAGTTTGGTAATTGCCATTTGCAAACCCTACGGCGACGATGAAATGCGATAAGGCCTTTCCGAAGCTCACGCCGAGGAGACCCACACCTTCCTCTGGATATCACCGGACGACAAAGTAAGTAAACGAAATGATCCTCTGTCAAGCTCCTTGACGAGTACGATGGGCGATGTGGACGATGCGCCGACCCGAAACATGATGGGTGCGTGACAGTGTATGAGTTTAAGCAGCCCAGCGCAGGTGCCGCGCGCCCACCGGTGGCCAGCATGGCGCAAGGGCTGGCAGCTGATCCCCTGCAAGGCCTGTCGTTGCGCGAGTTCGGCACACGCTTGCGTCGCGGCGAGTTGAGCGCGGAAGCGGTCACCCGCGCCTATTGTGACCGCATCATGTTGCGCGATCCGAAAATGGGCGCATTTGTCACGGTGGCAACGCAGGAAGCAATCGCCGCCGCGCGGGACCTCGATGCCCTGTTGTGGAGCGGGAAGGATCTCGGCCCGCTGATGGGCGTGCCGATCGCGGTCAAGGAAATCTTCGCCATCGACGGATTTCCCTACGGCGCCGGCACGCAGCTCGATCTGACCGCGACAAAGCCGTCGCAAGGCCCCTTCATTCAAAGCTTGAAGGACGCCGGTTGCATTATTCTCGGCACCACCCGGACCACGGAGTTTGCCGCGGCGACCATCAATCTGGAAAAGCCGATGCCGTGGAATCCGGCGGACGAAACCGTCAAGCGCGTATGCGGCGGATCCAGCCACGGTTCCGCCGCTGCCCTCGCCGCAGGGCTGTGCGCTTTTTCGGTCGGTTCTGATACCGGCGGCTCGGTTCGACTTCCTGCGGCCTTGTGCGGCGTATTCGGCTTCAAGAGCACTGCCGGCGTCTGGCCGACGGAAGGCGTGTTCAGCCTGTCACCGACGCTCGACAGCGTCGGCGTTTTCACACGTTGCGCGGACGACGCGGCGCTGATCTTCTCCACGCTCGCCAGGCAGCCGTACGAACAGGAGCCGGACATTCGCGGGCTCCGCTTCGGCATCCCCCACAGCTACTTCTATGACGATCTCGACGAGCCCGTACGCCGCGCGGTCGATAGCGCGCTCGAAAGGCTGCGCCATGCCGGCGCCGCGCTTGTCGAGGTACAGACTTCCGACGTTGCGGCGGCTATGCCGACGTTTGGAAAGCTATTGTTCGGGGAGTTCGTCGCGGGGTTCGGAAAAGATCGTCTTAAGGCGCACCAATCAAGCATCGACCCGGTGCCGTGGGCCCGCATCCAGGTCGGCTTTGACACCAACACAAAAAGGCAGTTAGCCGCCCGGACTGCACAAAAAGCCGCCGTGGCGGCGGCGCGTGAAAAGATGGCTGACGTCGATGCCTTGCTTTATCCGACCGCGCCTTTGGTACCCTGTCCGGTTAGGGAGGTGAGCACGCTGGACAGCGCTCTTGCTTGGAATCTGCGCTCGGGCCGGCTAACACGGCCGGCAAACTTCTTCGGTCAGTGCGGGACGTCGCTACCGGTGCAGGCACCAGGCGAATTGCCCGTTGGATTGCAGGTCATATGTACTCCCGGTGCCGATGGCCGGCTGCTCGCGATATCGCACGCCCTTGAAAACATCGTTCGCCCTTAGGCCGTGAACAACAAATCCACGAGGAGATAGCAATGGCGTCGAAGATCACGGCACAGGAACATTTGGCGATGAAGGGCGAGGTCAAACTCTTCGTGTTTCGAAAATTCAAAGACACGCCCACCAGAAAACCGGTTTTGGTCTTGGTTCACGGCTCTTCATTGTGCGCACTGCCGAGCTACGATCTGCGTGTGCGGGGCCGTGAATCGGAATACTCGATGATGGATATTTGCGCCGAGCGCGGCTACGACGTCTGGACCATTGATCATGAGGGCTATGGGAAGTCTTCACGCACTTCGAGCAATTCCAATATCGCGATGGCGGTCGATGATATCGGCGCCTTGCTGCCGATCCTGAAAAAAGAAACCGGCCAGACTAAGTTTCACTTCTACGGCCAATCTTCCGGGGCGTTGCGTGCGGCGAAATTCGCGCAGGCCTATCCAGACAATATCGGCCGTCTGGTACTCGACGCGTTTGTTTGGACCGGCGAAGACTCGCCGACGCTCGCCAAGCGCCGCGAAGGCCTTGCCGAATATCAAGCTAGTAACACCCGCAAGCTCGAGCGAAAAAATCTCATCCTAATCTTCAACCGCGATCTGCCGGGATCGTCCGAAGAGGTGGTGGCGGAAGCCGTCGCGGACGCTCAGCTCTCATACGGCGATTCAGTGCCGTCAGGCACCTTTGTCGACATGTGCTCGGCTCTGCCGGTGGTTGATCCTCTGAAGTTGCCATTCCCGGTGATGATCATGCGGGGCGCGCATGATGGCATCGCTGCGCTCGACGACCTGTTGAAGTTTTTTGCCAAATTGCCGAACGACGACAAGCAATTCACCATCATGGCAGGCGCAGGCCATATCACCCATCTCGGACTAAACAAAGATCGTTTTTACAACACGTTCTTTTCGTTTCTTGAGACACCGGCTCGCAAAGACAAGGGCGCGCATTGATCGGTGAAGCGTCGCACCCAGTTTGTATGGCAATTGCCCAATCCAGAAGGTAGATTTAAAATCAAAAGACTTGACAGGGTGCCAAGGACCGAAAGAATACAGTCGGAGACTGATGTCGGACTGTTTAAGCATCTTATAAGCGGATTGTTTCGACGGATTTGTGTTCCAGCGTCACATAAGGATCGCGTTCATGTTGCCCGGCCACACCAGGTACGATCACTCCTCAATCGGCAATCGCAAGGATTACAGTTGGCCCGGCGGCAAGCGACTGGCATTTTACGTCGCGCTTAACGTCGAGCACTTCGCGTTTCTTAGCGGGCGCGGCATGGACCCGACCAACCGCGGCGGGCCCGCCACCACCCGGAATTACGCTTGGCGCGATTACGGCAACCGCGTCGGCATCTGGCGGCTGTTTCAGATGCTGGATGAGCTGAAACTGCCGGCTTCGATCTTGCTCAACAGTGAGGTCGCCCGGCTTTACCCCGACATTGTCGCGAAGATCAAAGAACGCGGCGACGACGTGCTCGGCCACGGCCGCACGAATGCCGAGACGCTCGGCAACCCGCAATGGGAGCTCGACGAGAAACGCATGATCGATGATTGCACGCAGATCATCGAAAAATACGTTGGCGTGCGCCCGACCGGATGGATGGGTCCAGGTGCGGTTGAATCCAAGGTTTCGCCCGACCTCCTCAAGGAGGCCGGTTATTCTTACTTGCTCGACTGGCCGATTGACGATCAGCCGTTATGGATGCGCACGCGCACCAAGCCGATCTTGTCGATTCCCTACCCGCT
>JAYTFS010000353.1:0-3267 GCA_043734185.1 Pseudolabrys sp. | reverse complement strand
GAAGCGGGCGTAGTCCCCGATCGTCGAGACCAGACCCGCGCCGCCGGATTCCCAGCGCCGCGGCAATGTCGGATCCCTGATCCCTGCCACTCGAAAGCGATCCACAGGAAATGACCTGGCGATGCGCGGCCACTTCGCTTCGTCAGCGACATAATACGCGGTCTCGGACATGCCGAGCGGGTCGAACAGTCTCTCCTTTTCGAATTGAAACAGCTTCTGCCCCGAGGCCACCTCGACGACACGGCCGAGTACGTCGGTCGAATGGCTGTAGTTCCAGCGCGTCGCGGGCTGATCGGCGAGCGGCAGCGTCGCGATCCGGTCGGCGAAATCAGCGTTATCGAAATCGCCGGCGTATAGTCGGGGATTGGCATAAAGCTTCGACACCGCGGCTTCGCCGAAGAAGCCATAAGTGATACCCGACGTGTGCCGCAGCAGATCCCTGATCGTGATCGGGCGCTTCAACGGCTCGAGCTTGAGCGGATATTGTCCTGCCTCATCGGAAAGATCGACGCCGACTTTTGCATCCGCAAAGGCATGAATATATTTCGACACGGGATCATCGAGGCCCAGTCTGCCGTCGTCGACCAGCATCATCGCGGCGACCGAGGTGACGGCTTTCGACATCGAATAGATCTGGAAAATCGTGTCCGCCGTCATCGGCTGGCCGGTCTCGGGATCCCTCACGCCGAAAGATTCGAAATAGACCGGCTTGCCGTGCTGCTGGATCAGCAAAATCGCGCCGGGAACCTTGCCTGTCGCGATTTCGTTGCGAATGTTATCGCCCATACGGTCAAGGGCCGCGCGTGAGAAAGTTGGCGCAAGCGCCGTCCGGGACGGCGGCGCCCGGGATTCGGCCTGCGCCTCGCGCGGCCAGCCGCCGAGCGCAGCGGCAACCGCAAGAACGGTCACGAAGGCGTGCAGCTTGCCCATGGCCCTTCCCGGGATTGTTGGAAGATCAAGAACGCTGGTATATTCATTCCCCCAAATCAAAATGGCCGGTCCACGTGCAGTGAACTCGTAAAACGAGCTTTGGCGGGACCCTTATCAGGCTAGAGTATGTCGAACAGCGTATTCAATTGCTTTCTGCGGCGACCGGGGTGGTTTTTCGCAGGTGTTGGCGCCGCGACCGGCGTTCATGGGAACGTTCGAGGCCGTTCATGATGCCAATCGATACGCCCATCGCGTTCCGATCTGGTTTGCCGACCCGCTCGACCGGTGCCTCCCGCAAGCGGGCGCCGCTGGCGCTCTTTCTTGTTTCCATGAGCATGATCGCCGCGGTCTGGTACTGGCTGGCCAGCCCGGTGCTGCTGGACCGTGCGCTGATCAATCCCGCAAAGAAGCTGGACTGCCTGTCCTACGCGCCGTTCCGGAGCGGGCAGACGCCGTGGAATTCCGACATCGTCATCAGCCCGGTGCAGATTGCGGAAGATCTTAATCAACTTGCCGGGGTATCCAACTGCATCCGCACCTACTCGGTTGAGAACGGGCTCGACAAGGTGCCCGAGCTGGCATCGAAGGTCGGGCTGAAAGTCGTTCTCGGCATTTGGCTCGGCCGTGATCGCGTGAAGAACGCTGCGCTCGCCGATACCGCGGTGGCGCTGGCCAGAGAATACAAGGGAACCGTGACGTCCGTCATCGCCGGCAGCGAAGTGCTGCTGCGCGGAGAAATGACGGTAGCAGACCTTCGCGAGATCATCCGTTCGGTCAGAGCGCGCATCGATACGCCGATAACCTACGCCGATTCCTGGGATTACTGGCTGCGCTACCGGGAGATGGCCGCCGACGTCGATTTCGTGACCATCCACATGCTGCCGTTCTGGGAAGACGAGCCGATCCGCGCCGAAGACGCGGCGGCACATGTGATCGATATTTACCGGAAGGTCGCGCTTTCCTTCCCCGGCAAGGACATCCTGATCGGCGAGGCCGGTTGGCCGAGCAAGGGGCGCATGCGTGAGGTCTCGCTGCCATCGCGCATCAATCAGGGCCGTTTCATTTCCGAACTTCTCGATCGGGCCGGCCGCGAAAAAATTCGCGTCAATGTGTTCGAGGCCTACGACGAACCATGGAAGCGTCAGTGGGAAGGCGCCGTCGGCGCCCATTGGGGCTTGTTTGATGGCGTTACGCGCGAGCTCAAGCACGCGCCCGGATCCGCCGTCAGCAATTATCCGTTCTGGAAGGCGCAGTTGGGAGTTGGCCTCGTTTTCGGTGCTGCCATATTCCTGGTTGCGTTGTTGGCGTTTTGGCGCCGGCCTTCGCCAACTGGATTGATGCCGTGGCTTGCGGTGTCGGCATGCGCCACGACAGGCGGAATCCTGTTGGGGTTGGCCGCGGAAAAGGCTTCCTATGAAAACTACGGCGTCGCCGGCGTGTTTAACCAGGGACTGCTGTTGTCTGTGGCAATAGCGTTGCCGTTGCTGTGTGCCAACGCGTTGATAGCCGGGCGTCCGCTGCCGGCATTCCAGGAACTGGTCGGCCCGCGCGAAGGAAGGCCGCGATCGCTGCCGGCGCTGGTCCTGGGCCTTGTGCTCATGGTCACAACGGTGGTCGCGGTTGAAATCGCGCTCGGCCTCGTGTTCGATCCGCGTTCGCGCGATTTCCCATTTGCCAGCCTGACCATGGCGGCGGTGCCGATCTGGACGGTCGCGCTGCTCCACCCTCGAAAGTCAGACACCGGCGTCACTGCCGAGGCGGTGTTTGCAGGCTTGTTCGCGGCGGCTGCGCTTTTCATCTTTCTCAATGAGGGGATTCACAACTGGCAATCGGTGTGGACCGCGGCGGCGTTCTTCCTGTTTGCCGCCGCGCTGTGGTCGCCGCGTTCCGTTGCCGTCTGGCGCGTGCTATCGAATATGGCGATCGTCTTGAAGACGCTGCGCAGGAATTATCTCGCCGTTCAACCGATCGCCGTTGCTTCTCTGCCGCAGCCAAAGCCGCAGGCCGGTGCGGCTGGCGGTTTCGTTGCGGCGACATCAAAGGTCGAGTGCGGCAAATAGCTTTGCACTGACGCAAAGACTCTGGTCCCGGGAACGAATGCATGTGGTCGAACAAATTTTCCCGGCGCCATCTTGGCAGGATTGCAGGATCGGCGGCGCTTGCCTTGTCGGCGGGATCGGTCAGATCGGCGGATGCACAAGGCAAGTCGGGCGGCCAAAATTCCAAAGCGGCCTTTCCGGCTGATTTCAGATGGGGCACCGCGACCTCATCCTATCAGATCGAAGGCGCCGTCAACGAAGATGGAAGAGGTCCATCGATCTGGGATCGTTTCACGCA
>JAYTFS010000352.1:0-1510 GCA_043734185.1 Pseudolabrys sp. | reverse complement strand
CTTGTCGAAGCCGAGCCGCGCCATCGCCGTCCGCACGGCGTCGACGTGACCATGGAGCTTGGATCCGATGCATTCGAAATCGCCGCCGAGCGGCCCGAGCTTCTCACCCTTCAGCACCCGCCGCATCGCCTCGATCTGCTCGATCGAAAGCGCCGACAGATTGGTCAGCGTCTGCGTCGTCACGTGCCGTCCGTCGCGCACACTTTTGCGCAATAGATAGGTTGGGCGTGCGCCGCGGTTCGGGATGGCTGCGATGTGCATGCCTTCACTAATCATGATTTGCGCCAATGGTGCATGAGTCATTCGGACGCAGACCATGCCTACGTTTGGCACGCCCGAAAATCAGAGAAACTCATGATGCAATTGAGGAAAACGGCGAATGTTCGCGGATTGAGCCGGGGAACTTCGGTTTAGTCGCAGACGACCTTGATCAATGGACGGCTCTGCCATGGCTACGTTCGTTCGTCTTCAGCGTCGCATTGGAGCGGCGCGGCCGCCACTCCGGCATTCTGAGGCATTTCCAGAAAACCAGCCTCCGGCTCAACCGCGATTGAACGCCCGCAAGGCGTCCCACAGCGGCAGCAGCAGCTCGACGCCGACTTGAAAATCGATGCCGCGGAGCGGTGGCGATTGCGAGGGACAGGTCGCCTGATTGCCCCCATCGGCGCGGAAGGCGCCGAACCAATGCTCATGCAGCTGACCGACCGGCGTGTCGGCGGTTGCGACGATCCAGGTCGGCGCGGCGCACTGCAAATTTGCAGACGTAACGCCATGGGTGCGAAACGGCAGGCGGGGCAGGCCGCGGAAGCGGTAGCGGGAAAGCTGGAGGCGGGGCAGACCGAGGAATCTGTAGGTGCCGTGCAGATAGTCGTCGGTTGTTGGGCACTGTTGCAGGGCATTGATGAACTGGACGCCGAATATGGCGTAGCACCGTTGGCAAGCTGCGCACTTGCCATGCCCGGCATAACACTCGAAGGTGTGCGGGGTTCGTTGCTGCTCCGAGAGCCGATGACAGAGCCTGTAGATCATACCAACGTCATCGAGGACATTTCCGCCGTCCGGTGCGGCGATCTTGGTCTCGGTGGCGATTAGAATCGAAGCGACGCACCACGGGCAGAGCATTTTCAGGCCCTGCGACGGCAGCGGGGTGAGTGTGAATGTCATGCTGATTGATCCGATGTGAAAGCATTGCAACGCGCACTGCTGAAATGGGATTGCGCCGGGTCTGCGTCCAGCCGGCGCGCGGCAATTCACCGACGGAATTTGCCGGGTGACGAGGTCACGGCTCGCTCGAGGGCGAAACGGGCGGCATTGACACGTCGCTCGGCGGCAAGGGCTCCGGCGGCTTCGGCTGCAGGCTCTTGACGTAGTCGGCGGCGCGCGCGGCGGCAGCCGCGGCGGTGAAGATCGCCTTGGTATCGGATTTCATCAACGCGAGTAATCGCGAGGTGTCGGTAATGCCGAGGTCTGTAGCGGCAACGTTGATTTTCCTGTGATTCAGGCCCGCTTC
>JAYTFS010000351.1:0-17824 GCA_043734185.1 Pseudolabrys sp. | reverse complement strand
CCGCCGTTATTAACCTTTCCTTTATGTGGTTCTATGTCGGCCGGAATCCCCCTGCTAACGTCCGTTTCGGGAATTGGGAATGATGTCCTTGGGTAGGACATCAGGGACGAAGGTGACAATGACGACAGCGGGGCGCTCCACACACTCGCACGAGCCGATACCGGACCACGAGCAAAAGCGCGTGGCGCTCGGCTACCTGCATGAGGCCTGGGCTGAGGCCAAAATGGACGGCATCGACGGTGATTGCCTGGCGCAAGCCTGCCTGTTCGCCGCCTTGGCCGAATTCGTCACCACCTATGGCGAGGAAGCGGCCGCGACCTTCACCGAAGGCCTCGGCAAGCGCATCCGGAACGGCGAATTCACCCTTGAGCAGCAGCGCCAATAAAAATTCCGCCTAAAGCGGAATGTGCAGACCGTAATAACGTTCCAGAACCGTATCGATATCGGCCGGATAAAACGGTTTCTTGAGAAAGGCCAGCGCGCCCGCCGCGCGCGCCTTGTCGGCGATGCCGTGATCGGACGCCGAACTCATCATCACCACCGCAACCTTCGGAATTTCGCGCTTGATCTGCGTCAGCATGTCAAAGCCATTGAGGCCGGGCATGTTGTAGTCGGCAAACACCACGTCAATATTGCTGGTGCGCAATTGCTTGAGCGCGGCCATGCCTTCGGCCGCTTCGTGAATGTCCAAGGTAAAATGGCTGACCGACATGATCTTGCGCACGATGCTGCGCATGGTTCCCGAATCATCCACGATCAGCACGCGGGTTGGAAATTTGGCGCGGATGCAAATTTCGACGAGCTTGCGGCCCTCCTCGACGCTGGCAGGCTTGCCCAGCATGCCGTCGACGCCTTCGGGGCGGCGGGTGTTTTTCGGCCCCGATGCGAAGATCAAAGGCGCCGGCTGCGCCGCGCGCGCGGCGGCGATCGCCGCGGTCTTCTGGTTGTCGGATAAAGCTGCATCCACGACGCAAATATCCACGCCGGGTTTGGCGAGCTCTTTGGCCGCGGTCAAAGGATCATGGATCGTGAGTTCGATCATGACCGAGGCCAGCGCCGTGGCCTGGCGCCATAGCTCGTGATCCGGCTGCGCGGCCCCGACCACCATCATGCGGAGCGACACGAGGTCTTCGCTCATTCTAGCCCTTGACCTCAATGGCCCGGCTAATCCATGCCGAACCAGGGGTGTGCTGTTACCGTTGATAGTTGGTCGCGCGCGCTTTGCAATTCCACAGACCAGGGATGCGTAAAAAGCTTGGGGACAACTTGCCGGCGGGAAACGGGGCAAATCGGCTCACTAACCCGCCTGGGGGATATAAATTCCGCTAGGGCGCCAAAGTCTCCAGGAACCGGACGCGTTCGCCTTGCGAGGGGGTGGTGAGGCTCCCCTCCCACATCACTTTACGGCCCCGGATCACCGTGCCGACCGGCCAGCCGGTGACGCTGAGGCCGTTATAGGGCGTCCAGCCGACGCGCGACGCGGCCTGAGCGTCGGTGATGGTTTGCCGCCGCTTGAGATCGACCACTGTGATGTCGGCATCGTAGCCCACGGCGATGCGGCCCTTGGCGGCGATGCCGAACAGCCGCGCAGGTCCTGCGCTGGTCAGATCGACAAAGCGTTGTAGCGAAAGCCTTCCAGCATTGACGTGGTCGAGCATGATCGGAACCAGCGTCTGCACGCCGGTGATGCCGGAATGAGCCTTCGGATAGGGCTGCGATTTTTCCTCGCGCGTATGCGGCGAATGGTCGGAGCCAAGACTGTCGACGATGCCCTGCGCGATGCCGTGCCAGAGGCCGTCGCGGTGCGCGGCATCGCGGATCGGCGGATTGATCTGCGCGAAAGTGCCGTGCTTTTCGTAAGCTTTGGGCGCGGCCATGGTCAAATGATGCGGCGTGCATTCGACCGAGGCGACATCCTTGTGCTGCGCCAGAAACTCGATTTCGTCGCGGCTGGTGACATGCAGCACATGCACGCGCTTTCCGGTTTCACGCGCCAGCGCGATCAGGCGCTGCGTGCACATCAGCGCGGCCTGCGCGTCGCGCCAGATCGGGTGCGAGCGCGGATCGCCGTCGATGCGCTCGTTCATGCGCTCCTTCAGGCGGTACTCGTCTTCGGAATGAAAGGCGGCGCGGCGGCGGATCGCCTTGAGCACGGCGCGCACCCCCGCATCGTCCTCGATCAGCAGCGAACCGGTCGACGAGCCCATGAAGACTTTCACGCCGGCGACGCCGGGCAACCGTTCGAGTTCGACAAGGTCCCTGGTGTTCTCGCGCGTGGCGCCGACATAAAAGGCGAAGTCGCAATGCATGCGGTGATGACCGCGCTTGACCTTGTCGGCGACCGACGCGGCATCAATGGTCATCGGATTGGTGTTCGGCATTTCGAATACCGCCGTGACGCCGCCCATCACCGCGCTAAGCGAGCCGCTTTCCAGGTCTTCCTTGTGGGTCAGGCCCGGCTCGCGGAAATGCACGTGGCTGTCGATGACACCCGGCAGCACATGCAGGCCCCGGCAATCGATCACTTCGCCGGCCGAGACGCGCGACAGGTCGCCGAGGCCTGCGAACCGGCCGCCACGCACGCCGATATCGCGCAGCGCTTCGCCGTCATGGTTGACCACGGTGCCGCCCTTGAGGATCAAATCGTAGCTGTCAGCCATCTTGGAACGGCTCTCATCGGGGCTTGAGGCTTCGCTAACAGCGCTTACGTTTAGACGCGAGTTCTGGCAAGAGACTAGTTATGCAAGCAGCCCTTCTTCCCGAACGCGGCGTGGTCAAGGTCATCGGCGACGATGCCCGGCGCTTCCTCAATGGGCTGGCCAGCAACGATATCGGCAAAGTGACGCCGGGGAACGCGCGTTTTGCCGCGCTGCTTACGCCCCAAGGCAAGATCATTGTCGATTTCATCGTGGCCGAGGCAGCGCCCGAGGACGGCGGCGGCTTCTTCCTCGATTGCCCGCGCCCGCTTGCCGCAACGCTTGTGGACAAGCTCAAATTCTACAAGTTGCGCGCCAAGGTGACGATCGAAGACCTGTCGGCCGCGCTCGGCGTCATGGCCATCTGGGATGGCAACGGTGAGAGTGACTATGGTCTTTGTTACGACGATCCTCGCCTTGCGGGATTGGGCTGGCGCATCATGCTGCCGCCGGAACTCGCCACGGAGGCGGCCAACGATCTCGGCGCTACGCTCGTTGAGCCGGAAGCCTATGACGCGCACCGCATCGCGCTCGGCGTGCCGCGCGGCGGCAATGATTTTAGCTATGGCGACACCTACCCGCACGAAGCCGACATGGACCAGCTTGCCGGGGTCGATTTCGAGAAGGGCTGTTACATCGGCCAGGAAGTTGTGTCGCGCGTCGAGCACCGCAACAGCGCGCGCAACCGCGTGGTGCCTATTTCCTTCGCCCACGCCGCGCCGATCCCCGGCCTTCCGGTTACCGCAGGCGATAAGATTCTCGGCATGGCCGGATCGGCTGCGAATGGCCGCGGGCTGGCGCTGCTGCGGCTCGACCGTGTCGCCGACGCGCTTGCCGCCGCCACGCCCCTCACCAGCGGCGGCATCGAGATCCAACTGGTGAAGCCGGCTTGGGCGACGTTTCCGTGGCCCGGCGAGACCAAAGCTGCGTCATGAGCGCGGCCATTCTCCATCTCGACGGCATCAAGCGTTGCCCCTGGCCCAAGCAGGACCCGCTCTACGTCGCCTATCACGACGAAGAATGGGGCGTGCCGGAATGGGATGACGGCGCGCTGTTTGAAAAGCTCGTGCTCGATGGTTTTCAGGCTGGATTGTCGTGGATAACGATTTTGCGTAAGCGAGAGAATTTCCGCCGCGCCTTCGACGATTTTCAGCCGGAAAATATCGCGCGCTACACACCCAAGAAAGTCGAACGGCTGATGCAGGACGCCGGTATCGTGCGCAACCGGGCAAAGATTACCGGCGCCGTCAACTCGGCGCGCGCCTTCCTCAAGATCATGGACAGTGGTCCCGGATTTTCCGAGATGCTGTGGAAGCATGTCGGCGGCAAGCCGATCGACCACAGAATCGGCCAACGCTCGCGGACGCCGACCGAGTCCGAAGAATCGCGCGCGATGTCCAAGGAACTGCTGAGCCACGGCTTCAAATTCGTCGGACCCACCATCGTCTATGCCTTCATGCAGGCCACCGGCATGGTCAACGACCATTTGGTGACGTGCCATCGCCACGCGGCTTGCGCCAAGCTTTCAAAACGCAAATGAGCAAGCTCCCAAAAGCCAAATCCCGAGCCTGGCAACGCATGTTGTCGGGGCGACGACTCGATCTGCTCGATCCTTCCGCGCTGGATGTCGAGATGGAAGACATCGCCCATGGGCTTGCCCGCGTGGCGCGCTGGAACGGACAAACCAAGGGCGCGCATATTTTCTCGGTGGCGCAGCATTCGTTGCTGGTCGAGGCCTTGGCAAGGGCAAAAGTGCCACGGCTCGACCGTAACGGACGGCTCGCGGTTTTGTTGCACGATGCGCCGGAATACGTGATCGGCGACATGATCTCACCGTTCAAGGTGGTGATCGGCGACAACTATAAGGCGGTGGAACATCGCCTGCTTGCGGCTATTTATCTGCGGTTCGGACTGCCGGCGAAAATCAGCGGCACGCTGCAAAGCCTGATCAAGGCCTCCGACCGCGCGGCGGCCTATCTGGAGGCAACGCGGCTCGCCGGTTTTGCCGACGACGAGGCTCGCAAGTTTTTCGGGCCGTCGCCGAAATTCTCCGCCGCCATCGAGCGCGATTATCTCACGCCGTGGACGGCCGGCGCCGCCGAACAGCGTTTTCGCGCGCAAATCGAAAAACTGATAAGGGCATAATCCTTTTAATTTCGGCCTGAAACACCTAGATATTCCCTATGATTCACGTCTGCTCTCTCGCACGCCTGCATTCCACGGTCGACAAGACCGGGGCCCGCCATATCGTCACGCTGTTGCGCCAGACCGACCGCGTGCAACGGCCGAACCATATCGCGGAGAAGAACCATCTCGTGCTCGCCGTCGACGACATCTCGCAGCCGATGGACGGCTACACAGTGCCGGCAACCGAGCACGTGCAGCGGCTGATCGATTTTGTCGGCACCTGGAACCGCGCCGCGCCTATGGTGGTGCATTGCTATGCCGGCATCAGCCGTTCGACCGCTGCGGCTTACGTCGCCGCCTGCGCGCTCAATCCCAACCGCGACGAGCAGCAGATCGCCTGGGACATCCGGCGCGCCTCGCACACGGCGCAGCCGAACGCGGCGATTATTGCCGTCGCCGACCAACTCCTTAAACGCGACGGCCGCATGGTGCGCGCGGTTGAGACCATCGGGCCTGGGAATTTCTCCGAAGAAGGCGTGCCGTTCCGGCTCGATCTAGAATAGCTGCGCAAATTGACGGGGGCGATGTGTCGGACAAAAAATATGGCGTGGTGACGCCGGAAATTCTCAAATCCTACGAGGGGCTCGCCTTTCTAACGGCGATCATCGACGGCACGCTGCCGCAACCGCCGATCGCCGAACTCGTCGGCTTTCACCTGGCCGAGGCCGAAAACGGCCGCGCGGCGTTTGAGGGCCTGCCGGAATTCCGTCACTACAATCCAATAGGCAGCGTGCACGGCGGTTTTGCCGCGACGTTGCTCGACTCCGCGCTCGGCTGCGCGATTTTCTCCACACTGCACAAGGGCGACACCTGGACCACGCTCGAACTGAAATTGAATTTCGTGCGGCCCATGACCAAGGACACCGGGCCGGTGCGCGCGGAAGGCCGTGTCATCCATCGGGGCCGCGCGGTGGCTACTTCGGAAGGCGACCTGAAGGATCGCGCGGGCAAGCTATATGCCCACGCCACCACGACCTGCATGATCTTTTCGGCAAAAACTTAGAGCAAAAACTTAGCGATTGTTGGCGGAGAACGACGGCCGCAAGGCAAGCGGCGTATTGTCCACGCTCTGCGCCATGCGCGCGCGTCCGTTGCGGCGGGTGAACTCGCAATAGGCAAAGCCCAGGCCCGAGATCGAACCGCGGAAGCTGTTGTCGTCGAGGCGCTGGAGATTAAAGCACGGCTGCATCGGCAGGCCGCGCAGCGAGGCGCAGACGGACTCGCCCTTCACCTGGATCGTGTTCGCCGGCAGCATCGCGTAGCGAATTTGACCGACGCCCTGGAATTGGATGGAGCCGACCACCGAGCCGTCGGGCAGGACGCGGCCCTGGCCGCGCGTGCCTTCGAAACAGTTGTAGGCGAACAACTTGTCGATGACGAAACGGCGGGCTTCTTCCGCACTCATCTCGCCGGCAATCGCAGGGACGGCGGCCAACAGGGCGGCCGCAAACGCAATTCCACGCAACATCACGCAACTCCGACTGACGCCCGATTTACCGAAACTACGCGGTATTTTTCAAGTCCAGCCGGACTATACCCCAGACTTCGTAGCCAAATCCTGAACGTGGTTATCCGATTTTCACCACGATTCGGCCGCGGACCTCGCCAGCCAGGATCGCGGCGGCGGCTTCCGGAACTCCGGAAAGGCCAATTTCACAGGTCATTGTGGCCAATTTCGCGCGGTCCAGGTCGGTTTCCAATCTTTTCCACGCCTCCTGCCGGCGCGGCAGTGGGCACATCACGGAGTCGATGCCGTAAAGGCACACGCCCCGCAAAATGAACGGGGCAACCGAGGTGGGCAGGTCCATGCCGCCGGCCAGGCCACAGGCAGCCACCGCGCCGCCATAGCGCGTCATCGACAGTAGATTGGCGAGCGTGGTGGAGCCGACCGCGTCGATGCCGCCGGCCCAGCGTTCCTTGGCCAGCATTTTGACCGACCCGGCGAACTCCTTGCGCTCGACGATTTCGGATGCGCCCAGGCCTTTGAGATAATCGGCCTCCTGCGCGCGGCCGGTGACCGCGCTCACGCGAAAGCCGCGCTTGGCAAGGATCGCAATGGCAACGGAGCCGACGCCGCCGGCAGCGCCCGTCACAGCGATGGGTCCGCTCTCAGGGTTAAGCCCGTGGCGTTCCAGCGCCATCACCGCCAGCATCGCCGTATAGCCCGCCGTGCCGACCGCCATCGCCTCGCGCGCGCTCATGCTGGCCGGAAGCCGCACCAGCCAGTCGCCCTTCACTCTCGCCTTCTCGGCATAGGCGCCGAGATGCGTCTCGCCGCAGCCCCAGCCGTTGAGGATGACTTTGTCGCCCGGCTTCCAGGCAGGATTGCTGGAGGCTTGCACGGTGCCGGCGAAGTCGATGCCGGGGATCATCGGGAAACGGCGCACCACCGGCGCCTTGCCGGTGATGGCAAGGCCGTCCTTGTAATTGACGGTGGAATATTCGACGGCGACAGTGACGTCGCCTTCCATCAGATTTGCTTCGTCGAAATCGGTCAGCGCGGCGCGGGTAGCGGTGTCCGACTTCTCGATCACATAGGCTTTGAACGTCGCCACTGGCGTTACGCGGGCGCCAGCGCGGCGCGCTCGATCGGCTTTTCGACGATGGGTAGATTGATGGCGGCCGACACCAGGCCAAGCACCACCGAGAGCCACCACACCACGTTATACGACCCGGCGCGTTCGAACAGGATGCCGCCAAGCCATACGCCGAGGAAGCCGCCAACCTGATGGCTGAAGAAAGCAAAGCCGAACAAAGTCGCCATCCATCGTGTGCCGAACATCAACGCCACCAGCGCCGAAGTCGGCGGCACGGTCGAGAGCCACAGCAAGCCCATGGCAGCGCCGAACACGATGGCAGAAACCGCCGTGATCGGCAGGCTGATGAAGACGACCACCGCCAGCGAGCGCAGCACGTAGATGATCGAGAGTAAATATCGTTTCGGCATGCGGTCGCCGAGCCAGCCCGCCGTGATCGAGCCGACGATGTTGAACAGTCCGATGGTGCCGATGGCCCAGGCGCCGGTATCGACCGACAGCCCGCGGTCAACGAGGTAAGATGGCAAATGCACGGTGATGAAGAGAAGCTGAAAGCCGCAGGTGAAGAAGCCGAGCACCAGCAAAATGTAGGAGCGATGTCCGAAGGCTTCCGCTAACGCCTGCAGCAATGACTGCTTCTGGACCGCGCCGGGCTTGTTGGTCATGTCCATCGGCGCGGTGCGCACGGCCAGCGACAGCGGAACAACCAAAAGCGTGATGATGCCGAACGCGATCAACGCATGCTGCCAGCCAAAGCTGCCGATAAAAACGATCGCCAGCGGCGAGAACAGGAATTGCCCGAACGAGCCGGCGGCAGTGCCCACTCCAAACGCAAATGTGCGCATATGCGCCGGCAACAATTTGCCGAAAGCCGCGATGACGATCGTGAATGAGCTTCCGGCAATGCCGAGGCCGGTCAAGACGCCGGCCGTCAGATCGAGTGAGCCCGGCGTCGTCGAATAGGCCATCAGCGTAAGGCCAGCGCAGTAGAGCACCGCTCCTGCCGAGAGCACGCGCAGCGAACCGAAGCGGTCGGCAATGGCGCCGACGAAGGGCTGCGCGGTGCCCCAGACCAGAACCTGGATCGCCAGCGCCAGCGCGAACACGTCGCGGCTCCAGCCATAGGCCGACGACATCGGCGTCAGGAACAGGCCGAGCGCCGCGCGCGGTCCGAAACTGATCGCGCCGATCAGTCCGCCACAAACGAGAATAACGAGCGGCGTGCGCCAGCCCAACGCGGATTTCTCAGCAGCCATTTGCGACGACATTGTCAGATTCCTATGCGCCCACGATGGAATCGACGCGGGCGGAGGTGGAACATAAGTGTTCCGTCAGCCAACCCATAACGAATATTCGTGATCTTAGCTATTTGCCTAACACATGGCTTGCGCGGAAGGCGCTATTTTCGGCCGTTTTGACGGTTGAACGCCTGGCCTTCTTCGGAGCGAAGCCATTCCAGGCTATGGCTGACCGGACCGAACTGTTCTTCCTTGGCGGTTTCCAGTTCCGTCAGCTTCGCATCACCCCACTTCGGCTCATCGGAACCGTCGCCCCAGTTGCGCGGGCGGTAGAAGCTGTGCACGCCGAGCTTGAACAGCTTTTTCATTTCGCCGACCCAGCTCGGGTGCACCCAATAGGCGTGATAGTGGGTAGCCTTCGCCACCTCCGGCATCCAAAGCTTGCCATCCAGCATGTCGCGCGAGATGCGCTTGGCGCGCTCCCAGGCTTCTGGCTCAGTGACGATGTCGGGAAGGCCGTCGCAGGCAAAGGTGAACTGGCAGGCGAGATGCCGGTGCGAGTTCTGATAAACGACGCCGCAGACATCGTTGGGATAGAACGGCGAGAACACGCGGTTCATCACCACTTGCGCCACCGCAATCTGCCCGCGCACCGCTTCGCCACGCGCTTCGAAATAGACTGCATTGGCGAGGCACTTCTCCGCCTTGGCGCGCCCAACGCCAGTAAGCCCCAACCGTTCCGCCGGCGAGCGCGGGCGCTGATCCACACCGGTGACCACGCCTTTGCTGGCGACGGATTCGCCGGCTTTGCTCTCACTCAGTCCCGGCGGACCGAGCGCGGATTCCTTGATGTCGGAATCGCCGGAACGCGACGCCAGCACGATCGGCGCTTCGCCCGGCGCCCAGGGTGCGATGCCCTGCCCTTGCGCACCAAACGTATCAGCGCCGAAAAAGAGCCGGCCAGCATCTTTGCCCGCGCCGTCTTTCGGGGCCGCCGCGGTAAGATTGGATGGCGGAAGATCCGCATAGGGCAGCTCGACATCAGGCGCCGTGTTGCGCCCGGAAACTTCGGGGAATTCGTATTCGGAATAGGGCTCGAAGCGCGTGCCTGCTTTTTCGCGCTTCGCCTCGACCTCGATGTCGGGCTTCGGATCGAGCGCCGCGATCTCCGGTAATGGCGGCAGTGGTTCGCGCGCGCGTGAGATCGCCGAGTCGCGTTTCGATTTGCGATTGACGGTCGGAAATTGCAACGGCGCGCTAGAATCGCCAAGCGGCTCCCGGCTGATCGAGCCGGTGATGTCTGCCGGATCGAAATTCGCGAGCGCGTAAATCGGCGGCGGCGGGATCGCGGTGCCGATCGGCCGGGGCATCGAGAACATGGCGGCGTGAATGGTGCCAAACGGCGACGCAATCAGGCGCTCGCGCGCGCGTTCGGCCACCGCCGGCTGGCGCGCCAACAAGGCACCGAGATCCTGGAAACCGATAGCGCTGGGCAGCAGGCTCAAAGCCAATGCGCCGAAGCCGATATGCGCAAGCTTGCGCTGCCCAAAGCGCAGCCTTCGACGCCTACGCAAAACTGACACCGGAGCACTCAACGCAACACCGCAACAAAAGACTGCCAACGCCTGCCGCCGGTCGGCGACAATGCGACAAGATTTTTTATGGGCTGATTAACCTTGCGGATGCGTTAACCGCCCAATGAGCGCGCCGACGTCGTAAATGCTTCGTCAATGACCCCAAGGCCTCGGCCATGCCCATTTCAGCGGCATCTGGCTGGTAGCGATTGTTAACTATATCGCAATCGCTGATGCCCAATATCGCGCCAGAAAACCTCCGGGCCAGCATGATCACGTCCACCCTGTCGTCAACACCTGCGGGCCAGGCCATCTTGTTGGCGGGCCTGTCTGTCGTTGCGCTGGTCTTTATCGGCATCCTGTACCAGCGCCAGGCCAAACAAAATCGGCAGCTGTCGACCGCGCTCGACAACATGTCGCAAGGCCTGAATGTTTTCGATGCGAAGGGCCGCATCACATTGCTTAATCGGCGCTATCTCGAGATGTACAACCTTTCGCCCGACGTCGTGAAGCCGGGCTGCTCTCTGCGACAATTGATTGAGACTCGCAAAGCGACCGGATTGTTCTCCGGCGATGTCGATGCCTACGTCAAGAAAATCATGGACGACGCCGCTCACGAGAACAAGATGGGGTATTACGTGCCAGCCGCCGATGGCCGCATCGTGCTTGCCAAAAATCAGGGCCTGCCGGGCGGCGGCTGGGTCTCCACGCACGAAGACGTCACCGAACAGCGCCATGCCGAACAGGAGCGCTCCGCCATTCACGAACAGGAGCAGCGCCGCGCAACCATCGACACCGCGATCGCTGCATTCCGGCCGCAGGCAGAAAAACTTCTCTCGAGCGTGAGCGGCAGCGCGACCGCCATGCGTTCCACCGCCAGCACGCTGCTCGGCTCGTCCAGTCAGACGTCGCAGCGCGCCGAAAGCGCCGTGCATGCGTTCCACGAGGCCTCGAGCAACGTCGAGACCGCCGCGGTCGCGGCCAACGAACTCTCCCATTCGATCGCCGAGATCAGCCGCCAACTCACCCACGCCAGCGATATCGTGCGGCTGGCGACCGAGGAAGCCCGCGCGACCGACGATGAGATTGCGGGACTCGCGGACGGTGCGCGGAAGATCGGCGACGTCGTCAAGCTGATCCGCACCATCGCGGGACAAACCAATCTGCTCGCGCTTAACGCCACCATCGAAGCCGCGCGTGCCGGCGAAGCCGGCCGCGGCTTTGCGGTGGTCGCTTCCGAGGTCAAATCGCTGGCGGTTCAGACGGCCAAGGCGACCGAGGACATCGCCAATCACATTCTTGGCGTGCAGGATTTGACCGGCGGCGCGGTGGACGCGATCCGCCAGATCGCTGCGCGCATGCAGGAGATCAACCAATACACCTCGGCGGTCGCGGCTGCGGTCGAGCAGCAAAACTCCGCTACCGGGGAAATCTCTCACAACGTCACCAGCGCCGCCGAAGGCACCGGACACGTCGTGGCGGTGCTGGGCGAAGTCGCGAGAGCCGCTACCGAAACCCGCGCCTCTGCGGAAGTCGTGCGCGACGCCTCGCAAACCGTGGAAACGGCCGTCGCTAACTTGCGGCTTGAGGCCGAAGACTTCCTCGCCAAGGTGGCCGTCTAGGCCTGACTGGCGGCGGTCTTGCCCAAAGCGGCCTGCGCTGCGGCCAGTCGCGCGATGGGAACGCGGAACGGCGAGCACGACACATAATCAAGCTTGGCTTCGTGGCAAAAGGCCACAGACGCCGGGTCGCCGCCATGCTCACCGCAGATGCCGACCTTCAGATTTTTCCGGGTTTTTCGGCCGCGCTCGACGCCGATGCGCACCAGCTCGCCAACGCCTTGCTGGTCGATCGACACGAACGGATCTGAACCCAGAATACCCCGAGCCGTGTATATTCCAAGGAAGCTCGCCGCATCGTCCCGGCTGATCCCGAACGTCGTTTGGGTGAGGTCGTTCGTTCCGAATGAAAAGAACTCGGCTGTCTCCGCCACTTCGCCGGCCATGAGGCAGGCGCGCGGCAATTCGATCATAGTGCCGACCTGGTAGGTAAGCTTGGCGCCGGTCTCCTTGGACACGGCGGCCGCCATGGCATCGATGCGCGCCTTTACCAGATCGAACTCGGCCTTGGTCGCGATCAGCGGCACCATCACTTCTGGATGGACCGCCTTGCCGGTGCACTTGGCGGCTTCCACCGCCGCCTCGAAAATGGCGCGGGCCTGCATTTCGGCGATTTCCGGGTAGGCAATGGCGATGCGGCAGCCGCGAAAGCCTAGCATCGGGTTGAATTCGGCTAGTTCGCGGGCGCGGTCGGCGAGCTTTTTCGCATCCGCCCCCATAACGGCGGCGACCTCGGCGATTTCTTCCTGACCGTGCGGCAAGAATTCATGCAGCGGCGGATCGAGCAGACGGATGGTGACCGGCTTGCCGGCCATGATCTCGAACAATTCGACGAAATCGGCGCGTTGCATCGGTAGTAGTTTTGCCAAGGCCGTTCGGCGCGATTTTTCGTCATCGGCCAGAATCATTTCGCGCACCGCCTGGATGCGCTCTTCGTCAAAGAACATGTGCTCGGTGCGGCACAGGCCAATGCCCTCGGCGCCGAAACGCACCGCGGCCTTGGCGTCGGCCGGCGTGTCGGCATTGGCGCGCACGCCAAGCCTGCGGACCTTGTCGGCCCAGCCGATCAGCGTGGAAAATTCACCCGACAATTCGGGCTGCACCATGTCGATCTTGCCGGCCAGCACCTGGCCGGTGGAACCGTCGACGGTGATGAAGTCGCCCTTCTTGAAAGTCTGGCCGCCGGCCGTCATGACGCCGGCGGCGTAATCGACGCGCAGCGAACCGGCGCCGGAAACGCAGGGCTTACCCATGCCGCGCGCGACAACGGCGGCGTGCGAGGTCATGCCGCCGCGCGTGGTGAGAATGCCTTCCGCCGCATGCATGCCGTGAATGTCTTCGGGCGAGGTCTCGACCCGCACCAGAATGACTTTCTTGCCGTCGCCCTTGAGTTGCGCCGCTTCGTCGGACGAAAACACGATCTCGCCTGAGGCGGCACCGGGGGACGCCGGCAAGCCGGTGGCGACGACCTTGCGGTGCGCGCGCGGATCGATGGTGGGGTGCAGAAGCTGGTCAAGCGTCAGCGGATCGATGCGCAGGATCGCTTCGTTCTTCGAGATCAGGCCTTCATTCGCCAATTCAACCGCGATGCGCAGCGCAGCCTTTGCGGTGCGCTTGCCGTTGCGCGTCTGCAGCATCCAGAGCTTGTTCTGCTCGACAGTGAATTCGAGGTCCTGCATGTCGCGGTAGTGGTGCTCGAGCACGTTGTAGATGCGCGTAAGCTCCGCATATGCCTTTGGCAGCGTCTTTTCCATCGAAGGCTTGTCGGAGCCGGCCTCCTCTCGCGCCGTTTCCGATATTTCCTGCGGCGTGCGGATACCGGCGACCACGTCCTCGCCTTGTGCGTTGATGAGAAACTCGCCGTAGAGTTTTTTCTCGCCGGTCGAAGGATTGCGCGTGAAGGCAACGCCGGTGGCCGACGTGTCGCCCATATTGCCGAACACCATGGCCTGCACATTCACCGCCGTGCCCCAGCTTTCCGGCACGTTGTGAATGCGGCGATAGGTGATAGCGCGCGCGTTCATCCAAGAGCCGAACACCGCGCCAATCGCGCCCCAGAGCTGCTGCTCGGGATCCTGCGGAAAGTCTTTTCCGAGCTCGTCCTTGACGCGCTTCTTGTAGAGCACGACCAGCGCCGCCCAATCGTCGGCGGTCAGATCGGTGTCGAGGCTGTGGCCCTGGCGTTCCTTGTGATGGTCGAGCAATTCCTCGAAATGCTCATGGCCGACGCCGAGCACGACATCGGAATACATGGTGATGAAGCGCCGATAGCTGTCATAGGCAAAGCGACGGTCGCCTGATTTCTTCGCCAGCGCTTCGACCGTCTCATCGTTGAGGCCGAGATTGAGCACGGTATCCATCATGCCCGGCATCGAGGCGCGCCCGCCGGAACGCACCGAGACGAGCAAAGGATTCGTTTTGTCGCCGAAAATCTTGCCGGTGATCTCGCCCACGCGCGCCAGCGCCTTGCTGACTTGCGCCGTCAGCTCTTTCGGATGTTGCTGCTTGTTGGCGTAATAAAATGTGCAGACGTCGGTCGTGATGGTGAAGCCCGGCGGCACCGGCAGGCCGAGGCTCGCCATTTCGGCGAGCCCTGCGCCCTTGCCGCCGAGGAGATTGCGCATGTTGGGCTTGCCGTCGGCCTTGCCGCCGCCGAAGGCATAGACCCATTTGCCTTTTTGCGACGCCGCCGCCTTCGGCTTGGCTTTGGCAGCCTTCCGCACGGGCAGTTTTTTGGATTTGGCGCGCGGGCGCGGGGTTTTGCGTTTGGTCATTGCTCAAAAGAACGGTTGGACGGGCCGGCAGGCCTAAAAAGCACTGCCGCGCCCGATGAAGCAAGCCCGACGTTGTTGCTAGTGAATTCCGAGTTTATCGAGCACCCCTAAGCCGACCAAACCGATGAAGATCAAATAGATCGCGACGATCAAGTTGAGCAAACGCGGCACCAGAAGAATGAGAATGCCGGCAATCAGTGCGACGATGGGGGCAATGTGGGCGACGCCGATGACCATGACGGTGTCCTTTTGGGCTGACGTGGAGACTAAACAAGGCTGGCAGCCGGGAGTTCCATGCTTATACTTGCGATTCCATATATCAGGGAGGTAACCATGAGACTCAGCGCACCGACCAAAAATATCTTTTACATTTCAGTCGTGCTGTTCGTTCTGGCACTGGTGGCACACTTCGTCGTCATTCCCTATGTGACCCTTTATCAATTCTGGATCGCAATCGCCGCTTACGTGGTCCTGGCCGCTGGAAACGTGCTCAAAGGCGTGTAGTCGACGCCTACCATAACGAGAGCCTAGCCTTCGATCTTGGAGAAATCCGCCACCGCGCGGGTGGCTTCGCGGATTTCATTGAGCAGCCTGAGCCGGTTTTCGCGCAACGCCTTGTCGTCGACATTGACCGTGACTTTTTCGAAGAAGGCGTCGACCTTGGGGCGCAATTTCGCCATCGCGCTCATGGCGACGGCGAAGTCTTCCTTGGCGACGGCGGCGGAGGCTTCTTTCTTGGCCGTGGCAACAGCTTCGCCCAGCGCTTTTTCTTCCGCGGCTTCAAGTTTCTTGATGTCGGGCGCGCCGGAAAATCTCTTGTTGTCCTTTTTCTCCTCGATGCGGAGAATGTTGGACGCGCGCTTGACGCCGGCCAGCAGATTCTTGCCGTCGTCGGTGTCAAGGAATTTGCCGAGCGCTTCGACGCGGCGAACGATCATCAGCAAGTCATCTTGGCCGCCTAGCGCAAAAACTGCATCGGCCAAATCGTGCCGCGCACCCTGCTCGCGCAGTTGGACCTTGAGACGGTCAGCCAAGAAGGAAAGCAAATCGTCACCGGCCGCGAATTTGTTGACCGCCTTTTGGAATGCCACCTTTAAGGGCAGACGGATTTTGTTATCAATAATAATTCGGATGACCCCCAACGCCGCGCGGCGCAGTGCGTATGGGTCTTTCGATCCGGTCGGCTTTTCGTCGATGGCCCAGAAACCCACCAGCGTGTCGATCTTGTCAGCGAGCGCGACGGCGATCGACACCGGATCGCCGGGCACCAAATCGTCCGGGCCCTTCGGCTTGTAGTGTTCCTCGCAGGCGTGGGCGACGGCTTCGTCCTCGCCTTGCGCCTCGGCGTAGTATTTCCCCATCAAGCCTTGCAGCTCGGGGAATTCACCGACCACGTCGGTGAGCAAGTCGGTCTTGCACAGCAGCGCCGCGCGCGCGGCCTTCTTCGAATCCGCCTTAACCAGCGGGGCCAGTTCTTTCACCAGTGCCACGATGCGCTTGATGCGCTCGGCCTGCGTGCCCAGCTTCTCGTGAAACACGATGCCTTCGAACTTCGGCAGCCGTTCTTCCAGCTTCGTTTTCAAATCCGTGCCGTAAAAGAATTTGGCATCGCTCAGCCGCGCGCGGATCACGCGCTCATTACCCGCGACGATGGCCTTGCCGCCGTCGCTGGCCTCGATATTGGCGACCAGGATGAATTTGTTGACGAGCTTGGCGGTCTGCGGATCGCGCAGCACGAAGCATTTCTGGTTGGTGCGGATGGTGGCGCGGATCACCTCGCCCGGAATATCGAGAAACTCCTTGTCGAACGAGCCCATCAGCGTCACGGGCCATTCGACCAGCCCGGCAACTTCGGCCAGCAGGCCCTCGTCCCCGACCAGCTCGAAACCTTGCGCGAAAGCCAGGTTCTTGGCGTCGGCGCGGATCACGTCCATGCGCCGCGCCGGATCGAGCACCACCTTGGCCTTCTCCAGCCCCGCAACGTAATCCTCAAAGCGCCGCACCTTGATCGGCGCGGGCGCCATGAAACGGTGGCCGCGCGTTTCGTTTCCGGCTTTGATGCCGCCAATGTCGAGCGGCACGATCTCCGGCTCCTCGGTTTCGGGACCGAAGGTGGCAACGATGGAATGCAACGGGCGCACCCATGACAGCGAACCCGGAGCCGCCGAAGCAGCGCCCCAGCGCATTGACTTCGGCCAGGGAAATGTCGCGATGGCCGCCTGCAACACGTCCTTGATGACATCGATGGCCGGCCTGCCGGCCTTCTCGATCACGGCGACGTAGAAATCGCCCTTCTTGTCCGGCTGGACCTTGGCTTGCAAAATTGAAGACAATCCGGCGCCTTTCAGAAATCCGGCGATGGCGTTTTCCGGCGCGCCGACGCGCGGACCTTTTTTCTCTTCCTTCACGTCCGGTTGCCTGGCCGGAATGCCATGCACGGTGAGCGCGAGCCTTCGCGGGGTGACGAAGGATTTTGCCCCTTCGTAAGTCAGTCCGGCTTCCACCAGCCGGTCTGTCACCAGCTTGCGCAGATCCTCGGCCGCCTTCGCCTGCATGCGCGCGGGGATTTCCTCGGAAAAAAGTTCGAGTAGAAGATCGGGCATTATGCGAGCTTCTTATGGCTGCCGTCACAGAGCGGCATCATGCCGCTGCGCTTACAGGTGCAGAAAAACACCTTAGCGTTCTTCTCGGCCTTGAACTCGACCGGCGTGAAGCTCGTCGGCTTGTGCGAGCCGTCGCAGAACGGCTGCGTCTTCGAACGGCCGCAGGCGCACCACCAATAGCTCTTGCCGGCCTCGACTTCGACGGCGATCGGCGCGCGGCCACCGATCTCGGGTTCGGTCATGCTCATGATGCGGCCCCTCCGCCTTCAGTCGCAAGCCAGGCCACGCCGCAGGCCTTGGCCAGCTCACGCACGCGCAGGATGTAGCTCTGGCGCTCGGTGACCGAGATCACGCCGCGCGCGTCCAGCAGATTGAACACGTGCGACGCCTTGATGCACTGGTCGTAGGCCGGCAGCGCCATCAAGTGGTGTTCTTTCTTGCCCGCCTGCCAACCGTCGCGCAGATATTTTTGGCAGGCCGCTTCCTCCATTTTGAATTGCTCGAACAGCATGGCGGTGTCGGCGAATTCGAAATTGTGCCGCGAATATTCCTGCTCGGCTTGCAGGAACACGTCGCCGTAGGTGACCTTCTTGTCG
>JAYTFS010000350.1:0-6315 GCA_043734185.1 Pseudolabrys sp. | reverse complement strand
GAAGCAGGTCGAATACAACACCGCCAACAACATCACGCCGGAGAGCATCAAGCGCTCGATCCACGACATCATGGACTCGGTCTATGAGCGCGACCACGTGCTGATTTCGACCGGCGGCGCCAGCGAAGGCGAATTCGGCGACGCCGCCACCATCGGGCATAATTTCGAGACCGTGCTGGCCAGCATGGAAACGAAAATGCGCGAGGCGGCAGCTGACCTTGATTTTGAAGAGGCCGCACGCTTGCGCGACGAGATCAAGCGGCTGCGCCAGACCGAGCTGGCCGTGGTCGACAATCCGACGGTGCGCAATGTGATGGTGACGCAGGACCCGAAGCTGCGGCGGGCTGTTAAAATTGACCGCCCACACAAGCCGGTGTTGGACGAAATGGGCATCGGCACCTGGCACGAAGTAAAGCCGGCGCGGCCGGACTCACCGCGCTCGAAGATGGGGAAGCCGGGAATGCGGGGTGGGTTTAAGAAGAGAGGGCGGTGAGTCTGGCCCGGCGCGTCCTACGAGAGATGGCCGAGACAAGACCGGCCACGACAGGTAGAAAGCCCCCCATGTCCTCGATCGGAATCCTCAACGGCCCCCTGGCCATCGCCACGATGATGCTGATCATCGGCGCGCCGGGGCTGGTGGTCGGGCTCATTGCCGGCGCGGTGGCCTGGAAGGGGCATCGCGTCTGGGGCGCGGTGATCGGCGGCGCGGCGGGCTGGGCGATCGGGCTCCTGGCCTGGCTCTATTTCACCGGAAATCTGTAGCCGGAGACGGTTGCCCTTCCGGCGGTAAATCAGCATATATCCCCGTCGAAACGAATCGCAGATGCTGGAACCGCCGATGAGACGCTTGCCTGAACTCCGCCTCGTGATGCTGGTGGCCGTGGCCGCCCTGCTCTCGGGCTGTCAGACCGATGGCGAAGGCCCCGGTCCCGGGGCGTCGCTGTCGACGCCCAAGCCTGCAGAAAAGCCCGCCGAGGCCGCCAAGCCGGAACCTCCACTGACCAAGTCGAAGGCGGCGATGGATTGCTGGATGAAGACGGAAAAAGGCAGCGCCGGCGCCGATCTCGACAAGCGCGCCGACGCCGTCAACAAATGCATCGCCGATAAAATGAAGGCCGCGGCAGCGGCGCCGAAGGGTTAGATCAGGCGCCCTTCACCTCTCCCATGGGGAGAGGTCGACGCGCGAAGCGCGGCGGGCGAGGGCTTATTGCCCAGCGAGAGTCTTAAACCACCTCACCCCAACCCTCTCCCCAAAGGGGAGAGGGCAGTTTTTCAAAATTACATATCCTTGACGCTGCAGCCCGGGTTGGACGCGATGACCTTGGAACGCGCGGCGTCGCGGTCCTTGCCGGTTTCCTTGGCGGTCTTCTTGGTGAACTCGAGCACGATCGGACAACCGACGGCGAACTTGTAGCCGACCAGGTTTTTCCAGACGCGCTTGACCTTCTGCTTCACGGTCTCGTCTTTTTTCGCGGTGGTGTTCTGCGCCAGCACGATCGGCCTTTGGGTGGTTGCGCCCGCGGTCTGCGCCAACGTGACGCCTGAAGTCGCGCTCATCGCCAGCAGGCAAGCGCCCGCGGCAGCCATGGCAAAATATCGCATGTCCAGCTCCCTTTGCCCGGCCGCTTCGGTCCATCCAAAGGCGTCCTGCCGGGCGCCAGTCCCCATAACGGCAGCGGGAACTTAAAGTTCCACTTGCGGGCGGCCGCGCGCCGTATCAGCATCCGGCCGGCATTATCAATGGGAGGTCGCCATGGCGAAGGGTCAGACGCGCGCGGTCAAGGAAAAGAAGAAACCGAAAGCCGACAAGGACAAGCCCAAGCAGATGTCCGCCTACAAGCTGTCGCAGATGCAGGGGACTTCCCCGTCCAATCCTTACGGCAAGAAGTAGAAGCTAGCGGACCGCCGGCGCCTTCACCTGGTCGGGCAGCGAATTGGCCTGCTTGGACATTTCCAGGCAGGTGAGCAATTCCGCATAGCTCGGCGCGCCGCCGCGCGTCGCCAGCCGCACGCAGTGTCCGCGTTCGCTGGCGCTGAACTGACCCCATGACTGTTCGAGCTTGCCGCGCGCGTCCTGCTCGCTGCGCTTGCAGGCGGTGTCATCATTGGCGCCCGAGGTGCGGACGCCGGTTGTCGCTGCGGCGCGGCAGGTCGGCTCCATGCTGAATTCCGGCATCTTGTCGGCGGCTAAAATCAGATAGGTACCCGTTACGACGATCGGCAGCAGTCCTGGCATGGCGCGCCTCCCTGTGGGTTCGTCACGGTAACTCCCAGTTTGAGTTCCGGTTGCATGGCTCATGAACCTTTCGGCAGCCCCGGCCCACTAATTGGGAAAGGGGGTCGTCATGCTGAAACGCTTCATTCTGGCCTTTCTGGCCTTCGTGCTGGTGATCGCGCCGGCCGCCTTCGTGCTGGCGCTACTGATGGCGCCGGCCAGTCCCGCCGCGCTGCAGCCCGAGCCGCCCGGTTGCGGACGTACTGTCGCGGATGCCAATGCCGGCGTCGCGGCCCTGCAGGCGCGCGTAAAAAACATCGGCGCCGCGCGCGGCCCGGAGATCTGCAATGTCACCCGGCTGTATTTTCTGGAAGTCGTGAAGGCCCGCGCGGTGGTCGCCGTGTGCAAGAGCGGGCCGGAACACGAGCGCGGACTGGGCCGGCTCGATGCCGATGTCGAGCACATCAATGAGGCCATCGCGGCGCGTTGTAGTTAACTTTAGTCGCAGCAGACGATCACACCTTCGCCAAAGTTCCATGAGAAAAGCGCAACCATTGTTTAACCGATCCGCGGCGATATCCAGGCGCATGACACCGAAAAACGAACTCGCGATTTTGGCTCTCGTTTGCGCCCTCGCTGCGCCGGGCGCAGCGCTGGCGCAAACTGCCGCGAAAGATTCCGCGATGGAGGCCTATGCCTCGGCCTCGCCGCCGTCGAACCCGACCGGCGAGCCGGCCGACAATGAACTCACGCCCGAGGAAAGCGCCATCCTCGAAAATTCGCTCAACTTCAATCCGGTCACGCTGAATAGCGCCGCGCCGGCCAGGTCATTGAAACTGCCCCGCCTGCCCACGCCGGGCAGCCCCGACATCAAGCGAACGGCATTACCCGACGGCTCCAGCACGGTGGCGGTGAAGCAACCGCTGCCGATCGACTGGGACGCCAAGGTCGGTGCCGATGTCGGCCTCGCGGCCGAGGCCCCGGACGGCTACCAGCCCGGTGTTTCGCGCGCTAGCACGAACGCAGGCTCTGCCTGGGCATCTGTCGGCCTGGTGCCCAACCTCGCGACCGTCGACGCGCGCGTCGATCCTGCCAGCGATCAGGGCAAACTCGGCACCACCCTTCAGCATTCGGTGCCGCTCGGCCGCGATTTTTCGGTGACGCTGAAGAACAGTTATTCGGTGACGGAGACATTCGGCGTTCCCGGGCCTGTCGTCTCGTCGACGCAGCCAACGGCGCAGGTCTGGGGCAATGAGAAGGCCGCGAAATTCAACATCCTGTCGACCGGGACGACGCTGGGCGCCGGACTCGCGTCGACCAACATCGACCCCGTCACCCACCACACGCTCAGCGCCGAGCAGAAGCTCTATGGCCCGCTGCGCGTAACCACCGCGGTGACCGATCTCGGCCAGCCGGTCAGCAACAAGAGCATCAGCGCCGGTTTCAAGCTGAATTGGTAGCGTTCGCACTTTCGGGCCCTGATCGGCCGCAAAGTTCCATCGAGTCGCCCACAGGCTGCCCCACGGCCGCCCCAGTCGCATGCGGAAATCCTTCGACTGGGGAGCGTCAGCGCAACGGTTGCGCCTGTGCAGGAGTAGACCATGACGGCCATTCGACCCGAGCGGCTTGATTTGGATAAGCTTGGTCAGCCCGAAAAAGCCGGTCCGGAGAAATTTGCTCCGGCCCGGCATTCACCGGAAAAACTGAGCGAAGTCGATCAAGCGGCGGCGACCGCCTTCGAGGGCGAGATCCGTGAATTTGTCCGGCGCGATGTCTCGTTCCTGCGCCGGCCACGCAACGATACCGAGCCGGCAGCCGATCCGGTTGCCGACAACCTGAACGCGCTGATCCGGCGCATCTCGGGAGCGTCGATGGAGGAAATCGACCGTGTCATCCTTGAGCTGCAAAGCGTGCGTGACATGCTGCGCAAGGAGGGCGAGCGCGTGGGCCGTGAGATCCAGAGCTATGCCAGCTTGAGCCATTCGGCGATGACCGCCATGACGGTGATCGCCGATAGTCTCGATCAATGGAAAGGCGCGCCAAGCAAACCAAGTCAACGCACGGCGGTTTGAATTCGCCAAAACGCAAAAACGCCGCCGCCGGCTGTTGCCGGCGGCGGCTTGGGTCTTCTTGCAATGTTTAAGAGGTGATCTCGTCAACCACCGTGCGGGTCGCCGGCGTGACGAGGAAAACCTTGTTGTTGGCTTTCACGTATTGAAGTCCATTCAGTAAGGCAATGCCGCGCAGGCTTTCGGGCAGCGCGTGCATTCCCGCCAGGGCCTGGTCGGTGGACAACTCGCTGGCCGTCGTGAGCGTGTCGGCGCCGGCCACGGGTTGCGTCTTGTCCGCCATCACCGCCCGATAGATGCGCTGGCGCTCCTCGTCGGTCAGACGGTTCGGCCAGGCCATGATCGGCACCCGGTCCAGCACATCGTTCCGTTCGGAAAATTTGGATGGCATGGTTTGGCCAACCGCACCGATTGGGCCGGGTCGGTCATTCTTGGACGTGCTGGCGGGACGCGCGCCCATGGTCTCCGATGTGCCGCCTGGGCTCGAGGTATTCGCACCACCGGCCGAGGCGCCCGGTGAAAGCGGGCCGCCGATGGTCGCCTGGCCACCGGTCGCTGTGGCTGGATCTTTGCTTCCCGAAACCGCCGAAGGCTTGTCGCCATCGGCAACACTCGTAGTGGCCGGCTTCAAGTCCTGACCGAGCACCGGATTAGGATCGTCGGGAGCCAGCAAAGCGGCGCGCGCTTCGGCCGTTGTCGGTATCTTACGAAAATCCGTTGAACTCGACGGCGCCTGGTGCGCGTTGCCGGGATTGATGCGGCCTGAACCCGCGTCGAAGCCCGGATTGGTCTTGACCGTAGAGTTTTCCTGGGCGCGAACCGGGCCGGTTGCGAGCGGAATAGCGACGGCAAGGCCAGTAGCAAGCGCGGTCGCTAACATGAGGTGACGATGTAAAAATTTCATGGGGGTGCCTCCATCGACTGTGGGAGGTCAACGGCCGAGAGGCTGCGAAGTTGCATGAATTCGGATTTTTAAAGCCGGTAAGCTTTAACCGCTAACGCCTGTGGAGCGTTCAGCGGGCGCTGGCCGGCAGGCTCAAGACGGGCAGTCTATCGTCCACTTGCAGCCGCCCGGTCAGGTGGTCGGAGACGACAAATGTCCCGATCATCATTACCATCATCGTGGCTGCCCCGAGCATCAGGCCGATCCGTCCAAGTGCACTTCTATCGGCCATGACCGGCTCCTGCGAAATCTCGTGTAGTTGTGCAGGATTGAACGCGCCGTGAGGGAACGAGTTCCCGGCCGGCCGCAACAATCGGCCGCCAAGCCCCGAAGGCCGAACAATGGTCAGGTTAGTTGGCGGCGACTTTGGCGGGTTTTATGGTCTTGCGCGGCAAGGGGTAGTCCGCACTCTCGTAGAGCTGACGGATACCGTTGCCGTCAAATCGCTTCTCTTCGACCTCAAGATAGGCCCCGAGCAGTAGTTCCGGCGGCAATTCTTCAATGGCAAAGCGGATCGCTTCCGCGGCCGTCGGAAAACGCTTGTATCCGATGGGGCGGCGCGACTTGCGGCTGCGGCTGGGAAATAATTCCGAAGGGGCGCGGTAGTTGATCATCGACATAACTCAAAGCTCCTGGACGCCTAATATGGCCCCTGAAGCGCCGAAAATCCAGCGTTTCGAACACGCGCATGTCTGCCCGGCCCAAGCAAGGTAAACGCTGTACACCGAAAGTTGAGTGTGGTTGGGGCCCCCTTGCAGTCGTTCACCATCGTGCATGGCTGGGGCTTGTCGTTAGGGTTTCGCGGGTAGTGGCGCCATCCGCTGCACTATTCCAGACCTCCTCCCGAAAACGTCCACATTCTGAATCGCTTAGCGCGATCCGGACTCCTTTCGTTCCACGCGACTGATTGTGACTCGGATTTCACATCGCCGGTTTTCTTGCGCGGGCAATTCAAGAATTGCGTGCGGCGTGACTCAAGCTGCGATACCAGCGTTGGAGACTCTGATTCGCGGGGCTCAAGGGATGATTCTCGAAACGCTGTTCGGAATGTCGCTTGTGTTGAATGTCTCGCTTGATACCCAAATGTC
>JAYTFS010000349.1:0-5420 GCA_043734185.1 Pseudolabrys sp. | reverse complement strand
TTCGTCTATCCCGCGCCGCTGATGGACGCGGCGACAGTGGCGGCGAAATCGCTTTTCTGAATGAACCGCGAAGCCACGGACCTGGCGGGGGTCCGGCACGTAAGTTACGACACTCTCGGCTCGACCAATGCCGAGGCGCTGGCGCGTGCGCGCGCTGGCGAGCGCGGCCCGTTGTGGATCACGGCGACAAGCCAGAGCGCGGGCCGCGGCCGCCGCGGCAGCATCTGGGTGTCAGCTTCGGGAAACCTCTATGCCACGCTTTTATTGAGCGAGCCCTCGGCGCCGGAGCTTGCCCCGCAACTGTCGTTCGTGGCGGCATTGGCGCTGCATGATGCTATTGCCGGATGCACGAGCGCCCTTGGACCATTGCTAAAGGTGAAATGGCCTAACGATCTGTTGCTCAACGGCGCCAAACTTGCCGGCATCCTGATCGAAGGCGAGAGCGACTCTAAATTTGCGGTCGCCATAGGCATCGGCGTCAACTGCACCGCGCATCCGCCCGACACGGCCTTTCCGGCGACCGATCTCGCCGCTGCCGGTGCGCGGGTAACGCCCGCGCAGGTATTGGCCGTGTTATCGGCGGCTATGATGAAGCGCATTGAACAGTGGCAACGCGGGCAGGGCTTTGCTGGCATCCGCGCCGATTGGCTCAAACGCGCGGCGGGGCTTGGCCAGGACATCCGCGTGCGGCTGCCGGAGCGTGAACTCTCAGGGCGGTTTGAGGGGCTCGACGAGACCGGGCGGTTGCTCCTGCTAGGCGCAAACGGGATGACGACGGTCGCGGCCGGCGAAGTTTTCGGATTGGGTGGAGCGTGATGGCGGGTCCTAACCAGGAATTGGTATTCGCGCCACTCGGCGGTGTCGGCGAGATCGGCATGAATTTGTCGATCTACGGCCTCGGCGACGGCAAGACACGCTCTTGGCTCGCGGTCGATCTTGGCGTGTCGTTTGCCACCGAAGAGCAATTGCCTGGCATCGATCTTATCTTACCGGACATTCGTTATCTGGTGCAGGAACGCAAAAACCTTGCCGGCTTGGTGCTCACGCACGCGCATGAGGATCATTACGGCGCGCTGATCGACCTTTGGCCGAAACTGAAGGTGCCGGTCTACGCCACGCCGTTCGCCGCAGCCTTGCTCGCCGCGAAGCGCGCCAATGAGCCCGGCGCGCCGGAAATTCCCGTGACCATCGTGCAGCTCGGCAGCCGCTTCAAGGTAGGCCCGTTCGATGTCGAACTGGTGTCGATGGCGCATTCCATCCCGGAATCGAATGCGCTCATCATCCGCACGCCTTGCGGCACGGTCCTGCACACCGGTGACTGGAAAATCGACCTGACGCCGATCCTGGGCGACGTGACCGACGAAAGGAAATTGCGCGCGCTCGGCGACGAAGGCTGCCTTGCGCTAGTCGGCGATTCCACGAATGCGGTGCGCGAGGGCCGCTCGCCGTCCGAAGCCGATGTCGGCAAGACCATCGCCGGGCTCATCAAGGGCGCAAAGGGCCGTGTGGCGGTGACGACATTTGCCTCTAACGTCGCGCGCCTGCGTACGGTGGCGGAAGCGGCGCGCGAGACCGAGCGCGAAGTGATTGTCGTCGGCCGCGCCATGGAGCGCATCGTGCAGATTGCGCGAGAACTCGGCTATCTCGATGGCATCCCGCAATTCCGGCTGGCCGATGCTTATGGCTACCTGCCGCCGAACAAGGTCGTGGCGCTGTGCACCGGCAGCCAAGGCGAGGCGCGGGCAGCTTTGGCCCGCATCGCCGAGGACCAGCACCCCGAGGTCACGCTGTCGCGCGGCGACATGGTGATCTTTTCGGCGCGCACCATTCCGGGCAACGAGAAGGCCGTCGGCCGCATCATCAACGGGCTGATCGACCAGGGCATCGAGGTGATCACCGACCGCACTCACATGGTGCATGTGTCCGGTCACCCGCGCCGCGCCGAATTGGCCGAACTGATCGGCTGGGTGAAACCGAAGATCCTCATTCCAGTGCACGGCGAGGCCTTGCATTTATCCGAGCACGCCAAACTCGCGCGCAGCCTCGGCGTTCCGGAGGTCGTGCAATGCCGCAATGGCGATCTGGTGCGGATCGCGGCCGGCCACACCAGCATCATCGATGAGGTGCCGGCCGGGCGTCTGTACAAAGACGGGCAGATTTTGGTCGAGGCCGACCAGCGCACGGTCGCTGACCGCCGCCGCCTGAGTTTTGCCGGTAGCGTCTCGGTGGCGATTGCAATCACCGAAAAGGGCGAGCTTGCGGCCGATCCCGAGATCGATCTGATCGGCATTCCCGAGCGCGACCGCGACGGCGCCTTGATCGAGGAGGCCGTCTATGACGCCGTGGAGGAAACCATGGAGTCGCTGCCGCGCAAGCGACGCGGCGATCCCGACGCGGTGGCCGAAGCGGTGAAGCGGGCGGTTCGCTCGGCGATCGTGCAGCGCTGGGGCAAGAAACCCATGTGCCACGTGCACGTCTTGACGGTATAGTAGACACCGCCGGCACGCGGATACGAGGGAAGCAATGATCGGTCGTCTCAATCACGTCGCCATCGCGGTGCGCGACATCGCCAAAGCCGCCAAGGTCTACAAGGACACGCTCGGCGCCGAAGTCACGGCCCAGGTGCCGCAGCCCGACCACGGCGTCACCACCGTGTTCATCAATCTGCCCAATACCAAGATCGAACTCCTGGAGCCGCTCGGCGACAATTCACCGATCAACAAATTTCTAGAGAAGAGCCCCGACGGCGGCATCCATCACGTCTGCTACGAGGTGCCGGACATCCGGGCCGCGCGCGATCAGTTGAAAGCGCAGGGCGCGCGCGTGCTCGGCGATGGCGAGCCCAAGATCGGCGCTCACGGCAAGCCGGTACTGTTCCTGCACCCGAAAGATTTCTGCGGCACGCTGGTCGAGTTGGAGCAGGCATAAAAACAGATATGCAGGTTGGCACCGCGCTCGCGTTCTACTTTCTGATCTGGTGGGTGACGCTGTTCGCCGTGCTGCCCTGGGGCGTTCGCAACCAGGAAGAGGCGGGCGAAGTCACACCGGGCACGGATCCGGGCGCGCCGGCGAGCCACCGTCTCGGCCGCAAGGTGATATGGACAACGGGGATTGCGACCATCGTGTTTGGAATTTTGTATTTCGTTTATACCCGCGGCCTTATCCCGTATGATTTCCTGATGAAAATTTCCGGGCCTCCGCGGTAGACCTATTTTCACAAAAAAAGAGCAGGGCGCGATGCCCTGCTCGTCGCATTAGTGTCTCTGCCCTCGACTGTTGTTGGTTTTTTGATCGAGGCGGCTGCGGTTATCGCGCCAGAGACTTCTCTCCCAAGACTTGGACCGCCGTAAAGAACCGATCTTATTGCCGATTACTCCATCACACGGTGCTGCAAAACTAGCCGATCGTAATACGGCTGTCATCTGTAATCGGTGTTCCGAAGAATGTTCCCGCGTCTAGCGCTCGATCACGACGGGAGCGTCTAGGACGATGGGCTTTCCGGCCTGGGTGTAAAACGGTCACGCGCACCGTCCATATTCTGGACTGCCCAATTTCTAGCCCGTCGATCGCCCAGTTCCCCTCCGGCAAACGCACGGCTGGTTGCTCTTTGGCCTTTCCGTCCGGCGGATCGAGCGCAAACCCGACTTCCGTTGCGGGGAATTCCGTGAAATTCTCGCGTGATACGCGAATCGTGGCTCGTCAGTGCATGTGTCCAGAGTGGCTGGGCGGTGATCCTCCAATCGCTTGGACATCGAGCGTGACCTCGACTTTTCCGGCCTTCTCGAAAGTCAACGTCACCGGCACTTTGTCCCCGGCCTTGAGCGGGGATTTCAGGCCCATCATCATCAGGTGATAGCCGCCGAGAGCAAGAACAACGGTCTTGCCGGCGCCAACCGGCAGACCGTCGGCAAGCTCACGCATTTTCATGACATTGTCCTGCATCGACATTTCGTGGATTTGGACTTTATCGGCCGCGGTAGACGAGGCCGATACAAGGCGATCCGCCGCCGCGCCTTTGTTGGTGATGGTCATGTAACCGGCACCAACTTGCGCGCCGCCAGGCGTCGCGCGGCTGAAGGGTTTTTCAACCACGATCGTGCCAGGCGACTGCGCCTGTAAAACTTCGATACCGAAGACGACGACTAAAGCTGCGAAAAAAAGCCTACTTGTGGAATGGCTCATACGGGAAGTCATTGGATCACTCCGAGTTCGCGCAAGACATGGATGAATCGAAGCCGCCGGAAGGCAGCCTCATGTCAGGCGAAACGTGGAGGACCTCGTGCTCGATTTGGATTGTCAGCTAAGCCGTCGCGTAATGCGGCGGTGGCGGGAATCCGCACGGGCAACAACTGCGCCGGCACCGACTGGTTGACTAGCGCCGTATCAAGCGTTGCCAGCGGCGCGGTGGCGCCACACAGGTTGCAATGATCGCAAGCATGGGTGGAAGCGGGCGCGGGGCCTTCCGGCGTTTGATCAACCGCGGCTTGCGTCTCGCTATGGCAGATGACCGAGAACGGATCGAGCGCAGGATCGGCCGATAGCGGCGCGATGCCCCAAAGAATGGCATGCAGGGCGATCGCAGCGATCGCCACAATGCTCAGAATTCGCCTGCCGCCTGTATGCATGAAACCAACATTCTCAACCATTGCCGCGCGAGCCTATCACCAATAATGAACGGCAAAAGGCCTGATTTATTCCTGAAATACCAGGCCGCCTCTTGTATTTTTGGAGCCGATCCGCTTTCACTCAAGCGCAATCCACAGCGAATCCTTAGCAGAATCCATGCGCCTGTCCCGCTACTTCCTGCCGATCCTGCGTGATGTTCCGAAAGATGCGGAAATCGTCTCGCATCGTTTGATGTTGCGCGCCGGCATGATGCGGCAGGAGGCTGCCGGAATTTACGCGTTTCTGCCGCTTGGCTTTCGCGTATTGCAGAAAATCTGTGCGATCGTGCGCGAGGAGCAGAACCGTTCCGGCGCCATCGAGTTGCTGATGCCGACCATTCAATCAGCGGACTTGTGGCGCGAGAGCGGGCGGTATGAGGCCTATGGCAAGGAGATGCTGCGCATCAAGGATCGCCACGAGCGCGACATGCTGTTCGGGCCGACCAACGAGGAAATGATTACCGAGATCTTCCGCGCCTACGTCAAATCGTACAAAGACCTGCCGCTTAATCTCTATCATCTTCAATGGAAGTTCCGCGACGAGGTACGCCCGCGCTTCGGCCTGATGCGCGGCCGCGAATTTCTCATGAAGGATGCCTATTCATTCGACGTGGATCAGGCCGGCGCGGAGCATTCTTACAACAAGATGTTCGTGGCTTATCTGCGCACATTCGCGCGCATGGGCTTGAAATCGATCCCGATGCGCGCCGATACCGGACCGATCGGCGGCAACCTCTCGCACGAGTTCATCATCCT
>JAYTFS010000348.1:0-1518 GCA_043734185.1 Pseudolabrys sp. | reverse complement strand
ATTCAAAAAAAGGCCAATCTGCACTTCTCGTTGTCGCTGGATCTGTTCGGTTCTGAGATTTCAACGAATGCCGCGAACTTCTACAACGGCGGGCTTAAGGGCCGCTATATGGAAACGAAAATCGAAGACGATCACGCGCTAACGAGTGCGACATATCCGGTGTTGAAATTCGTCGACGGACAAATCCGCATGGTCGATGAACCGGCGCTGACGGCGTTGAACATGCGGTTGCGGGACGACTACGTGAAAGACTGCCAAGGCGGCGTCAATCGCTGGAACAAGGTGATCGAGAAAGCCGGCATCAAGTTTGCGCTGACACTACCGTCCGTTGCGTTCCATCGGCATATCGGCGAGTTCAAGGCCGTGAATGTTTCGCCCGACGGCAAACTGTTGACGGAAACCGAATGGGCCAAAATGCGTGATCAGTGGGTCCCGAGCACGGACGACGGCGCGTTCATCGAGAGCCTGATGCAGCCCTGCTGGGAACGCGGCAAGTATGCCGGTTGGATCAGCGCACCCAAAGTCGGCATCGACAACAAGGGTGGTGATTATGAGTACGTAAAGATTCACCGGGCATGAAGCCGCTCATGCGGGCCGCGATTGACGCGGCTCGCAGGAGCGGGGACACTTGTCCTGCATCCGGGCGCTTTCGATCCGGGTAGGAGCCTGGAGAACGGTCGATGCGCTTCAGCTATGGTATTCAGAATGGGCTTTGTTCGACGCTGTTATGCGTCGCATCGATACTGACAATAGAACGCGCCGAGGCAGTGCCTCTAGTGGGCGATGCTCAAAAGACCTGCGCCGCGCTTGTGCAAACGATTCCCGTCACTTCGATCGGCATCAAAAGCGGACCGGCGACACTTGATAGTGCCATGGTGACCGCTGCAATTCCACTTGCAGTCGCGGTGCGCGGGCCGACGCCGGCTGCGCGCATTACACCGCTCACGCCACCGTTCTGCAAGGTATTGGGGCATATTGCGCCCATCGATCCGCAAGCGCCGGCGATAAATTTCGAGATCAATCTGCCGCTCGATTGGAATGGTCGCTCATTGCAGTACGGCGGCGGCGGATTCAACGGCGTGTTGACAACGGGGCTTGGCCTGCCGCCGGCGTTTCCCTTCGACAAGGCGTCGCCGCTCGCGCAAGGATATGTGACCTATGGCACGGACTCGGGGCATGCGAACAAGCCAAATGAGGATGTCCAGACGTTTGCTGCGAACGACGAGGCGTTCGTCAATTTCGCACATACCTCCTACAAGAAAGTGCGCGACGTGGCCGTCGCGACAATGAAGCTGGCATACGGCAAAGGCCCGGACAAACTCTACTACATGGGGTCGTCCGAGGGTGGCCGCGAGGCGCTGACAATGGCGCAACGGTATCCGCGCGACTTCGACGGAATTTTCGCACGCGTGCCGGTCATCAATTGGACGGGGCTTATCCATGCAAGCTGGCAGGCCGGCATGGTAACGAGGGGCGATGGCTATCTTGGACCGGCACAGGTCAAGCTGGTGCATGACG
>JAYTFS010000347.1:0-1594 GCA_043734185.1 Pseudolabrys sp. | reverse complement strand
CAAAACTTTTCAATGGCGGGGCGGATAAGCCCGCCCGTACGCAGACCATCTAACGCGAGTCCACCGAGGTTATGGGTTGCCATCCGCACTAGCCCTTTCTTGTTCGCTGCCGCTTCAGCACAGGCGCAGCTGTGTAATACCTAGTCGGGAAAAACAATCATTTCCGTGTCGGGCGACTATCAATTCTGGGTGACGGCCTGTTGATTAGGCATCGCCCAATGTCGCAGTTGGCACTTCGCGGACAATCGAACCGCGCTCGTGTTTGTCCGCTTTTTGACCAGAGTGGACAAAGATCGATTTTCGGCCCGGGATGGTTTGTCCGCTAATGACCCAAAGCAGACATGTGGCCAGCTCTTCAACAACAAGGATGGATTTCGGCGCAGTAGCTGATTGACCTCGAATTCACTATTGTCGTGCCAATGGCAACGACACTCCATGCATTGCTGGGCGCAGGCATCGCGCTGGTGTTCTGGACCTGCGTCGGCTTGCCGGTTGCAGTCCGTGTAGTGCCCCGTTCCATTGTGCTGCTTTTGGCGCCGGCGCTCGGCTGGGCGGTTCATAGCGCCGTAGCGCTGCCGATTTTCTTCGCGATCGGCATGTCGCGACCGGCCGTTATTGCAATGTTCATACTGCCTTGTGCCGTGGCGTTAGTGTTGCTCTGTCGAAGTCGGACTCTGGCGAGTAAAGAGGCGCTCTTCACGCCTGCTTTGAACGTTGCGCTGGTTTTGGCCGCGTTGGTCGCGTGTGCGGTGATGGCCGGTGTATTGCCGAAAGTATCTGCCGATGGTGTGGCGCTGGCGTCGCCGATTTTCGACCATTCAAAAATCGGCATGATCGACGAGATGGCCCGCGCCGGTGTGCCCCCGGTCAATCCATTCTTCGGCGGCACCGGGCCAGTACGGCTCACTTATTATTATCTCTGGCACTTCAGCGCCGCGGAACTCGCGGTGTTGACCAGTCTTACAGGCTGGGAAGCGGACGCAGGACTGACTTGCTTTACGGCCTTCGCGTCGCTATCGGCGATGATGGCCTTCGCGATATGGCTTGGTGGCCGGTCATCCGCTGCAATTTTGGTGGTCGTCCTCGCCGTGACGGCATCGATGCGTACGGTTCTCTACGCGCTGTTAGGTCCCGAAAAAATCGACCTCGTGCTTGGTTATCGGAGCGGCTTTGCCGGCTGGCTTTTTCAGATCAGTTGGGCGCCGCAGCACGTTGCGTCGGCAACATGCGCCGTGCTGTCGGCTTTCCTGCTGGTCGAGCTATTTTTGCGTCCGCGCATCGTGACGATGCTGGTCCTCGCGTTGACCATGGCGGCTGGCTTCGAGAGTTCGACTTGGGTCGGCGGCATTACGTTTCCGCTTGCCGCCTCGCCCATCGCGTTGCTAATGCTTTTCCGGGTTGAACCGGCGCAGCGTGTTCGTTCGGTTCTGCATGTCGCAGGTGCGGCGTTGCTGGCGCTGCTACTAATCTCGCCCTTCCTTTACGATCAGCTCCAGATGACGGCGCTACGCGCCAGTGGCACGCCGATCAGATTCGAGCCGTATGAATTGCTCGATGAGTCGATCACCTACTTTCTCGGCGACTTCGCTCATGT
>JAYTFS010000346.1:0-33273 GCA_043734185.1 Pseudolabrys sp. | reverse complement strand
AACCAAACCAAAGCCAGTCCCTTGCACGATTTGGCCGGCCAGCCAGCCAGCGATAGCGCCAACCAACAATATGACAAGCAAACCTTCCGCTGAAATATGCATAACGGTTTTCTCCAAAATAACGCGCGTCGATACGGTTCCAATTTGCAGCGTAGTCTCTCTACGGTTGTGGGTCTGGTCAAAATTGACCACTAATTTTCACGCGTTCAACGGCAATAATTTCAAAATTTCCGGAACTTAGTTCCTCCACCAGTGCTTAAGGGGTGGAGTAAACCAAACCCTGGAGCGTTACATGGCCAAGCTGATGTCTAAAGCCGGGCTTATTCAAGCGATCGCGGACGAGCATTCGGATAAGCTGACACGAAAAGATGTAAAGGGCGTTCTGGAATCGCTTGCGATCGTTGGGTATCGACAACTCAGAAAGACCGGAGAATTCTTGGTGCCAGGCTTTGCCAAGTTCCGCGTTATCAAAAAGCCCGCCACCAAGGAACACAAAGGCATCAATCCCTTTACTAAGGAGCCGATGATTTTCAAGGCCAAGTTAGCTCGGAAGGTTCTCCGGGCTCGCGCCGTAAAGGCTGGAAGAGACGCTATTGCATAGCGTCTCGAGTGTTATTGAGGTTAGGAAATCCACATGAAACGATTAGCAAGAGAAGCCGTCGGATCAGTATTGATCGCGGCATGGATCGTCGGCCTCGTAAGCCAATTTGGATCATGGCCTATGACAGCGTTTTATATTGCGATTTCGCTCGTGATGGTCGCTTTGAGTTACTCCGACCGTCGCATGCTTAGCTTCGCACCTCGGCGAAACCGCCAACGGTAGTGCGCCCGCATAGCGGTCTGCCCGGTAAGGCTTTTTCCGCGCTTACATCGCGTCAAAGGCTCTTGTGGCGAATGCTCAGGAACATTCCATTGCGGGGTGCTGCCAACGGACATAATTATGTTGGTCCCCACTGGGAAGCGGGATTTCAGTCATCGTTGCTGGCATCGACAACGCTTCCGCGACAGTAAGATAAATCATCGACGCGCTATCGCAGTCAAATATATGCCGGGGACTTTCACCAAATTCATTGCGTGAAACCAAAGTATCTCCGAGCGTATCGGTCGGCAAATAAAGTCAGAAACCTTTTTCCGTGAGAACTTCGCTTGTGATCCGGCCAATTGAGATCGCTTTGACAATTTTGGCGTTTCGATCAAGTCTCCGGCGAGACATCGACAATCGTACTTTTACTGCGTCAATCACCTCGTCCAGTAATTTGTATGCTTCGTCCGGCACAAAGCAGGCCTCAGATTCTAAATCCAATATCTCAAAGCCAATGCCATGATGCCTCGGCTTGTAATTTCGCGTTCTGGGCGCAGCGCACATCCTGCGGCCCGCGTCGCTCGGCCGCGCGAAAGGCGGAGAATTAATAGCACCACAGTAGGCAAGTGTTCTCTCTTCGCGTATGACAATGTCCGCGGACCATGCGGAAGATTGCAAGGCAAAAAAACATAAGACGCCACCACACCAGATTTTTTCGGCTAGTCTAAGCAAAGACATTTTTCCCATGCGCGGCGGCAAACAAGTATACGTTGCGCTTGACGTCCGCTTTACCCCAAAAGCAAATATTAACCTCTTTTAAACCAGAATGGTTTGATGTGGAGATTCCGCGGAAAACCGATATTCCGACAGCAAGTCTTTGATTTTCCTAAAGATGGCTTCCCTTTACACGGGAGAGGTCATAGGTTCGATCCCTATAGCGCCCACCATTTTCTCTCTAAACCCAGCAACGAATTCATTTAGTGAAAGTTTCGGCCCTTCGGCATAACCGAATCCGGCCTGGGGCCATCCACCATCGCTTGCCTGTCCTTTAGCAACGTGACCAGCGCATCGCCGGAACGCGGATGGCGATGGCGTTCGATCACTGGCCGTCTCACCTCGTCGGACGGTGCCGTCGCGTCGATACGCAAGGCATCGTCGGACAAGCGGGCCAAAAGCGGCGTGAGATCCTTGATCTCTTCGGCGACGACGTGAATGACATTGAACTCGTTTTGCAACACGCCTGTCACGCTGATGAACCGTGCGCCCAATACGACCGGGCGAAAGGCCTCGAACGTGCGGATCCACATAATCGTGTTGGCAACGCCGGTCTCGTCTTCCAGCGTCATGAAAATGGCGTTGCCTTTGCCCGGCCGCTGCCGTACCAGCACCAGCCCCGCTATCGTCACGCGCGCGCCGGAAGGCATCGCTGCCAGCCGCTCATGCGGCAACACGCCGCGCGCATCGAGATCGCGGCGCAGGAAAGACACCGGATGCGCCTTCAACGACAGATGCAGATGCCGATAATCCTCAACCACCTGCTGGCCTGGCGGCATCGGCGGCAGATCGGCGTCCGGCTCCAATTCCGGCATCGCGGCGCGCATGAACAAGGGCAGATCGTCCTTGTCGCCGGAACGGCGCAGGGCCTTCACCGCCCATAAGGCGTCACGGCGATTGAGGCCAAGCGACATGAAGGCATCCGCTTCGGCAAGCCGTTCCAGCGCCGAAGGCTTCAGGCCCGTGCGCAGCCACAAATCGCGCACGGAATCGAAGCCCTCGCCGCGCGCGGTTTCGATCGCCCTGCCGTCCACTTCCGAGAAGCCGCTGATCTGGCGAAATCCGAGGCGCAACGCATGCGTCGAGCGAATATCGGCGGCCATTTCTACGTGGCGTGGATGCAGAGATGCGGCCTTCTTTCCTTCCTTCTCCAGCGTGCAATCCCAGTTCGATGAATTGATGTCGACCTCACGCACCTCGATGCCGTGTTCCTGCGCGTCGCGCACGATCTGCGCCGGCGCGTAAAAACCCATCGGCTGGCTGTTGAGCAGCGCCGCGGCAAACACATCGGGGTAATGACATTTCAGCCAGCACGAGGCGTAGACCAGGTTGGCGAAGCTCGCCGCGTGGCTTTCAGGAAAGCCATAGCTGCCGAAGCCTTCGATCTGATTCCAGCAATCGGCCGCAAATTTTGCATCGTAGTTACGCTCGGCCATGCCGCGAAGAAATTTGTCCCGGAAACTGTCGATGGTGCCGACGCGCTTGAACGTCGCCATCGCCCGCCGCAACCGGTCCGACTCGCCGGGCGCAAAGCCTGCGCCGACGATGGCAATCCGCATCGCCTGCTCCTGGAACAGCGGCACGCCCAGTGTCTTGCCCAGAATGCCTTCCAACTCCGGCGAAGGATAATGAACTTTCTCAATACCCTGACGACGCTTGAGATAAGGATGTACCATGTTGCCCTGGATCGGGCCGGGCCGGACGATCGCCACTTCGATGACGAGATCATAGAACTCCTTCGGCTTGAGCCGCGGCAGCATCGACATCTGGGCGCGGCTTTCGATTTGAAAGACGCCGATCGTATCGGCGCGCTGGATCATCTTGTAGGTCTTTTGATCTTCGTCCTGGATCGAGAGATCGCGCGACACGCCGTAATGCGATTTCAGCAGTTCGAAACCGCGCCGCAGGCATGACAACATGCCGAGCGCCAGCACATCGACCTTGAGCAGGCCGAGCGCCTCGAGATCGTTCTTTTCCCATTCGATGACGGTGCGGTCTTCCATCGCCGCGTTTTCGATCGGCACCACTTCGTCGAGCCGGCTGCGGGTCATCACGAAGCCGCCGACATGCTGGGACAAATGGCGCGGAAAATCGATCAATGCCTCGGTCAGCTTCATCACCCGCGCGAGCCTTGGATCGGACGTATCGAGCCCAGCCTGGCGCGCGTGTTCGTCCTTCACGCCGCCATTCGACCAGCCCCACATCGTTCCCGCCAAAAGATCGATAGTGTCTTGCGAAAGGCCGAATACCTTGCCGACATCGCGAATGGCGCTGCGCCCGCGATAGCAGATGACGGTCGCGGCTAAGCCCGCGCGCTCGCGCGTGTATTTCTTATAAATATATTGGATGACCTCCTCGCGCCGCTCATGCTCGAAATCGACGTCGATGTCAGGCGGCTCGCGACGCTCGGCAGAAACAAACCGCTCGAACAGCAGATCCGCCGTCTCGGGATTCACATCGGTGATGCCGAGACAATAACAGATGATCGAGTTGGCCGCTGAGCCGCGGCCTTGGCAAAGAATGCCGATCTCGGGACGGCGCGCGAAATTGACGATGTCGTGCACCGTCAGAAAGAACGGCGCGTAACCGAGTTCGCCGACGATTCTTAATTCCTCATCCAGGGCATGCCGAATTTTCTTCGACATCCCATGACGAAAGTGGCACCGTGCGCCCTCCTCGGCAAATGCCACCAAAGCCTCTTGCGGCGTCGCAAACCCCTGCCGGGTTTCTTCCGGATATTCCGTTCCGCGCAATTCCTCAAGCGAGAAACGGCACTGGCCAAGGAAACGCACGGTCTGCTCGATCGCGTCCGGATATTTTCGGAACAGCCGTGCCATTTCTTGCGGCGCCTTCAAGTGCCGCTCGGCATTGGCTTCCAGCAGCTTTCCGGCGCTGTCGATGGTGACATACTCGCGGATGCAGGTGACGACATCCTGCAACTCCCGCCGTTCGGGGGCGTGATACAGCACGTCATTGACCGCGATCAGAGGCACGAAAGCATCGCGAGCAACCTCCGCCAGCTTCGCCATGCGCCGCCCGTCGTCGCCGCGATAGAGCATGCCGGCGCCGAGCCAGATGGCGCGCCGCGGCTTGGCCTTTTTTAGCCGATCGAGCAAAAGGCCCAGCGCGCGCGCATCAATTCGCGCCGGCGGCATGACAATCAGATTGAGGCCTTCGATAAACTGAAGCAGGTCCGGCAAGCCAAGAAGACAGCCGCCTTTCTCGGCGCGCCGCTTGCCGAGCGACAACAGCCGTGTGAGCCGCCCCCACGCCGCGCGGTCGCTGGGATAAGCCAGAATGTCCGGCGTGCTGCCATCGTCAAAAACCAGACGTGTGCCGACGGCAATCCTGAGCTGTTCCTGGTTCGCAGCGCCATGCGCGCGAACGACGCCCGACACGCTGTTGCGGTCAGCAATAGCAAGACCGGTCAGCCCGAGCGCCTTGGCTTGCTTCACCAATTCCTCAGGTTGCGACGCCCCGCGCAGAAAAGAAAAATTGCTGGTGACGGCCAGTTCGGCATAGGCGGACATGGCGGCGCTCACGCGAACAACCCGTGCAGAAACCAGCGCGGGCTGCCGGTTTCGCGGCCATACAAGCCTTCGCGATAAAGCCAGGCGCGAATGCCTTCTTTGCACTCGACGCGAAAATAATCGCGCGTCAGCGCATGGCCTTGCACGTCACGCCACCATTCCATCGCGATGCGTTCCGGCCCTTCGGCCGCGGTCACCTCGTGCATCATATGCCGCCAGCGAAAGCGCGCCGGCGGGCCATCCGGTACTTCGGCGACCGCATCGATTGCTTCCGGCCGGCTGAACAGGCGAACCGGCCGCACCGGCGCCGGACTTTCCTGCGCGACAGAATCGGCCGCAAAAGTGCCGCGGGCTACCTGCGCAGGGATGGCGGCGACGGCGAATTCCGGAATATGCGTGTCGCACGGAATGAGCCGTGTCAGACGACGCGCCCCGAACCGCGCGCTCAAACGGTCGACGAGATGCGCGAGTTCGGTCTGATGATCCTGCCCGCTAAGACCGCCCTGCACCGGATCGAGCCGTTCACACGCAATCGCCGATAGCCGCAAGACATCGTAACCGAAACCGGGGTCGCATTCGTCGCCGATGGTGGCGAGCCGCGCGATGAATAGGCGCTGGATACGGCCGGGATCGCGCAACGGCTCTCCGGTGCCGGCTTCGAGCCGATAGACTTTGCCATCGGTGCGGAATAACGCCGCCTGCAAAAGTCGCGCGCCTTCGCCGTGCCGTTCCAGCAGACGTCCGAGTCCATGCGCTAGCTGTCCGATAGTACCGAGCACATCCTCTTCGCGCCCAATCGGATCGGGAAATCGCCGCTCCGCGACATAGGATGGCAGCGGCAGGCGCGGCTTGATCGACTCATCCTCGTGGCCGAGCGCCTGGTCGAGCCGGCGGAGGAATTCCTGTCCAAACCGTGCGGCGAGCGGCGCGCGCGGGCGATCAATCACATCGGCAATGCGCTTGAGCCCGGCCCGCGACAGTGCGGAAATTATTTCGCCGTCGAGCCGCAACGCCGCAACCGGCAGTGAGAGCAGCGTGTCTCGCGTGGCGCCTTTCGGCACCAGCGGCGTCTCGCAATAGCGCGCGGCCGCCCAGGCGCATCCGACCGTATCGGCAAGACCGACTTCAGCTTGAAAACCCTGACGTGCAAGGCGGACGAGAATATCCTCGCTCAGCGCCCGTTCCCCGCCAAACAAATGCGCACAGCCGCTGACGTCGAGAATCAATCCGCCGGGTGGATCGAGACCGACCAGCGGCGTGTAACGGTCGCACCAATCCGCGATTGTCTCAAGCAAGGCCCGATCGGCCTGCGGATCGGCGTCCTCCACCCACAGCGACGGATACATCGCGCGGGCATCGGCCAGCGGCATCGCCATTTTCAGGCGCCGTGCCGCCGCGGCATCGTTGAGCGCGCAGATGCGCAAGGCCGACTTCACCGGCTCGACAATGATGAGAGGCGTCTCAGCCGGCGCGGATGAGCGGCGTTCGATCCGGTCGGTCGAAAGCCGTTTCAGCCACACCGAGAGATAGCGCCGAGAAGACACGTTCATGATGATCCCACGCGACAAACCAGCGGCCGGTGCGGCCGCGGCGATTTTTGGTGAGCGACAGGGCAAAAGCGGTACGGCCCAGGCCGCCAAAGTGATCAGGACGGCTCGGCGTCGCCGCGATTTCCCAGCGTGTCTCCGCCGATCTGGTGAGCGGCGACGGCCGATGACGGAAAAGAAATCCAAAACCGCCGCCTTCGCGCGCCGCGAGCGTCAACCTCCGCGTTGCGGTGAGATCGGCAATCGATCCATCATTCGGCAGTTCGGCGATCACACTCGCCAGAGCGCGGCACTTGAGCGCCTCTTCCATCGCCCACAATGCATCGAGCGGACGGGAAACCTTGAGAAGCAGGAGTTGCCGTGCCGGCAAACCGAAAAGATCGCAACCGAGGCCATAGATGTCGCCGCTTTCGTTGGCCGCAAAATCGGTCTGGATCCAAAGCGTGTTGCGACGGCCATCGCTGGCGCGCGCGGCCAAAGCAAAGGCAAAGCCCGCGGCCCCGCCGAAATCGCGCATCCCGGCCGGGGCAATTTCATGCAAAGCCGCCGGGGCAAGGCCGCCTTGCAGCACGGCATCGATAGCGGAGACGCCAAACGCGAGCGCCCGCGCGCCGATACCGAGATCAGTTTCCTGTCCTTCGATTTTGGCCACCGCCTGCCGGAGGCGGCAAAGGGTGGCTGGTGCTTCAGCGATCATCGGATAGTCCATGTTCATGATTTGTTCTAGTAAACTCCTTTCACTTGGCGAGAGTCAAGCAAAGGAGATTATATTTTTAATTCAATAGCTTACGGGAAGACTATCGCGCTCATCATGCGAAGGCTTTTTTTGGCCCGGTCGAAGTTTTGCGAACTGCGGGCATTGCCAGCCGGGCGAAGATCGGGATGACCAGCAGGCTACAGATCGGCGATAGCAACATGCCACCTACGATGACGCAGGCCAGCGGTTGCTGCACCTGGGAACCGATCCCGGTCGACAGCGCAGCCGGGACCAGGCCGATCGAGGCCGAGAAGCCCGTCATGAAAATCTGCCGCATACGGGTTTGCGCCGCCGTGATGATGGCCTCGTCCTTGCCAAGGCCTTCATCCATGGTGCGGCGGATGTAGGATACCAGCAAGATACCGTCCATCGCCGACACACCGAAAAGGGAAATGAACCCCACGGCGGCCGACACGCTTGCATTCAGCCCGAACAGGTAGAGCCCGAGTATTCCGCCGCAGGCCGCGAACGGAATGCCGGACAGCGCCAGCAGACTGTCGCGCACCGAATTGAACAGGCTGTAGAGCAGCATCATGATCAGCGCCAGGCTGAGCGGTATGATGATGGCGAGACGCTTCTTGGCTTCGACCAGGGCGCCGAATTCTCCCGACCATTCCAGCCGATAACCTTCCTTCAACGTCACGTTCTTGGCGATACGCTTCTGCGCTTCACCGACGGTTGAGCCGAGGTCGCGCCCGCGCACGCTGTATTTGATCGGCACGAAGCGCTCGGTATTCTGCCGGTAGATATAGGCGGCGCCCGTCTCCAGACGAACGGTCGCGACATCCCCCAGCGCGATGTAAGTGGTCGGCGATTTCGCATCGGAATTCGGCAAGGCCACAGGGACCGCGCGGATGCTTTCAATATTGTCGCGGTATTGCGCTGCCAGCCGAACGGTGAACGGAAAATTCTTTTCACCCTCATAGATACGCGTGACTTCCTGGCCGCCGATCGCCGCCTGCACCACGGTATTCATGTCGCTGACGGTAATGCCGTAACGCGCCGCTTTGGCGCGGTCGACCTGGACTAAAAGGTTTGGTTGACCGAGCAGATTGAAGGCGCCGGGATCGGTGATACCGGGCACTTTTGCAAGCTCATCCTTGACGGCTTTCGACAGCCGTTCGAGCTCGATCAGGTCGGGGCCAAAAATCTTGACCGAATTCTCGCCTTTCACGCCGGACACGGCTTCCTCGATATTGTCCTGAATGTATTGCGAGAAGTTGAAATCGATGCCGATGAACTCGCCTTCCAGCCGTGCGCCCATCTCCTTGACCAATTTGGCCTTGGTCATACCCGCGGGCCATTGCTCGAACGGTATCAGTGGCACGAAGAATTCAGCGACGAACGAGCCGTCCGGATCGGTGGCATCCTCGCCCCGGCCTTGCTCGGAAATGACGGTGCGCACCGGCGCGTAGCTGCCAATGGCATTCCGGATTTTGTTGACCGTGTCCCGCCCGGCATCGAGCGTAATGGTGGGCGGCAACAGCGCGCGGATCCAGAGATTGCCCTCTTCCAATTTGGGCAGAAATTCCGTGCCAAGCCGCATGCCCAGTCCGCCGCAGATCACCACGAAGGCGACCGCAATGATCGCCGCCGGCCGTGCGTTATGGACAGCGAGAACCAGCACACGCTCGTAGACGACGCGCATCTTACGAACCACTAAGGTTTCGACCTCGCTCACTTTGTCCGGCAGCAGCAGCGAAGATATGACCGGCGTCACGGTAAAGGTCGCGATTACGGCGCCGAGCAGCGCATAAGCATATGTGCGCGCCATAGGACCGAAGATCTGGCCTTCCACGCCTTGCATGGTGAACAGCGGCAGGAACGCGGCGATCGTGATAATTACCGAAAAGAAAATCGCTTTGTCGACTTCGAGCGCGGCCATTAGGATACGGTGCAGCTTATCGGTCAGCTTGCTTTCGCGATCGGTAATTTCGCGGCGTATGGGATGTGCCAGATGGCGGAATACGTTTTCCACCATGATCACGGTGCCATCGACGATAATGCCGAGATCGATCGCGCCCACCGACAGGAGATTGGCTGAATCTCCGCGTAGCACCGTGATTATGACGGCAAGAAACAACGCGACCGGGATGGTCGCCGCCACGATCAGCGCGCAACGAAGATTGCCGAGGAAAATCCACTGGATCAGAAAAATCAAGGCAATGCCGAAAAACATATTATGCATCACCGTGCTCACGGTGATGCCGACCAAATCGCCGCGGTCGTAAAACGGCTCGATCTTGACGCCGGCCGGCAGACTGCCGTCGCTGTTGATGCGCTCGATCGCGGCGCGAACCCGCGTTACCACATCCATGGTGCGTTCGAGTTTCTGCATCAACACGGTGCCGAAGATGATGTCGTCTTGGTCGTCGCGCGCGGCAATACCGAGACGGGGCGTGAAGCCGATCTGATTGCGGGCAACATCGGAGAGCACGACCGGCACGCCGCTTTGCTGACTCAGCACGATGTTGCCGATGTCCTGGAGCGAGCCGAGAGCGCCGACGCCGCGCACATTGACCGACTGCTCGCCCACCGAGATGGTGCGGCCGCCGACATTTGCATTGCTGGTGGAAATGGCCGCGATGATCTGCGGCAAAGTGAGCCCATAGGCCCGCATTCGATCGAGGTCTATCTCGGCCTGGTACTCCTTGGTCTTGCCGCCAAGGACCACGATGTCGGCGACGCCCGGCACGATACGCAGCTTCCGTTCGACGACCCAATCCTGCAGCGTCTTGAGCTCGATCAAGTCCATGCCCGGCGGACCCCTGAGCTGGTAGCGCAGGATTTCGCCGATGCCGCCTGCTGGCGAGATGACCGGGGTGACGGCCGCCGGCAGCGTGGCGTCCTTCAATCGGTTGACGACCTGTTGGCGCACGAAATGGTAGTCGCGGCCATATTCGAACTGCAGGCGGATGAAGCCGAGAGCAAATACCGTGTTCGAACGGATGAAAGTGAGACCGGGCGTGCTGGCGACCGCGATCTCCAAAGGAATAGTGACATAGCGCTCGACTTCTTCCGGCGACTGGCCGGGAAATTGCGCAATGATTTCGATGATCGGCGGCGCCGGATCGGGATAGGCTTCGATGTTCAGCGTCGTGAACATCGCATAGCCGATGCCAAGAAAAGCGGCGAACGCGACCAGCGCCAGTGGACGCCGCGACAGGCAAACCGCGATCAGAGGACGCAACATGGCCGCCTAACTTCCAGCAGCGGCGCGGTCGACGAACAGGCTGCCCTTGGTTACGACCTTTTCCCCAAGCCCCAGACCGCTGAGCACCTCAACCATTTGGCCATTGGAGAGCCCGGTCTTGATCTGCCGCGCCTCGACGGATTGATCGTCATGCGCGATCCAAACGCGTGCAGAGTTTCCGTCATAGATGACGGCTTCCCGCGGCACCGCCAGCGAGTTGTCGCCTTCGCCGGTCAAGATGTTCACACTCGCGAACATTTCGGGCCGCAGCACGCCTTCCGTATTGTTGATCGTGGCGCGCACCAGCAATCGGCGCGTGCCGGGGTCGAACGACGTGGCGACATAGGCAATGTTGGCGACGAACACACGGTTCGGAAAAGCCAACACTGTGAAACGAAGGGCTTGGCCAACTTTTACATTCTGCGCCTCGGATTCACGGACATAGGCCACTAGCCATACCGTCGTCAAATCGCCGATGACGAAGGTCGCGTCGTTCGCGGCGGAGCTGTTTGAGGTGGTGTTGATGTATTGGCCGGGGCCTACCCTGCGCTGCACGACGGTGCCGGCGATCGGCGAGTAGATCGTAGTCAGCGGATTAATGGTGCCCGTCTCGCCGAAGGTGGTGATTTCCCCATCGGTCTTGCCAAGGATCCTCAGCCGGTTGCGAACAACTTCGAGCGAGGTTTCCGCAGAGCGTAAATCGTTCTGTGCAGCCAGCGTTGCCGCCTGCGATTGTTGCACGTCGCGCAACGGCGCCGCTTTGGTTTCATAGAGCGACTTGTTTTGCTGCTCGACGATGCGGGCCAACGCGAGCGTTGAACGTGCCTTGTTCAACCCGGACGTGGCATTGATAAAGTCGTTTTGCGCCTGCACCATGTCCGGAGATTCGACCACGAAGAGCGGTTGGCCAGCGATGACTTTATCGCCCGGCTTGGCAAGCAGCTTGATGACCCGACCGGCATAGGGCGAGTAGACGAGAGTCGCGCGATCTTCGTCGACAGCAATCTTGCCCTCGGTCAAATGCTCTGCCCGAAAGACCAACTCACTAATTGACGCGATTGTAAGCGACGCCCATTGCTTCGGCGTTGGATAGTACAGCGCGCCGACCCGGCGGCTCTGCTCCGAAGAACTCTCGGCGACAAGTTTATCGCCCGTAGGCGCAAGTATTGTCGCGGCTACAGCGAGAACGCCAAATAAAATCAAGACAAGGGCGGCGGCCGCGCCCTTGCGCGTGAGCGCTACCAGCGGCAATTTGCGCTTCGTCCTGAGAAAAGCGACAAGCCGATCAGCGGCCGCGATAACGTCATCGCGCACCCGCGCGAGCGGTCGCATATCCAATTTGATCATGACTGTCCCGGCTCTCGATCCAAGGATTCCCCCTTCCCGGATCGCCCCCTTTTGCCGATCTTATAGGATGAAGGATCGGATTAGGGCGTTACCGCTGCGTAAACTTTTGCATCTGGTGAATGGCGGACGTTGTTCCCGTTCGAAATACTGCAGTGCAGCGCTTATTAAGAATCAGTTGCAACAAGGGCTCCGACGGCTATGTTGTTCAGCGGTGTACGGGGTCATCTAGCCGTCGTCGGCTCGGGGTTAGCATGGCAGCGATTATGGGTGGGTACGGGGGCGTTACGGCAGGTCATGAATGTGCGTCCGTGCCAGATGCTGTGCGCCGTCTTTCTGGCTATTGCCGGTCTCGGGGCCGCTCCGCTACGCGCCGAGAATGCGACAAGCGGCCCCGACGCTTCATCGATCGCAAGCAGTCTGCCGAATAACGGCGATCCGGGCGGCGTTCGTAAGCGGCTTGCCGACTACGGCATCAGCTATAATTTGATCTACACCAACGACGTGCTGAGCAACCTGTCGGGCGGCACCCGAACCGGCACCATCGACCAGGGCAAACTCGAAGGACAACTGACGATCGATCTGGAAAAGCTGGCCGGATGGCAGGATCTCACGCTCTACGCCAACGCCTTCCAGACCCACAACACCGGCCGCATACGGCGCGACTATGTCGGTGGCATGAACACGATCGCCGCGATCGAGGCCGCGCCATCGACACGCCTGTCAGAATTGTGGATCGAACGGAAATTTCTCGACGGTGCGGTCACGTTCAGAATCGGTCAGCTTGTCGCCGACAACGAATTCTTTTTCAGCGATCTCAGCAACATGTTCATGCAGACGGATTGGCCGACCATCACGGCGGTCAACTTGCCCGGAGGGGCGCCAGCCTATCCGTTGTCCACGCCCGGCGCGCGCGTGAAGTTCAATCTAGGCAAAGAAACATCATTTCTTCTGGCCGTCTTCAATGGCGACCCGGCCGGGCCGTGCGCCGGCGATCCCGACACCTGCAATCGCAATGGCCTCAATTTTCGCTTGAGCGACCCGGCCCTTGTTGTCGGCGAGGCGCAATTCCGCACTAATCAAGACAAAGACGACCGTGGGCTAGCGCGAACGTTAAAGTTCGGCGGCTGGGCGCACATAGGTCCATTCAACGACCAGCGCTTTGCCAACGACAGCACGTTACTTGCGAACCCAGCGGGCAGTGGCGTGCCCGCGCAGCATCGCGGCGACTACGGCGTCTATGGCATCGTCGATCAACAGATTTATCGCCCGCGTGGCGGTGGCCCGGACAGCGGAGTGTCCATCTTCGGTCTTGCTTCGATGACTCCCTCAGACCGCAATCTGGTCGACCTTCAACTGAATGGCGGAATCGTATTTGCCGGTTTAATTCCAGGCCGCCCCGATGATCGTTTTGGCGCAAGCGTCATCTTCTCGCGCTTTTCCAGTAGCGTGCGCGACTTCGATCAGGACGTGATCAATTTTAGCGGGATTCCCGGAACCGTCCGGGATTACGAGACTAATCTCGAACTATCATACGTCGCCCAGATCGTTCCCGGCTGGACCGTACAACCCGATTTTCAATACATCTGGCATCCGAGCGGCGCCGCCGGCCGCGATGCCAAAGTGTTCGGCGTCCGCACGATGTTGAAATACTGACTGCCAAAACCCTAGTGCCGCACGGGCAGATCCCGGCTCAAATTCTTGGCCGCGAGTTCGTCGATGTATTCCTGCCAGTATTGGGCGTGATTGCGGCCGAGATCGAGCAGATAGTCCCAGCCGAAAATTCCGGTCGAGTGCAGGTCGTCGAACACCAGCCGAACGGCATAATTCCCGACCGGCAGAACTTCCATGATGCCGACGTTCTTTTTGCAAGGGACGGTCACGCGCTGATCCGGCGAGTGGCCCTGCACTTCCGCGCTCGGGCTCTTCACCCGCAGATATTCAGCGGCGAGATCGAAGCTCTCAACGCCGAACGTGACCGTCAGCGTTTTGCGATCCTTGTGCAGGCGAAGTTCGGTCGGCCAGACTTCCGTGTCATTTGCGGTCATGACCCATCCTTACAGGCTCTGCGCGGCAGTGCGCAACCGACTGCACCGGATTACCGATGCAGACAGGCATGAATGCGCACGAGCCCGCGGGTCTCCGCTGGAACCGCGCGATCGGCCTTGAAATTCGCCGTCGCCGTTGCGCAGGAAAGCCAGAAATAATTCGCGGCAGGATCCACCACCAACCTGGCCGGTGTGAAATTCGCCGCAATCACGGACAGATACGGGGTCGTCGAATTCCAGGACAATCGGTTTAGCGTCTTATCCAGTCGGCCCGTTGAAACAAAACGCGGATCGCCGAGCGACGGATCGGACGCCGCGCCAGTGGCGAGTGCTCCGATTGCGGATTTGTATTGCACCCACGCCGTTACAAATTTAGCGGTCTCGACCGCGTGCACCAAGAGCAAGATCACAAAAGCCCCGGCAATCGCTCGGGCCATCATGCGGCTGGCGAGCGTCTCCATGACGCTTGCCAGGAATGGAACTGGCAACCTGAGCCGGCCTTCGGTGCGGAGCGCATAAATTACGGCAAGCCCGCCCAGCACGGGCGTGGCGAGCAAAAGTACTGTCCGCATGAAATAGCGGTCGGTGGCATGCAACGCGTGATCCAGCTTCAACCAATAAATAACAAGCGCCAGAACAACGATGGCGGCGGCGCAGACGTGTGCGCCTGCCAGCGTGAAACGCGCGAGGATAAAAAAAGCGGCGCCGTAGCCGGCAAACGCGGCCAGCAGAAGCAAAACCAGTGCGTTGCTGAAAATGGCGGTGTCGAAGAAATTCCGCGCGGCGCGCGCCAGGATGCCCGCAATGTAATCGTCCGGCGGAAATGCCAGCTTTACCGCTGCCCAGATGACTACTGCCGCCGTCAGCGCACTTGCCGCCGTCACAAACGCGGCGTCTCGCGAGCCTCGCAACAAAAGCGTCGCCACAATGGTCGCTGCAAAGACGATCGCGCCCTCGTGCGTGAAGACTAGCGCGAGAAACAAGGCAAACACCGGCACGCTCCCGCCAACGCCACGACGGGCGTAATGGCTGACTGCCAAAGTTGGCCAAAACAGCGCGTGCGCCAGCCACATTTCAGTCGGGAAACCGAAAACCAACGGGCAAAGCGCGGCGGTCGAGAAGCAGGCAAAGGCGAAGATGACACGACCTCGCGAGCGGTCGGCGGCATAGGTCGCGATCAATCCCAGAAGCGGTGCCGCGAAAGACAAAAGCCCATAGACCAGAACGCCGCCGCCGGGACCGCCGGTGAGCGCGACAAAGGCCTGCGCTGGCGCCAGGCAATACAAATAGACCGTGAGCCGGCCGGAAATATTGTGCCAATGGAACACCCAGGCATCCTGGACCGCGACCGCATAGGAAAACATCGCGCCATCGCCGTATGCCTGCAGTTGGTAGCGCAGCCCGATAACGATGAAGAGGATCGCGCAGCAGATCCCGGCGGCAATCGCTATGGCGCGCAACATGTCAGCGGCGCAAAAGACGTTGACGGTCCAGGAGCTGGTTGAGAACGAGGCCCGCCTTCTCAACCACGCAATCGAATATTTTCGTGCCAAATTCCGCCGTCGCCGCCTCCGCATCGCCGATAACGCCCATGTCGGCGAGCCGCTTGTCGTCCGTCGTCCACGGCCACGACACGCCGCGATCGAGGATGGTGTCGCGGATCGCCTTGGCGTCAGGGGGATTTTTCAATGCCGCGATCTGATCGCGTCGCACCAGATGCGGCGCCGCGGCCAGCATCATCGAAGTCTCGTTCTTGCCGCCATGAATGTCCGGTATTGACGCGCCGGCGTCGGCTTCCACCCAGTTGGAAGGATGCATCACGCAGACATTCAATCCAAAATCGGCCCGTAAATCCTGGATCAAGGCCTCGAGAATTCCCCGGTTGCCGCCGTGACCATTGATGATGGCGAGATTGCGCGCCGGCAAGGAGCGGGCGATTTCGCGGCCGAGGCCGCGCGCAACGGCCGTCAGACCCGAAATCGACAAAGACAAAGTGCCGGGCGCCCATTCATGCTCGCGCGCCAGACTCACCGACAGCGTCGGGAGTTGCCACAGATCCAGGGACTTCGCCCAGCGAACGATGATGCGGCGCGTAAATTCCTCGGCCAGCACGACATCGGTGTTGAGCGGCAGATGTGGGCCGTGCTGCTCGATGGAGCCGAGCGGCAGGCACAGGATCGATTTCTCGCTGAGAAGCTTGGAGACTTCCGGAGAGGTAAGTTCGCCAATCAGCCGGCTAGGCGCGTTTGGCATGGCCGCCACCGATCGATCTCACGTTGCCAGAGGGGCCACATCCCTGTCCGGGTCGGTTGGCTCGGCGAGCGAGGCGATGAGGTGATCGAGCCGGTGTCCGGCGCGCGCCGCCTTCGCCGTCAAATAGCGGCGATTGTCGGAATTGATCGGCGCTTCCAGCGCCATCCGGCTGGCGATTTCGATTCCCGCCTTGGCGAGGCCGTCCATCTTGGCCGGATTGTTGGTGAGCAGCACGACGCGCTTGCATTTGAGCATTTCCAGCATCCGCGCAGCGATGCCGTAGTCGCGCTCGTCGTCATCGAAGCCGAGCGTCGTGTTGGCGTCGACCGTGTCGAGTCCATCTTCCTGCATCTGGTAGGTGCGCATCTTGTTGGCGAGGCCAAGGCCACGGCCCTCTTGCGCCAAATACAGAATGATGCCGCCACCGACACCCTCGAGACGCGTCAGCGCGAGCTTGAGCTGGTCGCCACAGTCGCAACGTCGCGAACCAAATACGTCGCCGGTGAGGCAAGCCGAGTGCAACCGCACCGGAACCGGGCGGGTGAAGTCGGGCTTTCCGACGATGATGGCGACCGAACTGCCGCCCATCGCATCCCGGAAAATGACGAACCGCGTGCGCGTGCCGGAATTAAGCGGGATCGACGCTTCGCTCGCGATCACCAGGGAGCGAATGACATCGTCGCCAAATTTTGAAACGGCTTTTGCCTCGACGGCGATGATCGCCGGCTCATGGGCCATTGCATCCTTCGCCACGACATCGGCCGCCAACACCGCCGGCAGTCCGTGCGATAATTTCACAAGCTGGATGGCGGCCTCCGCGGCATGACCCGCTGGTTTTGCATCGAGGACGCAATCGATCTTGGGTCCGGCAACAAGCGCGAGAATTTTGTCCGCGTCAAAGCCCGGCGCAAGCTTCAAGGCGACCGGCGTGCTTGCTTCAAGACCGAGTGCAAGCGCGCGACGCGCCGTGATGACCAGCCGCGGAACCGCCGGCGCGCATAGCGCGACGAATTCGGAAAGACGCTGCGCGTCCAGGCCTTCGACTGGCAAAGTCAGGAGAGCTTCGCTCCCGCTTCGGATGAGCACCGGCCGCCTGGCGTGGAATTCTGCCAGCCCGCGATTGACGCCGATCTGCCCCTTTGTACCAAACAAGGAAGAACTCAAGTCTGTCCGCACAGCACTCATTTCCTTAGGCTTCCCCCACTAGAGGCTCTTATAGAACACCGCGAGGCCCCTGCCCATTCCGGTCGCAAATTAATGTTTTCTGTGCAAGCCTGATGCAACAGGCTTACGTAGAATAAAAGGCAATGCGCGTGCTATGGGTTAATTTTATTGAGGCCTTTCGCAGCGCGGCAATGCCCTTGCCACGGATTTCAGGCGAGCTTTGGGGCGATATCTTCGGGCCGCTGCGAACCGGGGCCGCCGACGGCCTGGTGGTCGTCGGGCAGATCGGCCAATCGCTGGACGGGCGCATCGCCACGGAATCCGGCCACTCCAAATACATTAACGGACCGGCAGGTCTCGATCACCTGCACCGGCTGCGCGCGCTGGTCGATGCCGTGGTGATTGGCGTTGGCACCGCCATCGCAGACGATCCGCTATTGACCGTTCGGCGGGTTGAAGGACCGCAACCGGCACGCGTCGTCGTCGACCCCAACGGGCGGCTTCCGGTAGACGCAAAAGTTTTTGCCGACGACGGCGTGCGCCGCCTGCTGATTACCGCGCAAGGCACACGCGTTGCTCCACCTTCCGGCGTAGAGACTTTGACGCTATCCCTCAAAGAAAAACACATCGCGCCCTCCGCGATTCTTGCCGCGCTTTCGGAACGCGGCATGCGCCGTATTCTGATTGAAGGCGGCGCCGATACCGTGTCGCGCTTTCTGGCCGCCGACTGCCTTGACCGGCTGCATGTGATGGTGGCGCCGATCATTCTCGGCGCCGGGCGCGCGAGTTTCATCCTGCCCGGGCTAGAGCGCGCCGATCAGGCGCTGCGCATGAAAGTCCACACGCACCAACTCGACGACGAAGTTTTGTTCGATTGCGATCTGTCGGCTCAGCGCGTGCCGGTCGGACGGGCAAAAATATCGACGTGACCGACGCGGATGGATGAGCGCCCACCCGTGACGAGGTCACGCCGGCGCGTCAGCCACGCGGCTACATCGGGGAGCGAAAGTTTGCCGATTTCGCGCGCTGCGCCCGCCCAGCCGGAAAAAATTTCCATTTGCATGTCGCGATCCCCCGCGCCGATGATCCAATTGGACTGGCCTTGAACGACGGAGTAGCCAAGCTTCTCGAATTGCTTGATCGCGGAAGACGCCGCGCTTGGTCCGAGCGCAGGTCCAAAACCTTTATTCGTGCGCTGATGCGCGTTGACCGCGGCGGCGATCCTCGCGTCGAACGGATCGACGGGGCCGAGTTCGATCCGTCCGTCATAACTTAGCGCCGCATAGAGCGGGATCGAGCGCGCGGCCATTTCTACCGAGAGCCGTTCGAGCCAAACATCCGAAACCAGATCGAGCAGTGCTGACGTCGTGACCAAGTCGACCGGCCCATCGAGCACCGCTTCGACATCGCGGTTGAGATCGAGCGGGACCGCCGTGACGGTCACGCCCGCCGGGCGCGTCATGGCGGTCGCGCGCGCCAGCAGGCCAAGATCGTTGTCGACGAGGCGCCAAGTCTGTTGCGCGGTGAGGCGCGGGCGGAGCGCGCGCAAGGTTGAACCCGTGCCGCAGGCCAGATCGACAATATGGATCGAAGGAAGGTTCTTGAACGACGCGACAACGGCGTCGAGCACCGCCGGATTGCGGGCGCGCACGTCATGCGGCTCGCGCAGCGCGAGCCAGTCCGCCGAGAAGCCGCTCATGCGAAGGCCTCCAGCGCGCGCAAAAATAATTTCGCCGACTCCGGCCAGGTCGGAAGTTGCGCGGCCGCTTTGCGTGCCGACTCGGCGAGGCGCTCCCGCTGTTTGGGATTTCCAATGATTTTGCGCAGCGCTGCCGTAAGCGTCTTCACATCGTCGGGAGCAACCAGCACGCCGGCGCCTGCCGGCACTGTTTCTGGAATAGCGCCAGCGGTGGTGCCGATAACCGGCAGGCCGTGGGCGATGGCCTCGGCATAGGCCATGCCGTAACCCTCGAAGCGCGACGCCAGCACAAACAGGTCGGCGGCGGCGTAAAGTTGCGAAAGCTGTTGCGCCGTCACGGCGCCCAACACTGCGACCCGGTGGCCAAGTTTGTGCCGCGCAATATCGTCGTCGAGCTGCGCGGCGGCCTTTGGATCGCGGCCACGGTCGCCGGCGATGGTCAGCCGCCACGGCAGATCGATAAGCTTAGCCAGTGCCGCGATCAAAACGTCAAAGCCCTTGCGCCGCACCACCGCGCCAACCGACAGCAAATGTACGGTGCCGTCGCGGCTGCCTTGCGACATGGCCACCGGGTCGTTGCCCGGCCGCGCCACGGTGATGCAATCGCGCGGCACGCCGTAATCCGCGACAAGTTGGCGCGCCGTCGCGTTGCTCGTGACAATAACGCCGCGTGCGGCGGCCAGCGCCGCGCGCTCGCTGGCGCGTAGATCCTCGGATTGCTGCGCCGTCAGCCCCGACTCCATCGCCAGCGGATGGTGCACCAGCGCGATCAGCGGATTGCGCGAGCCGAGCGCAACGGCGGCATCCGGCAAAACGCCGAGCGCGAGCCCGTCGACGACAATGGCGCGGCCCGCAGGCACCACATTGAGCCGCGCCAGCGCGACCTTGCGCATCTCGCCGCCCGGCCACGGGAAGCCGTCGCCGAGATCGACGACATCGATCTGCCAGCCGAGTTTGCCGAGTTCAGCAATCATGCGCCGGTCATAGGCATAGCCGCCGGTCGGGGTCGCAAGATCGCCCGGCACCGCGAAGGCGAAGCGTCTCACCACAAACCGGCCTCGTACCAGGCGCGCGCGACGTGCGACTCCGACAGTGTGACACGGATTGCCTTGAGTTCGCAGCCATCACGGCCGAGCTTGCCGGCGCGGGCGGCCTCTGCCAGCCGGTCGAAAATATGCTTGGTGAGAAATTCGGTAGTGGTGTTGGCGCCCTTGAGCTCCGGCAGATCGTCGAGGTTGCGATAATTGAGCGGCGCCAGCGTCGCCTTCAGTTCGTCGAGCGCGCGGCCGATATCGACCACAATGCCGTTGGCGTCGAGCTTGTCCGCGATGAAGGCTGCATCGACAACAAAGGTTGCCCCATGCAAGGCCTGCGCCGGGCCAAACACGGCGCCGCGAAACGAATGAGCGATCATGATGTGGTCGCGAACTTCAACGGCAAACAAAGCGGCCCCCTTAGGAATACGCAACGAGCTGGCATAGTACGCCGCTCTTTGGGTTAAGAATATCAGGAAGCTTCGTCGGCAGATCGTCAAATGCAACGGCGGGCGCCAGCAGCGCGTCCAGACGCGCATCGGCCAGCATTTCCACCGCGGCAGCCAAACGGCGCTGATGTGTCCAATCGGCGCGATGCGACGGTGCCACATGGCCGACCTGGCTTGAGACTAGCTTGAGCCTGCGGCTGTGGAAGGCGCCGCCGAGCGGCACCAGCACCTGGGCGTCGCCATACCAGCTCAATTCGAGCACGGTCGCCTCGAACCCCGCGAGCGACAGAGCGGTCGCAAGACCCGCCGCGGTGGCGCTGGCATGAATGACAAGATCGCAATCGCCCGGCGCAGCATCAGGTGCGGCGAAGTTCACGCCCAGCGTTCGCGCCAAGGCCGCGCGCGCCGGATTGATGTCGACCAGCGTCACCTGCGCGCCCGCCACTTGCCCGCAAAGAAATGCAACCAAAGCGCCGACCACGCCGGCGCCGACAACAGAGATGTGAGCGCCCGGCTTTGGACCCACGTCCCATAGTGCGTTAAGCGCAGTCTCCATATTGGCGGCCAGCACGGCACGCGCGGGCGGCACGTTATCGGGGAGCGGCACGACTGCGCTTGTGGGAACGTCCAATAAAGTTTGATGCGGGTGGAGCACGAATACATTCTGGCCGAGCAGATTCTCGGGCCCCTGCTCGACCTTGCCGACGGTGGCGTAGCCGTATTTCACCGGAAACGGGAAATCGCCGCCCATGAAGGGCGGGCGCATGCGGTCGAACTCGCTTGCCGGGACGCGGCCCGCCGCAACGAGCGCCTCGGTGCCGCGGCTGATCGCGCCAAAGCGCGCCCTCACCCGCACCCGGCCCTCCGCGAGCGGCCCGAGCTTTTCAGCGCGGATTTCGGCACGTCCTGGCCCGATGTACCAAAGCGCCTTGGCTACTTCATCGGTACGCTCTATTGCCACTATCTTGCCTTCGGTTGGACTACGGACGCGCCGCGCCGTGTTATATCGTTGTTACCGCAACATCAGAAGCCATTAGCAGTGCTCCAACGCTCTCAATCCTACGCAGCAAACGCCGCCCGCGCCGGGTCGACGATGATCGGCCGGCGGGTGCTGTTTGGCGCGCTGTTCACGGCGACCATCGCCGGATCGCTCGCGCTTTTGGCCCTGGCGCTGTCGGCCGACGGCTTGGGCATTGTCGATTATATGATCCTCACGATGTTTGCCGTCACGTTGCCGTGGACGGCCGCCGGATTTTCCAACGCCATGATCGGCTTCATCATCATGCGCTTTGCGGCCGATCCGATTGCCGCGATATTCCCGGTGGCCGCCAGCATTCGCGGCAATGAAGCCACAACGGCGCCGACGGCGATCCTGTTGTGCATTCGCAACGAATTGCCGGACCGCACGATCCGCAACCTTGAACCGATGCTGGCGGGGCTCGCCGCTTCCGGCGCCGCCGAGCGCTTTCATCTCTTTGTGCTGAGCGACACCGACGATGCCGGAATCGCGCCGCAGGAAGAAGCCCGTTATTGCCAGCTTGCTTCGCAATGGCGCGGCAAAATCGCCCTCACCTACCGGCGGCGTGACAACAATACCGGATATAAAGCCGGCAACATTCGCGACTTCTGCGCGCGCTGGGGCAACGACTACGAATTCGTCGTAACGCTGGACGCCGACAGCTTTATGCCGGCCGAAGCGATTCTGCGACTGGTGCGCATCATGCAAGCCGATCCCAAGCTCGGCATTTTGCAGGGACTCGTCGTTGGCTTGCCGTCGACCAGCGCCTTCGCGCGCGTCTTTCAATTCGGCATGCGGCTTGGCATGCGCTCCTACACCATCGGCAGCGCGTGGTGGCAGGGCGACTGCGGCCCCTATTGGGGCCACAACGCCGTGCTGCGGCTCAAGCCGTTCATTGCGTATTGCGAACTGCCCATCACCGGCGGCGGCCATATTCTCAGCCACGACCAGATCGAAGCGGTGCTGATGCGGCGTGCCGGCTACGACGTGCGGGTGCTGCCGGAAGACGAATTGGGCTGGGAGGAAAACCCGCCAACGCTGATCGAATTCATCCGCCGCGATCTGCGCTGGTGCCAGGGCAACATGCAGTACTGGCGTTTCCTATTGATGCCCGGCCTCAAGCCCGTCAGCCGTTATCAGCTCGCCATCGCCATCGTGATGTTCATCGGCTCGCCGGCCTGGATGGGCATGCTTGTTCTCGGCACGCTTTCAGTAGCGTTCGGAGGCACGGGCAGCGTCATTCGCTCCGACGTCGGCATGGTTCTGTTCGTTTTGGTGCTGGTGATGTGGTTTTCGCCCAAGATCGCGATCTTCATCGATGTTCTGCTGCGGCCGAAGGTTCTGCGCGAATTCGGCGGCGCTCCGCGCTTCATCGCCAATTTTGTCATCGAGACCCTCTACTCGATCCTACTGTGTCCGATCATGTGGTTCGGCCACACGATATTTTTGTGCGGGCTGCTGTTCGGTCGCGAGATTGGCTGGATCGGACAGACGCGCGACGATCACGCGGTCCCGTTCACACTGGCGCTGCGCAATCTCTGGCCGCACACCTTGCTCGGCTGGGGCGTCATCGTGCTGTTCGCCATGACGCATCCGGCGGCAATCCCCTATGCGCTGTTCCTGGCCGCGGGTCCGGCCTTGGCCATACCGTTTGCGGTCATCACCGCGCTGCCGTCGGTTGGCAGAACGATGGCGCGCCTCGGCATCGGGCGTCTGCCCGAGGAAACGACGCCACCGACTGCGCTTTCCACATTGGCGGTCCCTGCCATCGAGATAGCGGCACGTACGTCCCGATCCCACCCAGCCTGACGTGGAATCCGCCATGCTCGAAAGATTCAGGACTGCGCGCGCCATCGTTCGGTCGCTTTGCATTTATTACGGCAATCGCGCACGAGCGGCAGGCATGGATCGCCTCTACAGCCGTTTCGTGCAGCGCGGCGATCTCGTTTTCGATGTCGGCGCCCATGTCGGCGACAGGGTTGCGTCGTTTCGACGCCTTGGCGCGCGCGTCGTCGCCATCGAGCCGCAACCGGCTTTGGCAAAAGTGCTGAAATTATTCTACGGACGCAGTGCCGGCGTGATGATCGAGCCAAGTGCAGTTGGCGCCACGCCCGGAACGGCTAGGCTGATGGTCAATATCGACAACCCGACGGTTTCGACCGCCTCGCGCGATTTCATCGACGCCGCCCGCAATGCACTGGGCTGGCGCGAGCAGATATGGAGCAAGACCATCGACGTGCCGGTGACGACGCTCGACGCGTTGATCGAACGCCACGGCGTGCCGGCCTTTATCAAGATCGATGTCGAAGGCTTCGAGGCGCAGGCCCTGGCCGGTCTGTCGCGGCCGGTCAAAGCCCTTTCATTCGAGTTCACCACGATCCAACGCGATGTCGCGCGCGCCTGCATCGAACGCTGCTTGACGTTGGGCTATCGCCGTTTCAATGGCGCGGTGGGCGAGAGCCAGAAACTCGCTCACGTCGGCTGGATCGGCGGCACCGAGATCGCGCGCTGGCTCAACGAATTGCCGCACGACGCCAATTCGGGAGATATCTATGCCGCTCTCGCCTGAAGTGCCGGCGCCATCACGTTGCTGAATCGGCCGTCATGAACTGCGCCTTGGTGAGCTGCGTGAAGCGGCCGCCGAGCCTGAACAGTTCGTCGTAGGAACCCGCTTCCACGATCCGCCCGCCTTCAAACACCAGGATGCGCGTGGCCTTGCGAATGGTGGCCAAACGGTGAGCGATCACGAAGGTAGTACGGTTCTTCATGACTTCGTCGAGCGCCGCCTGCACTTTGCCTTCGGTCGTGGCGTCGAGCGCGCTGGTCGCCTCGTCCAAAATCAGGATCGGCGGATCTTTCAACAAGGCGCGCGCGATCGACAGCCGCTGGCGCTCGCCGCCCGACAGCGAACGCCCGCGCTCGCCGACAACGGCGTCAAACCCCTTCGGATTGAGTTCGATGAAATCGAGTGCCTGCGCGCGGGCCGCCGCGGAACGCATCTGATCGAGTGTGGTGTCCGGCTTGCCGACACGCAGATTTTCGGCGATCGAGCGGTTGAACAGAAGCGACTCCTGAAATACCACGCCGATATTGCGCCGGAGCGCGGCAACCTTGATGTCTTTGATGTCCATCGCATCGATGGTGATCAGTCCGGTTTGCGGATCGAATGCACGATGCAGCAGCGCCAATGCCGTCGACTTTCCCGCGCCTGTCGCGCCCACCAGCGCCACGGTCTCGCCCGGCAACGCGCTGAAACTCAAGTGCGCCACCGCTGGCGTCTTGCCCGAGTAGGAGAAAGAAACGTCGTTGAACTGCACGTGCCCAATCAGACGGCCGGGCTCAATCGCATCGGGGCCGTCGTGGATGTTGGACTCGGTGTCCAGCACCTCGAAAAAGTCACGCAGGCGCGGCGCGTCCAGCGTCATGTGATTGATGAAGCTGACGCTCTGCTCGAGGCGCGTAATGACCAGTCCGGCAAAGGCCATGAAGGTGACGATCTCGCCGATCGTGATCAAGCCTTGCAGAAACAGCCAAGTGCCGAGAACGATGATGCAGAGCACCGTCAGCGTGGTCGCCGCGCGCGTCAGCACCGCCACCACGGCCCACCAGGACAGCACCGGGAACTGCGCGGCCAGCAGCCGCTCGCTCACACCTCTGAGTTCGGTCACTTCGGAATCCACGCGCGCAAAGCTTTGCACCAGCGCGATATTGCCCAAGGCGTCGGAGGCCCGTTCGGCGAGATCCGACTGATAGGTCTCGACCGAACGCTGCAGCACTTCGGTTTTGCGAAACACCAGCATCATCAGCACGGCGAACACCACGCACAGCAGGATCAGCAGGATCGCCAGGCGCCAGTTGATGAACAGCGCCAGCGGCACCAAGATGATCAGCGATACGAACGCAGCGAAGTGATCGCGGAAAAATCCAAGCCACAGGCCCCACAGCGTATCGGTGCCTTGCAGCATCACTTTCATGAGCCGGCCGGAATGGACTTCGCCGTGAAAACCGAGCGGCAATTGCAGGACGTGCTCGAAATAGCCCGTCAGCACCACCAGGCGGCGGCGGTGCGCCAGCCGGTCGGCGTAGAGCGCGACAACGGTGCCGCAAAGAATGGTGAACAATCCGAAGCCGACCCACGCGCACAGCAGCAGGAACAGGCCCGACCACGCGCCCGACATATCGTTCGGCTTGACGTTCGTGAGCACGTTGATGACGCGGCCGAACAGCACCGGTTCGGCAAATTGCGCCACCGCCAGCGTCACATTGGCGAAAGCCAGAAACCAGCCGACACGGCGGTCCGGCCCGAGCGTTTCAAGGACGCGGGCGTAGAGACGGAAAAAACTCATTTGGCCGCTGGCGGCGAACCCGATTCTTGAGGAATGCCCAAAGGCGCGGGCGGCGGTGCGTTCCAGTTTTTGTAATCGGATTCACTAACCGTCGGCAATTTCTTCAGGAAGGCAACGATCTGCCAGAGCTCATCGTCCTTGGCGCCGGCCAGCGCAAAGCTCGGCATGCCGGTCATGTTGATGCCGTTCTTGACGACCCAGAACAATTGCGCCGGCGTGCGATCCTTGACCACATCCTTCAGGTCAGGCGGCTCGGGCTTGAGCCCTTCCGAGAACTTGGCCCAGGTCACGCCGGGCGCGCCGTGGCAGTTGCTGCAACCATGTTCGGCATATTCACGGGCGCCCGCCTCGATCGTGGCGGGGTCGTTGATGTTGGCCGGGGCTGCATCCTTCGCATGCCGGTTGACCGAGGCGGTGCGCACCTGCACCAGCGCCCAATGCACGATTGCCGGATCTTCCTGCGTGCCGGCGACGCTGTAATAACCGCCGAAGAAGATCACGGCCGCGCCGATGCCGGCAGCGACCGCAAGGGCACCGATCAATGTCAGAATTCGCATGACGCGCTCCGATGTGGATGGGAAGCTCAAGTCATTGAACTATCTGGCGCTCCCTCAGGGACCATACCATAACCACTTGCAGAAAAAAGCGGCACTCGCTTTGAGTGCCGCTTTCTTGATCTCGCGTGGCGACGCCAGGCTCTCGACTATCACTGGCGTTTTATTCCGTCGCGGAAGGCAATCGCTTCGAGCTCCACCCGGACGGCGTCCATGACCGGAACCACCGGCCTTGCCTCGAAAACAAAAGCCGGCAGCATCGAACAGAACTTGTGAACCGCCAGCGGATCGTCGCAGTCGAGCAGCATATACCCGCCCCAGTCGCCGACGCGGATAACGAACATCTCGATCTTGAAATTGTCGGGCGCTTTCCACTGCGTAAAAACTTCCAGGATGCGCTTCTGGGCGTTCTCGTACTCCATCGGCGACCCTTGCGAGCGTTCGGCCCAGGTGAGCATGTATTTCATCGCATTCTCCAATCGGGCTGAAATTATCCATTCATCGGCACGCGCCAATATGCGCCCGTCCAGTCGATTTTTTCAATTGGCGCAATGATGCCTCTCGAGGCTCTAAAATCGGTAACGGCGCGCCGGCAATTTTCCCAACTGTAATAATCGTCAATGATTACAAATCCGCCGAGGGCAACCTTGTCGTAAAGGTTGTTCAGAATATCCATGGTGGACTCGTATAGATCCCCATCGGCTCGCAGGACGGCCAACTGTTCGATGGGGGCATTTGGCAGACTGTCCTTGAACCAGCCCTTGAGAAAACGAACGCGCTCATCCAGCAGTCCAAAAATTCTGAAATTCTCCTGAACCTTTTCAAGCGGCACCGACAGGTAATCTACTTGCGAAAAATCCGAGCCTTTATCGGCGGGGTAGCGGACGACATCGGGTCTCGGCAGACCGGAAAAACTATCTGCAACCCAGACAGCGCGGCTTTTATCGCCATATGCGGCGAGAGCGGCACGCATGAACATGGCGGCTCCGCCTCGCTACACACCGCATTCGCATAGATCGCCGGGTATATTTTCGCGAATAACCGTTTCGATTGCGTGCTGGACGTTATCGAGGCGCTTAAGGCCGACCATTGTATAGGCAATGCTGGGCCAGTCGCGTCCTTCTCGCCGCGCTTTCACGTCGAATTTCGAAATCTTCATTAGACGAATGTCGGACAATGCCAGGGATTTAATGATGGCGCGTTTCAGGATCGCTTTAGGGGACCATCTCGATTTTGGTACATCCATCCGCATAGGCGACTCTGGATAATAAATCCCGGTCAGAACGCCTTTGAGCAGCTCAAGATATTTATTTCCGCTGGCAGCTTCCGACATCGGACATCCTGGAACTTGATTGTGGGATTTAAATCGCTGGATGGGCAGGCCTATAGGTCTAGCACGGCTCGGGCCGCGCCAAACTAGCCTCACCGCGTTGGGTCTGCTCGGCTAGCGCGGGGCGGGAAAAAAGCGGTATATTGTGATGCAATCGACGAGACGATGCCGAATGCCGAGGAGTTCGAGGAGTTAGTGTGATGCCTGCGCACCGGTCTGTGCCGTTCAACGTGACATTCATCGCCGCTGCCATTTTCTTCAGCACTCCATTATCGGCGCAAACCATAATTCTGCGGGATATTCCTGCCTGCCCGGATGGCCAGCCCGATGCGTCCTGGAATGACTGCCGGGGCTCAAATACGTCTCCAGACGGCGGCAAATATGTCGGCACGTACCTGAACGGCAAGCCGAGCGGGGATGGGATCTTCACGCGTCCCAACGCATGGAATTATTCCGGTCAGTTCAAGGACGGGGTCCGCGCCGGTTACGGCGCCTTGACGTTCGCTAACGGTGAAAAATACGTCGGCCAATTCAAGGACGACAAATACGACGGGCAAGGCGCCTTAACGTATTCAAACGGCGACAAATACGAAGGTGAATTCAAAAACGGCAAACGGAATGGCAAAGGCATCCAAAGTTTTGCCAATGGGAATCAATATGCCGGCGAATTCAAGGACGACGCGCTGGAGGGACAAGGCGCCATTACGACCACCAACGGCAGAAAATACGTCGGTGAATTCAAGAACAACGATTTGAACGGCCAAGGCACCCACACCTATGCCAACGGGACAATATACGTCGGTGAATTCAAAGACGGTGCGCGCAACGGAAAAGGCACCTTAACGACGCCGAATGGCGAGAAATACGTCGGTGAATTCAAAAATGGCAAACGGCACGGCCATGGCGTTTTGTCGGCCGCCAACGGATCAAAAATATCGTCGGGAACATGGGCCGATGACAATTTTGCGGGGGCGGCGGCGGCCGTCAGGTGAGTATCGAAAAACGTGGCGCTCGGTAACGCAAAGCCGCTACTTCAGAAGCTGAACAATCAACCGGCCCTCACCCAGAATTGATGTTCGCGCGACGCGGAAATGATTGTGCTTTCCGGCGGGGTATTGCACATCGGAGCATGCGCCGAAGCGGCGCAAACAAGAGGGGCTATTGCGGATGGCGACCCAGAACCTCGGTGGACTCGCGTTCGGTGGCCCGCGCACGAGCGGACTTATCCGCCCTGCCATTGAAAAATTTTGTGGCGCGTGGCTCGCCTGCCTTCTCGTCATGGCGCGCGGTAACATTTTTATCGCTTTCGACGTCGAGCATGTGCTGCTCGCGACAGTTTGCGGCTCCGTAGGCGCACTGGCCACTGTTGCACTTCTGATCCAAATGGACCGGACAATTGACAGCGTCAGCCGCCAGGCAACGATCAGCGCGGTCGTTACACTTATTGGCGATGTCTTCGCGCATCCTTCGCATTTCCCACCGCAATGGGCGGAGCCGTTAGTAACCGCCGCGGTATCCGCGGGCATTGCCGTTGCTCTGTGGTACGCAAAACGCTGGGCGGGCGTCGGACGGCGCTAGCCATCGGGCTGATGGCACCCCCTAGGGACCGCCTCAATTCGACTATCTCAGGTACTTGTAGAAAAGTGGGACGCCGAATCGTTCTACCGGATCGACAGGCTTTTTGCGGCGAGTGTCCCACCGATTTGTCCGCTTTCGAGCGCCAGCGGACAAAAGTAATTTTTCGCGTTGGACGGTTTGGCCGCGAATGACCCAACAGCGACATTGGCTGTGCACTGCGGCAATGTTTTGATGTCGGTTTCAGCACCTATCAAAGTGCGCGTTTGATCCGATACAATGGCGTCTCCTTAGTTTGGGGACCCTAGCCGCAACGATCGTAAGAAAAATTGGTCTGTTCCGTGCGCGGCCTTATGGGGTAAACCGGATAGCCACGAAGGAGTGACGTCATGCGCTTTATGCTTTGTGTCCTGCTCACCATGCTGCTCACTAGTTCCACTTTTGCCGCCCAGCGAACCTTGACCCGGTCCGAAGCTCAGGCTGCCGCCGGAGGCGGCGATGCCCAAGCTGCGGGTGCATTGACAATGACGACAGATCAAGCGACTTGCCAGAATGAGTGCACAAAGCGAGGGCACAACGCAGCGAAGTGCGCTGATGCCTGCCGGCCTGGACTTTGCCATCCGGATGCCGAGCAGCCTTATTGTATAAAGTAGCTAGTCTCAACGTAATTGTATCCGGCCAGCACGAGTCTGCTCTTGTCACTTAGCGGACATTCGCGGCGTTGCGACATTTTGTCCGCTAGTGGATCAAAGCGGACATTGCAAAATGCATTTGGCCGTTGGCAGATCCAGGTAGGATAATTCCGCTGCGAAATGCAACAATATCAAAGCCAGAAATAAATTTTGGCGCTCCCTAGGGAAGCGTCTGAAACGAGCATACCCAATATCTTGCGCAGAAGGTTGGGAAAATTAAACCCCATTGAATTTCAACACGTTTCAGCACCGGCGCCCAAACCACCGACGAAGCCGGCGGTACCGACGTATTGAGTTCTCAAATAGGCGGCTCTACGCTTGGCCCTATAGGAAATAGTGCAATGGGCGTAAGCCGCCGCAACGATGAAATTCGAGCGACAATAGCGCGAATGCATCGCGACCGTGAAGCTGTTTCCGACGCGCTCGCGACGGTTGAGTTGTTCAATTCACGTCGTGCGGCCAACAAGGCCGTCTGGTTCTGGCCAACAATCGAAGCGGCGCTCGTCACCAAGCATCATTGGCTGGTGATTGCTTGCGACAGCTGCGGCACCACTATTGATTTGGATTTGCGTGTGAAGCGGCGCAGCCCCGTCGCGCCAATTCAAATCGCACACGATGATGTTCGGTGTCCGCGCTGCAACGGACACGGGCGAACGCGCATCGCAAGTCTCGCGAAGTTTCCGTCGATCTGAAATCAGCAATGTTCCAGTGACGCCCGCCATCGAGGGCCTATGTGTAATCTCTATTCGATCACCAAAGGGCAGGCTGCGATCATCGCGTTTGCGCGAGCGATGCGCGATACTACGGGTAATCTGCCTCCCCTACCTGGTATCTTTCCCGATTACCTAGCGCCAGTCGTGCGCAATGCGCCGGACGGCGTCCGCGAGCTTGCGATGGCGCGTTGGGGCATGCCTGGTCCACCGCAGTTCGGGGGCGCCCCGATTACGAACATTCGCAATACAAAAAGCGCGCACTGGCGGCGATGGCTCAAACCAGAAAACCGATGCGTGGTACCGTGGACGAGCTTCTGCGAATACGCCCAGACCAAGCCAAAGAAAACGCCGACTTGGTTTGCGTTCAATAGCGACCGACCGTTGTCATTCTTTGCCGGTATCTGGACAACTTGGCGCGGCACGCGGGGCACGAAAGCGAATCCAGTGGAAGGCGAACATCAACTGTTTGGTTTTCTCACTACCGAGCCCAACGACGTGGTCGGAGCGATCCACGAAAAGGCAATGCCGGTGATCCTAACTTCCGAAGCGGAAATCGAGCAGTGGATGACCGCGTCACCCGATGAGGCGCTTAAGCTGCAACGACCGTTGCCTGATGGCATGCTGAAAATTGTGGCCTCTGGCGAACGCAAGGACGAGGCAGCGTAGCCGCGTGAGCATAGACGCCGCGCTCCTGCTGGTTTTGATATTGATCCTGATCGCGGGGGTGCGCGCGGTCAGAAAGAAACAAAAGCGAAACCGCGAAATTATCCGTGCAATTACAGCGGAGACCGAGAAGACAAAACTTTCGCGCCCTACCGACACGGATTGAGCAGCATGACATGGCGAGAGCATTTTGCGAGGTGAGCGAAAGAAATTTTATCACCGTTATTTCAAAAAGTGTAACGTGCCGTTCAAACGATATTTATGCTTGTTCACGGGGTTATTATCATCGGTATACTGAAACACTAAGTGCGTGCCTGACGCCGTTGGTTCTTGATAGAAACTGTATAGCCCAACGTCATTTACACGAATTTCGTCCCTAAAAGTCCCGACTTCCATCGACTGAAAATGGCTCAGATTGCCGACGTGATCGATTGTCTTATCAAATTTTATCGTTTTCAAATCATAAGAATTTTCCTGCTTTCCGTCGATATCAAAAGCAACGTCGATCGTCTGAGGTATTGCCTTCGGCATGATCTATCTCCATCGAATGTTTGAAGATTGCGCGCCGTCTCATTGGGCCGTGTACTCATAAATTGAGATCGGAGAGTAACGGGTACACTATGTCCGCTCTTATCCAATACCAGACAAATTGTTGCGGTGCCGCGAATGTCCGCTAAGTGCCAAAAGGCGACATTGCGGCTACCACGAACGAAGTGTCGTCCAAAAGAAAAGCCCCGGACGATGCCGGGGCTTTGTATTTAGATGGAACAAACTGTTGGTTGTGAATCAGGTTTAGAATTTATAGGTCAAGCCTGTCCGCACCACGTCAGTGGTAAGTCGCACAGGCATGGTGACCCCCGGAAATGTCGGAGCTAAAGTACCTCTCGCTGTACCGTAATCGGCGTGGCGATATTCAATCCTTCCGGTAAAGTGGTCAGTGAATGCGTATTCCCAACCGACGCCCGCGGTCCAGCCGGACTGGCTTGCTGAATAGCCACAGCATGGCGGTGCAGGAATGGGACCGCCGCCAATATTGAAATTGGCGAATGCCCAGCCGCCTGTCGCATAGAGCAGCGAACGATCAAAAGCCACGCCGAGGCGCGCGCGCAGTGAACCGTCTGATGTCATGTTGACCGAGCCAACCGAGGTACCGCCGGTAGCATTTACAAAGCTTCCATTCAGGTTGGCGGCTTCGTAATCACCTTCTGCGCCGATGACAAAGCTCTTGCTGAACTGATAGTTACAGCCGAGATGACCACCACCTACCCATCCTGTGAGCTTAGAAGAATCCGAAGGCGCGCCATTCGAGAAAGAATGGTCTCCGCTCCCCCATCCATATCCGACTTGTGCGCCAACATAGCACCCTGTCCAACTAAACATCGGGACAGGTGCAGCCATTGGCGCCTTAATCGGCATGTCGGCAGCAAAAACCGGAGAGGCAAACGACGCAACGACAAGCCCAAGAAGTGCTATTCTTTTCATGACGCCCTCACAAATGAGTCAGCCCAAGCTGCCATTTAACCAACCAGAGGGTCCTTTATAGCAGCATTACCACTGTCTCGAACACCACGCATCCTGTTTTCCACCAATAGTTGCGTTTCTGCCACATTCATTAGGGCTGCGAATTCAACGAATTAAGGCAAGGTGGTTTTGGACTAAGCAAGTACTTAGGCGTATGCCCAATGTCTCCTTTGGGTCATTAGCGGACAAACCATCCCGAGGCTAAGCCCCGTCGATGTCCGCTATTGTCCAAAAGCGGACAAAAACTGACAAAACGGATTTGTCCGC
>JAYTFS010000345.1:0-2589 GCA_043734185.1 Pseudolabrys sp. | reverse complement strand
AACCTTGACGCCGGTCTTGGCGGTATAGGCGGCGTCGATATCGTCGAGCGCGTTTTTCATGGAGGCTGCGGCGAACACCGTAATGGTCTTGTCCTGTACGGCGGCGTGCGAATGGGCCGCGCCAAACAGGATGACAAAGGCGGCAACAATTCCAGCGAAACGGTACATGGCGGCGCTCCGTGCCGGCTTGCCATGCGTTTTCGCACGCGCAAATCGGGCATTGGTTGGGTCAGGGATGCGACAATCGGAAGCGCCGTTCCGGTCATTTCCTGCGACTTACGGTCCAACAGGAATATCGCCCGAGCAAGCTTACAGCATTGTTGAGGTGACGCAAAGGCTCCGCGCCGCCTTCTATTGCTTCGCGTCGGGTGCTGCCAGCACCGCTTTGCAGGCTGGGGGCAACGAGGCCATCGTCATCGGCGGCTTTGGTTTCGGCGGCGTGGGCGGCGGCTTCGGATGGAGGACCGAATCCTTGAACCAGTAAGCGAGATCACCGGCGCTGCAGCCTTCGCCCTCGCCGGGATCGGGTTGGCTCTCGCATTCGCTCGTACCCGGCGGGCATTTGATGCGGATATGGAAATGATAGTCGTGGCCGTACATCGGCCGCACCTTGGAAAGCCAGCTGCGGTCGCCCTTGGCTTCGCGGCACAGCGCCTTCTTGATCGCGGCATTGACGAAGATGCGCTGCACCTTCGGCTCCTGCGCGGCGGCGCGGATCACCACCAGATGGCCCGGCGTGAACACCTTGGGCTCGATGTCGAGCCGGTCGCCGCGCACCATCATCACCGCCGACATGTCCTCGCGCTCGTTGCGCGACAATTTGCGGTTAGGCATCGGCGTCAGCCAGATATCGGCGTCCAGCCCTACCTGATGGCTGGCGTGGCCGGTGAACATCGGGCCGCCGCGCGGTTGCGACATGTCGCCGACCAGAATGCCGGGCCAGCCGGCATCCTTGTTCGCTTTGTTGCCCAGCCGCTTCAACAGCGCGACCATGTCGGGATGGGCCCAGTAGCGATTGCGCGACAGCCGCATCACCTGCCAGGTGTCGCCATTGATCGGCAGCCCCTCCGCACCCGCGATGCAGCCATGGGCATAGAAGCCGAGCACGCGCGTCGGCATTGCCGCCGGCAACACCTTGCGGCCGAACAATTCCTTGGCGCCGATCTTGGGATCGTTGGGGTTGGCCAGCGGCGGCAACGGTTTGGGATCGACGCTGCCCTTGTCCTGCGCCCATGCCGCGGAGGCATTGGCGAGACCCATCGAGAAAAGGAGCGGGATTAGAATCAGGCGGGGTGTCATCGGGGCACTCTATCTGCCCAAAACGTAGCATGGAATCGCCGGAGCGGGACAAGCGGGGCAGTCGCAATTGCTTGATCTCCCACAGCATCTGCACACGGCATTTCCGCGCTACCCCGGGCGTCCCGGGTTAAGATTAATTTGGGCCGTTCGCGCCGGGCCGGCCGCCGCCCTTTACAAGACGCATCGCCAAAAGACATCATGCGTGGATTACAGTTTGGGCGGCAGGGCGTAATGATGAAGTTCATATTTGGTGGCCGGCTGATATTGGCAGCCGCAATTGTCATGTTCGGTTTGGCGTTGAATCCGGCACGGGCTGAGTTGGTGGTTCATATCGACAAATCATCCCAGCGCATGGCGGTGAGCGTCGATGGCGGAACGCGATACAGCTGGCCGGTCTCGACGGGCCGCAGCGGCTATGGCACGCCGAGCGGCGTATTCCATCCGCAATCGATGCATCGGCGTTACTTCTCGCGCAAATATTACAATTCGCCGATGCCGAACGCGATCTTCTTCTATTACGGCTTTGCGATTCACGGCACCAATGATATCGGCCGGCTCGGCGGTCCCGCCTCGCATGGTTGTGTCCGGCTGCACCCCTCGCATGCGGCGGCGCTGTTCGCCCTGGTCCAGCGCAACGGTTCGCGCAATACGCGGATCGAGATCTACTAGAGTAGGTGGGCAAAGGCGCCCTTGCACCGTGCCCACCATCTATCAAGACCATTGCCTTGAATGGTGGGCACGCTAGGGCTTTGCCCACCCTACGACCCTACTGCAGTTCGATATTGGCTGACTTGATCACTGCGGCCCAGCGATCGACTTCCTCCCGCATATAGCTGGACGTCTTGTCGATCGAGCCGCCGAAAGTCTCGGCGGATAGTTTCCGCAACTGTTCCTGCACTTCCGGCTGACGCAACACCTCGTTGACATCGGCATTGATCTTGTCGGCGATGTTCTTCGGCGTGCCCGGCGGCGCCACGATGCCATACCAGGCGACCGCCTCAAAACCCGGCAGCGTTTCGGCCAGCGTTGGCACGTCGGGCAGCGCCGGCAGGCGGGCGGGCGAGGCAACCGCCAGCAATTTCAGCTTGCCGGCCTGAACCAGCGGCAGCGAGACGCCGAGATTGTCGAACATCACATCGACGTCGCCGGCAAGCAGGCCCTGCAGTGCCGGCGCCGAGCCGCGATAGGGAATGTGACGCAGCTTCACCTTGGCCATCAGCTGAAATAGTTCCGACGTCAGATGCGAGGTCGTGCCGTTGCCTTGCGTGGCGCAGATGAGCTTGTCTGGAT
>JAYTFS010000344.1:0-1558 GCA_043734185.1 Pseudolabrys sp. | reverse complement strand
GCGCGGCTCGCGAGCATGGGCAGCACGGCAATCACCGGCATCCCCGCGGAATTCGCGACATTCCTCTCCGAGGAAACCGACAAATGGGGCAAAGCGGTTCGCGCCGCCAACATCAAGGCAGAATAAAGCGCACGCGTCGCCAGCGCTATTTGCCGGCGGCTTTGCGCAGCGCTTCGTTGATGCGGTCCTGCCAGCCCGGCCCACCCTCCTGAAAATAATCCAGCACCTCGCGGTCGAGGCGCAACGACACCTGTTCCTTGGCACCGGGTACCGCAGGCTTTTTCATCACCGGTAAGGGCGCAGCGGCCGGCTTCGTGGCCGCCTTGAACATCGCTTCGGCGGCATCTCGTGAACTCATGGTCCGGCGCGGTCGATCTTGCATCAATTCCTCACGATGAGAATCAGTCACCGGTTCTCAGCGTAGCACCCAGCCCTAAACTAGTGCCTGGGGGTCGACTCGATAGCCCCAGTCTTTTCCAGATAGGCTTGACCCAGGTTGGCAAGAACGTCGGCCATCAGCTTGGATTGGTCGGCCGGCGGGGCCAGCAGGATCAGATCCGCCAGACTTTCAGTTAGCCGGGCCGCAAGATCGCCAAGGTCGGCGTCGTCACGTTCGAGCTGTTTCTCGACCAGATCATTGATGTCGCAATGCAGACAATCCGACATAGGAACCGTTCCGGTTGAAGGTGATTTGGCGGATCATATCACGTTCGCCGCCGCAGGAACCCGACATGACGGCGTCCCGCCGCCGGGTCATCCGGTCGCGGGGGCACCGACCATTCGACGCTCAAGGCGAGCCTAGCGCCCGGTCAGTTTCTCAGCGCGACAGACGGCGCGAGTTCAACCGGACCTTTTTGCGGACTTCCGCCAGAACGGTCTCGCCCGAGCCACCGCACATCAGCGTCGCAACAGCGGCCATGGAAGCGGTGAATTTCTCCGTCACCATGAGGTTCGCTTCGGCCTGCGCATTTTTTCCGCCGCCCGCGAGCTTCATCAGTCGCAGCCCAATCACGTGCTGCGACTCGAAGGACAACATCGTGGCGTCGTACCAGAACTTGAACATCGCGAGCGTCCCTCAAATGAAAGCGTAAAGCGGGAGCAGAGCGGCAGCCAAAGATACCCAGGCTGCCGTTCTTTAACATTAACACGTGTGTCGGGTACAACGCCCATGTCGAGCAGCGGTCGTAGGCTGCCCAACAGCATCAGAATGAGGATCAGGCTGAGCGGAATTCCCGCCAGCAGCCATAAGACAATTGGCATCGCTGCGAAAAGTTCCATCTGCCGCGCCAAGCCAAACCCGTGATGGTTAAACCGAACCATCGAATTCGACCGAATGGTTTGAAGGTCCGGCAAGACCGGCCTGCCACGCTCTCCCGGCAAGCCAGGGGGCTGTCATGAAAACGCTTCGCGTTCTTTCGATTCTCGGCGTGCTGTGCGTGTACTCGAGCGCGCAAGCAGCCAGCGTCATCGCCGTCAGCAATGACGGCGGCAGGACCTTTACCACAGAGCTGAGCCGCGGCACGGCGACGACCGAGATCACGCGCAACGGCAACAACAT
>JAYTFS010000343.1:0-21079 GCA_043734185.1 Pseudolabrys sp. | reverse complement strand
AAACGCAAGCTGGTGCTGCGCGACAAAATCCGCCGGATCGACGATCAACTCACGCCGGATATTATTGCGTAAGAATGTGGTCTAAATTGAATTCGGCGGGCAGAGGTTGCTTCATGATCAAGCGGACGAGTGTATTCGGCCTTAGTTTTTTTTGGGGCCTGTTGGCGCTGAGCGTCGCCGCATCGCATTTTTCGCCGGCAAAAGCGCAATCCGCCGATCTGGTGCTGTGCTACCGGCTCGCCGCCGACCCCGCCGATCCGGACAAGCCGGCCGACGTCAAGGGCACGCCCGTTATCGCGGCGTCCGACGTCGCGACCGCAATTAAATTCTGCAAGACCGCGTCGGCCTCGTCGCGCCGGGCGCTTTACGAGCTCGGCCGCGCCTATGCCGCCAATCAGCAATTGCCGGACGCCATCGGCGCCTATCGCAAGGCCGCCGACAAAGGCAGCTCGGCCGCCATGGTCGAACTCGGCGTGCTGTACGGAACGGGCGCAGGCGTCGCCAAGGATCCCGCGCAGGCGCGCAAGCTGTTCGAGCGCGCCGCCGAAGCCGGCAACCCGCGCGCTGTCACCAATCTCGCCGCACTCTCGGGCGGCGGCGGCGCCCCCGTGGACTCCGCCAAGGCGAGGGCCGTGCTGTCGACAAGCGCGGAAGCCAATTCGGCGGAAGCGCAGTTTCAGCTTGGCTTGATGGCGGCGAACGGCACCGGCGGCCCGCAGGATGATGTCACCGCGCGCAGGATGTTTGAAAAGGCGGCGGCGCAAGGTCATGCCGACGCCATGGTTTGGGCGGGCGCATTCGCGCAACTCGGGCGCGGCGGTCCGCAGGACGACGGCGCCGCCAAATCCTATTTCGCAAGAGCCGCAGCGCTCGGCAATGAAGAGGGCAAGGAACGCCTCAAGCGCATCGAATGTCCCTACGTGCTGAAAGACAAACGTGGGGACGTCCTCACGAATCTTTGTTTCTAGCCGGCCCCAGTGGGATGCAGATGATGGCGGAAGGCATGGTGTAGGCTGCCTTCTTCTCGCGCCACATGCCCGCGGCCCGCTCAAGCACGTCGTCGGAAACTTCAAAATTGAGGATCGTCTGTTCGTATTGGCTCATAGCACTCGTCCTATGGTTCGCCGGGGGCGCCGGCCGCCAGCAGATTATCACATCTCCAATTCCCCGCTCTAGCCTCGCCGCTCCTTCTTTCGCGCATACATCGCCTTGTCGGCGGCCTCGCTGATCGCGGCCGGCGTTGCGTCGCCCGACAGCGGCACGATGCCGGCGCTGGCGCCGACCGAATAACGCTTCGCGCCCTCGCCCGCGCTGGCCGCGGCGATCACGGTTTCCAGTTCCTTCGCCTTGGCGGCGGCATGGATCTCGTTGACGTTCCACATCAGCACCGCGAACTCATCGCCGCCGAGGCGGGCCACCACATCGGAGGCCCGCACATGGCTGGTGAGCTGGCGCGCCACCGCCTTGAGCAGCGCGTCGCCGGTGGCATGGCCATACTGGTCGTTGACCGCCTTGAAGCCATCGAGATCGATGAACACCAGCGCCGCCGGGGTGCCGTAGCGCTTCACATAGGAAATCGAGCGGATCAGTTCGCGCTCGAAGCCGCGCCGGTTGAGTATTTCGAGCAGCGGGTCGACGTCGGCGCGCGCCTCCAGTTCGGCGATTTTCCATTCCGCCTGGATCAAATCCCTCTTGAGCCGTTCGATCTCCGCCAGCAACAAAGCTGCCGGCGACCCCGCCGGTTGATCGCGTGCATCGGACTTGTCTGCGGCCACGGGCGATCCTTCAAGAATCTGCGAGCCACTCACCCGCGGGCGCGGGCAGCCCCCGATCAAAGCTGGATCGTATTGACCGTGCGGTCTTCGATCGCGCCGCGGACATGGGCGTAGAGCTTGGGATTGCGCGCCGAAAGAATTTGCAAGGCAGCGAGAATGGCGTTGCTCGGCTCAAGCACCGTCATGACAGGAACCGAACTCGGCGCCCGCAACGACGACCATACGTCCTCCGGGAATTCCTTGGCGCTCGCCGGCACGGTGATGACGGGCGCCGCCGACAATGCGGAAAGCACTGGCCCCGCCCCGTTGGAGCGGCCGATGAAGGCAATAACGACCGTGTCCGGAACTTCCTGCAGCATCTTGTAGAGCGTCGCTGCGCCACGCATCGGCTCTTTGTGCACCGAGCAGGTAACAACCGCCAAAAGGTCTTTGAGTTCGCCGAGCGCTTCGGAGAATGCATCGGTTTTGTCCTTTTCCGAACCGCGCCACAAAATAATGCGCTGGCGCGGCACGTGGAAGCGGCTGGTGATATCGGCAACCTGGCGATATTTGGCGGCGACGTCGTCGAGCGCGCCGCCATCCCGGTAAACCTGTTTGTCGATATAGGCGCCGCCCTCGAGCACGCGCCATGAATCGTTGTCGATCACGTCGGCCAGCAGCAGCTTGCCCTTGGCGTCATAACCGAACTCGACCTTGAGATCGACCAGTGTGCCGCCTTCGAGTTGCCAGGCTTTCTCCAACACCAGAAAAGTCTGGCGCGCGATGCGCCGCATGTCGGGAAAGCTTTTCGATTCTTCCTTGCGGGAAAACACTTCCTTCACCGGCAGCACCAGAAACGGCTCCTGGCCTTGCAGCGGTTTTGCCGGATTGAGGAGCTTGATCTCCTTGTCGTCGTCCGCAAACTGCATGAAGGGATCGTCGGCAACCAGCGACTTGCCCTTCCAGTTCTTGTCCTTGGTCTTGAGATAGAATTCGACGATCAGTTGCGGAAAGAGTTGACCCTTGGCGAGGTGCGGGTTGCGCTTCAAATAGGAGCCGTGCGCCTCGCGCCGGACCACAACCTCATAAGGCAGCATCTCGCATTTCGGTGCGGTGAACGAAATCGCGCTGTCCTGCTCGCCGAAAGCCACCGGCAGGCCGCAGGTCTTCAGCAGGCGGAATACGTTGGATGTCGTCGCGGTGGCTAGGCGGCCTTTGTCGGGAATGATGTCGTGCTTGGCGCCATCGCCGGCAGTGATGTCGTCCTTGGCGACAACCTCCACCATGTCAGAGCCTTTGATCGAGTGAATCTTCTTGGTCTTGCCCTCGGTGACGAGAGCGCCCAAGGCAACTTGCGGCTTCACGGCAATACGTTCTGACATCTTCGCGTCCACAGCCTGATCCCGTTTCAGGTAATTGAGGGAAATGCCCAAACCACCATACTATCTCAGGCGCATTAGCGCCAAATCCCTTTGTAGGCCGTTTTCCCCACGGTTCTGCGGCTTTACGGACCCAAAATACCCCTCTGACGCTGCCCGCATCCCGCTGGTATAAATGGGCTCATGTCCCTCACGCTCTACTTCCATCCGCTCTCGTCGTTCTGCCATAAGGCGTTGATCGCGCTCTATGAGAACGACATTCCGTTCACGCCCGTCGTCGTCGATCTGTCCGACGAGACATCGCGCAACGCCTTCAGAGCGGTCTGGCCCGTGGGAAAGTTCCCGGTGCTGCGCGATGATGCCAAGGACCGGCTGATCCCGGAATCCACGAGCATCATTGAATATCTGGCGCTGCATTATCCCGGCCGCAGCAAGCTTATTCCGGACAATGCCGAGGCTACCCTCAAGACGCGCGAGATCGACCGGTTTTACGATCTGAGCCTGCACATCAACATGCAAAAGATCATCAGCGACCGCTGGCGGCCCGCGGGACAAAAAGATCCGCACGGCGTTGCCCACGCACAGGACAAGGTCGAAACCGCGCTCGCCATCGCCAACAAGGACATGGCGGGCAGGACCTGGGCGATCGGCAGCGACTTTACGATGGCCGACTGCGCGGCAGCGCCGCCCCTGTTTTATTGCGACTATGCCATCGCCCCGCTGGCCGGACGCTACAACAACCTGATCGCCTATCTCGGCCGGCTCAAACAGCGGCCTTCTTATGCGCGCACGCTCAAAGAGGCCGAGCCGTTCATGCATATGGTTCCTCGCTGACCGCATTTCCTTAAGTCTGGCAGTTGGTTATGGCCCCCTGGCGAGGCCATTTGGCGGTCCCAAGGCCATAAATCATAGACTCTTAAAGCCTTTTCTGTTATCGCCGCCCGACTCAAAGGCCCTGCCTTTGCGGGCTTTTTGACCAAAACCCGTATCCGCGCCACCAACGAAGGAGCAAGCGTGCAAGTTCTTGTTCGAGACAACAATGTCGATCAGGCCCTCAAGGCGCTGAAGAAGAAGATGCAGCGTGAGGGCATTTTCCGCGAGATGAAACTCCGCGGTCATTACGAAAAGCCATCGGAAAAGAAGGCGCGGGAAAAGGCGGAAGCAATCCGCCGGGCCCGCAAGCTCGCGCGCAAGAAGATGCAGCGCGAAGGCCTGTTGCCGATGAAGCCCCGCATCGTTCCCGGCGCCGGTGGTCCTGGCGGCCCGGGTGGCCTCGGCGGCGGCCGAGGCCGCGGCGGTGGCGGCGGCGGCGGATCGCGCTTCTAACGCTTAAGCAAACGAGTTTTGAGATTTTGGCGCGGGCCTTAAAACGCCCGCGCTTTATTTTTGGGGTTCGATTAAAACTGCACCCATGAAAAAATGGATCGCGATCGCCGCGACGCTATGGATCGGGACCGCAGCGCGGGCCCAGACCGACACGACCAGCGCGCGGATCTATTATCCGAGTTGCCTCGCTGCCGCGGACATCGTTCAAGGCAAACGTCCCGCCGCAGATTCGGATGAAGCGGCCAAACAACTCAACCGGGCGGCGCTGTGCTTTGGCGCCGTCACGGCCATCTCAAGCCTCGAGCCGCTTTTCAAGAATGAATTTGCCGCATGCCCGCCGGCCGGCAGTCAAGTTACGTCTTCTCAGATGGTCACGATCATCACGACCTATCTCAAGAGCCATCCGGAAAAGCTCAACGAGAATTTCCATCGCGTGGCGGCTGCGGCCCTGGCCGCGACCTGGCCCTGCCCTAAATGAGTTAAGTTATTTCCAGCAGAACTTGACGTCGGCCTCGTTGCGCTTGCGGGTGGCATAATAGCTTTCGACGTTCTTCGGGTTGTCGAAATAAGCGCGCTCCTTGGCAGCGCGACCCTTTGCATTGGCAATGGCGTGCTTGGCGTTCTCCGCGCGGTCGCCGGGCAGCGCCGGCGCCTGTGTCATGAACATCACTTCGTACGGATTGTCCTCGACCCATGTGACAGCTTTGGCATGCGCCCCCTTCTGTTTGGCGAGATCGCAGAAGGCATAGCCATTGATCGTCGGGCCGGCGAGCGTGGAAAAGTTGCGCACGGCGTCGTCGGCCTGCGCAAGCTGTTGCGTCTTCACGTCCAGAACTTCCGACATCACGATGTAGCGGTCCTTGGCGACGTAGAACCAGAACACCGCCTCGTCGCGCTGGCCGACATCGTAGAGACGGATGGCGAGAACCATCATCACCATCGGGGTGACCAGCTGGGGCTTGGCCACGATCAGGTCGCGGGCGGCCAGAATATCCTCGCGTTTGTTCGAGGCGAGCAATGCATTGTATTGCCGGCCAACGCTCACTTGCGGCGTACCGTCGGGCGATTGCGCCGATTTATAGAACGGATCGACATAGATGCCGACGTGGCGGACCGGTTCGGCCGCGAATGCGGCGAATGGAAACAACAGCAACGCCGTAGTGGCGGCCATCCATTTGATCAGCATCGCTACGCCCCCCAAACAACCAGACAGCCTAAGCCGCCGTCCGATTTGGATCAATAAAACGGCCGATGCCCCAACATGAAAAACGGCGCTCACGCTAGCGAAACGCTCAATGCTGAATTAATATCCTGGCTGCCACTCGATCGCGGCGGCGCATTCCGGTTGAGGCGACCCTGACGGATCCACAAAAAGCCCGTCCCTTGAAACGTAGCATGCGCATTGTCGGCGTGCTGCTCTTGACCCTGTCCGCCATCACGCCCGCGTCGTCCGTGTTCGTGATTGTGCCGGGAGTGATCACGCAGGCCGGCAGCGGCGCGTTTATCAGCATGCTGGCCGGAGCGTTACTCGCTGTGCCTATTGCCTACGTCTATGCCGAACTATCGTCGGCGTTTCCGATCGCCGGCGGCGAATATTGCATCGCAAGCCGTGCGGTCGGCCACGGCTTCGGTTTTGCGGCGCTCGGCCTCACGGTGGTGGGCAGCGTGCTCTCACCGGCCGTGCTGGCGCTCGGTGCCAGCGACTACATCGCCGTGGTCGTTCCCGGGCCGGATAAAACGGCTGTCGCCATCGCGATCATCGCCGTGACAACGCTACTCGGCATTCTGCACATCCGCACCAATGCCTGGATCACGGGAGTTTTTTTGCTGCTTGAGCTGCTGGCACTGGCCGCGCTTGCGTGCCTCGGCCTTTGGAACACCCAGCGCTCGCTATGGGAGATCGTTGCGCATCCGGTCGTCGTCAGCGACAACGTACTCCAAGCGACGCCGCTGGCCATGATGGGGCTGGCCACGTCGGTCGCCATTTTCGCCTATTACGGCTTTAGCGCCGCGGTCTATTTCGCGGAAGAGACACATGAGGCGCCGCGCGTGATCGCACGAGCCATCCTTTGGTCGCTGGTCATCACGGTTATCACAGAGCTTGTGCCGGTCACCGCGGTTCTCCTTGGCGCGCCGGACCTCAAAGCGCTGCTCGCCTCGCAAAATCCATTCAGCGACTTCGTCGCGACCACTGGCGGCCACTTTCTGAGCATCGCCATAAGTCTGAGCGTGGCCATCGCCATTCTCAACGCCGTGCTGGCGACCGTTCTGCAGAATGCGCGCTTTTTCTACAGCACCGGCCGCGACGCCACTTGGCACCCGCGCGTCAACGATGCCTTCACGGCCACGCATGACAGCTACAACTCGCCCTGGCTCGCGACGCTCGCCGCCGGCCTGTTTTCGATGGCCGCGTGCTTTCTCGGTCTGCAGTTGCTGCTGGTCGTCACCGGCACGTCAATCGCGATCGTCTACGGGATCATGTGTATTGCCGCGATTGTCGGCCGCCGCACAGGGGCCAGCCGCCACGCGGCCTATCGGATGCCACTTTATCCGCTTCTGCCGGTGCTCGGCTTGCTGGCGCTGGCTTATGTTTTTTATACCAGCGCCATGGATCCGGCGGTAGGCCAGCCAAGCCTGATCGCCAACGCAGTGATCATCTTACTCTCGCTCGTCTACTACGCGGTCGTAATAAGCCGCCGGGGCGGCTGGACGCTACACGAGCCGTAGCTTAGGGCAATTCCGCCAGGAATTCCTTGATTGCCTTCGGCGCGCCAAAACCATCGAGATTGACGTGGCCGCCTTGGGCAAAGCGCACCATGCGCTTGGGTTCGTTGGCCAGCGCAAACAGCCGGTCGCCGAAGTGGATCGGCACGATGCGGTCCTGCTCGCCGTGCAACACCAGCAGCGGCGCTTTAACGCCGCCGATGCGCTCATCCGAATGCCAACTGTCCTTCATCAACCAGCGCACCGGCGCAAATCGATAGGCAGCGGCACCGACATCAGAAGCCGACGTGAACGGCGCATCGAGGATCACGCCGGCGGTGGGCCGTTCCGCGGCGAGCGCAACTGCGACCGCGGTGCCGAGCGACTCGCCGAATACGACGACACGGTTTGCCGGAACTTGCGCGCTGGCAAAGCCATAAGCCGCGCGGGCGTCGCGAATCAGCCCTTCTTCGGACGGAGAGCCGGTCGAGCCGCCATAGCCGCGATAGCGCAACGCCAATAGCCCCGTGCCGTCGGCGGTCAGCCAGGTGAAACGATCGGCGCGCAGATTGAGGCCGCCAGCATTGCCCTGGAAATAGATCACCAGTTTCTTGCCGGCCTGCGCCGGCGCATGCCAGGCGATCAGCTTCTCGCCGTCTTCGCTTTGGAACGTCACTTCGCTCGCCTTCGGCAAGCCGGCCTCCGTCGGCAGCGTGTGGGCGGTGTCTGGAAAATACAGCAGCGCGCGCTGAAACACGTACATCAGCGCTAGCAGGCCGCCGTACCCGAGGATAATCGCGATGATGAGCCATTTCAGCGTGGGCATGAAAAAATGATATCACAGCACCTATGGACGCGATGCTGACCATCCGCCCCGCCACGGCCACTGACGACGACGCCATCTGGGCGATCCTGAAACCAACCTTCAGCACCGGCGAGACCTATCCGCTGCCGCGCGACATCAGCCGCGCCGACGCGCTGGCCTATTGGCATTCGCCCGGGCACAGCGTTTTCGTCGCCGAGGATGCGCGTCAGGTCGTCGGCACCTACTATCTGCGCGCCAACCAGCGCGGCGGCGGCGCCCACGTGGCCAATTGCGGCTACATCGTCGCCAACAACGCCTGGGGTCGCGGCGCGGCGCGGGCGATGTGCGAACATTCGCTGGATACGGCGCGCGAGCGCGGCTTCACCGCCATGCAGTTCAATTTCGTGATTGCCACAAACGAGCGCGCAGTGGCGCTGTGGCAAGCCTGCGGCTTTGCCGTCGTGGGACGCCTGCCGGGGGCGTTCCGGCACCCAAAACTGGGGCCTGTCGACGCTTTGGTGATGCAGAGGCCGCTTTAGTCGAGCCTTTGCGGCCGATCGCGTTAAGGAAAACCGTTCGAACAGTCATAAAAACTCATTCTTGGCTGCAACCTTAAGCCCCTCAAGGCGTTACGGTCACTGGGCAGGGTTCAGGAACGGAAAAAACTGAGTTTGATGATGGGTTTAGCGTGGACTCGGGGGCGGAATGGATAAGCCGGTGAGTTTCCTGGAAAGCAAGTTGGAACACGCTTTGGCGGCGAGCGGCGAAGCGCCGGCCGGCGACAACGTCGTGCCGATTTCCAGCACGATGCAAACGCAGGCCACCCTGCGCGAGCGCGAACGCCGGTTCCGCGAGCTGCTCGATGCCCTGCCCGCCGCAGTCTACACCACCGACGCCGAAGGTCGAATTACCTATTACAACGAGATCGCCGCCGAAATGTGGGGCGTGCACCCGACGCTTGGCTCCAGCGAATGGTGCGGCTCGTGGAAACTGTTTTGGCCGGACGGCACGCCGTTGCCGCACGATAAGTGCCCGATGGCGATCGCGTTGAAGGAAGACCGGGTGGTGCGGGGCCAGGAAGCCATCGCCGAACGTCCCGACGGCACGCGCGTGCCCTTCATTCCCTACCCGACGCCGCTGCACGACGAATCCGGCAAGCTGGTCGGTGCCGTCAACATGCTGGTCGACATCACCGAGCGCAAGCGCGCGGAGGAGCAGCAGGCGCTGCTGGTGCGCGAGTTGCATCACCGCGTCAAGAACACGCTTGCCACGGTGCAGGCGATCATGGGCTCGACCGCGCGCTCGGCCGAGACCATCGAGGAATTCAAGACCGCGCTGATCGGGCGCATCGGCGCGCTGGCCAAGACTCACCGCCTGCTCACGGACGAGACCGGCGCTGTTGCCTTCGGCGATCTGCTGCACAATGAACTGGACGCCTTCGACGACGGCAGCGACGGCTGCATCTCGTTGAACGGCCCCGAAATCTATTTGTCATCGCAACTGGCGGTCTCGCTCGGCATGGCGGTCCACGAACTCACCACCAATGCCGCGAAATACGGCGCGCTCTCGGTCATGGGGGGTAAGGTCGACGTCACCTGGAGCGTCACCATCGAAGCCAAGCGCCGCACGCTCGATTTCGATTGGGTAGAAAGCCGCGGACCGGCGGTAACTCCGCCCAAGCGCCACGGCTTCGGCTCGCGTCTGCTGGAATTCGTACTGCCGGGACAGATCCAGGCCAAGGCCAACATCGATTACCAGATCGACGGCGTGCGCATGCGTTGCTCGGTGCCGCTGCCGCTGGAATCGTAGAGCGCCAAGCTCACTTAGCGTTCGCGGCGGCTCTTGGTATCGGCGCGCGGGCATGCTTTACACGCGCACATGACTTTTACCTTGCCGCGCCCACTGGGGACCTTCGCCTTTTTGGTTGCTTGGCTGGTGCCATGGCGGCCCGCCTATCGCGTGCGTGCCGCGCAATCGGGTTTGGCTTTTTTCGTGCACTACCGCGATACGATCGGCCGCCACATCGCCAAATACGGCACGCATGAGCCGCTGGTGACGCGTTGGCTCGCCGACTATCTCGGAGCGGCAAAGCCCGGCATTGCGATCGATGTCGGCGCCAATTTGGGTTGGCACGCGGTGCACATCGCACGGCACAAGAATGTCGAAATGCTGGTCGCTTTCGAACCCGACCCCTTCAATGCCTGGCTGCTTGAACGCAATCTTGTCGAGAACGGTGTTGAGAATGCCGTGGTGGATACCCGCGCTGTCAGCGCCACGTCAGGAATGGGCCGGCTGCACCGCTACAAGAGTTCGAATTTCGGCCGCCATTCGCTCTCCGCCGATTACCGCATGGGGTCGCGCGCCGTTGCGCTCACGGACCTCGATGGCGCTCTCGCAGGTCTTGGGCTTGCAGACCGCGCGATCTCCGTCATCAAGATCGATGTCGAAGGCCACGAGCCGGCTGTTATTTCCGGGGCAAGCCGCGCGCTCGAGCGAACCGAAGCGATCGTTCTGGAATTTTCTCCCGACCTCAGCCGTGACGGCGGGCTGTCCACCGACGATATGGTGGCTACGTTGCAAGCTATGGGCTTCACGCCGTTCCGGCTGCGCAGCAATGGCGGCACGGTCCGGACAGATGCCGATGAATTGCGAAGCCTAAAAGGCACGCTCGATATCATCTGGCTACGCGCCGGCAGGATGAGTCCTGAATTGGCGCGCGCCATGAACGAGAAAGATCGCGGAACGCTAACGATCGACCAGGCCGCGAATCAGAACAGGCTCGTGGTCAAGCCCATCTGACGGCACTCACATCGACTTCACAATGCTCTCGGTCATCTTCTTGGCGTCGCCGAGCAACATCATGGTATTGTCGCGATAGAACAGCGGATTGTCGATGCCGGCATAGCCGGACGCCAGCGAGCGCTTGATGAACATCACGGTGCCGGCCTTCCACACCTGCAGCACCGGCATGCCATAAATCGGCGAGGTTTTGTCTTCTTCCGCCGCGGGATTGGTGACGTCGTTGGCGCCGATGACGAAGGCGATGTCGGCCTGGGCGAATTCCGAGTTGATGTCTTCCAACTCGAACACGTCATCGTAAGACACGTTGGCTTCGGCCAAGAGCACGTTCATATGGCCGGGCATGCGGCCCGCCACCGGATGAATGGCGTATTTGACTTCGACGCCTTCCTTCTTAAGCTTGTCGCCCATTTCCCGCAGCGCGTGCTGCGCCTGCGCCACCGCCATGCCGTAACCCGGCACGATGATCACCTTCTGCGCGTTCTTCATGATGTAGGCGGCGTCTTCGGCAGATCCCAGCTTGACCGGACGCTGCTCGGCTGCGCCACCGGCCGGCCCCGCCACCTCGCCGCCGAAACCGCCGAGAATGACGGAAATAAACGAGCGGTTCATGGCGTGGCACATGATGTAAGACAGGATCGCGCCCGATGAACCAACCAGCGCGCCGGTAATGATCAGCGCCGAATTGCCGAGCGTGAAGCCGATGCCGGCGGCGGCCCATCCAGAATAGGAATTGAGCATCGAGATGACGACCGGCATGTCGGCGCCGCCGATGGGGATGATGATCAAGCCGCCGAGCGTCAGCGAAATCGCAACGATCAGCCAGAAGTCCATCTGCGACTGCGACACATAGAAACCGTAGATGAAGAAGATCAACGCCAGCGCCAGCGCGATGTTGATGACGTGGCGGCCGGGCAGCATGATCGGCTTGCCGCTCATGCGACCGGAGAGCTTGAGAAACGCAATCACCGAGCCGGTGAAGGTGATGGCGCCAATCGCCACGCCGAGCGACATTTCGATCAGGCTGGCGCTATGAATATGGCCGTTCGTGCCGATGTCGAACGCCGCCGGGGCATAGAACGCTCCCGCCGCCACCAGCACTGCCGCCATGCCGACCAGCGAGTGGAAGGCCGCGACCAATTCCGGCATCGACGTCATCGGCACGTTGCGCGCGATGACCGCACCGATCACCGCGCCCAGCGCGATGCCGCCGCCGACCAGCGCCCAGCCGATCATGTCCGTAGGCGGATGCGCGGCGAGCGTGGTGACGACGGCGATCGCCATACCGATCATGCCAAGATAATTGCCGCGCCGGCTGGTGTCGGGTGACGACAGCCCGCGCAGCGCCTGAATGAACAGGACGCCGGCGACCAGATAGAGCAGCGCCTGGATGTTTGCGTTCATGCGCTCACTTTTTCTTTTTCTGGTACATCGCCAGCATCCGCTGGGTGACCAGGAAGCCGCCGAAAATATTGATCGAGGCGAATACCAGCGCGACGAAGCCGAGCGCGCGCGCCCATAGCGGGCCGCTGTCGTTGGTCGCAAGCGGCACGCCGACCGCCAGCAAGGCGCCAACCACGATCACCGAAGAGATGGCATTTGTCACCGACATCAGCGGCGTATGCAGCGCCGGCGTCACCGACCAGACCACGTAGTAGCCAACAAAGACGGCCAGCACGAAAATCGAGAGCCGGAACACGAAGGGATCGACTGCGGTGGCGATCTGGTCCATGTCAGCTTTTCCTCAAGCTTTCGCCATAAAATTCGGATGGATGATGGCGCCGTCGCGGGTCAGCGCGGTGCCCTTCACGATCTCGTCGTCCCAGTTGATCGCGAACTTCTTTTCTTTCTTGTCGATCAGCGTCTCGACGAAGGTGTAGAGGTTCTTGGCATAGAGCGCCGAAGCCGACGCCGCGATCCGGCCCGCGACGTTGAGATGACCGACGATCTTGACGCCCCCCACGACTTCCGTGGCGCCGGGCTTGGCCCCTTCTACGTTACCACCGCGCTCGACCGCGAGATCGATGATCACCGAACCGGCGCGCATCGAGGCCACCATGTCTTTGTTGATCAGCTTTGGCGCCGGCCGGCCGGGGATCAGCGCCGTGGTGATGACGATATCCTGCTTCTTGATATGCTCGGCGACCAAGGCGGCTTGCTTGGCCTGATATTCTTTCGACATTTCCTTGGCATAGCCGTCCGCCGTCTGCGCGTTCTTGAATTCCTCGTCCTCGACCGCGAGGAATTTCGCGCCAAGGCTTTCGACTTGTTCCTTGGTGGCCGGGCGCACGTCGGTAGCGGTGACGACGGCGCCCATCCGGCGCGCGGTCGCAATCGCCTGCAGGCCCGCCACGCCGACGCCCATCACGAAAACCTTTGCAGCGGGTACGGTGCCGGCCGCCGTCATCATCATCGGCAACGCGCGGCCATATTCGCCTGCGGCATCCACCACCGCGCGATAGCCGGCCAGATTGGCCTGGCTCGAAAGCACGTCCATCGACTGCGCGCGCGTGATGCGCGGCATCAGCTCCATGGCAAAGGTCACCAGTCCGGCGTCGGCCATCTGCTTGAGCGCGGCCTCGTTGCCGTAGGGGTCCATGATGGCGACGACAAGCGCGCCCTTCTTGTAACCCGACAACTCATTGGGCGCGGGACGGCGCACCTTGAGCACCAGGTCGGCGGTCTTGGTGACATCTTCGCCGATTTGCGCACCGGCAGCCTCGTAATCGGCGTCGGAAATGCCCGAAGGGATGCCGGCGCCGCGCGCGACCGCGACTTCGGCGCCAAGCGCGATGAACTTCTTGACGGTTTCGGGGGTGGCGGCGACGCGGGGTTCGCTGGCGTCGGTCTCACGCGCTACGGCAATTCGCATTCGCGCCTCTCCAACGCCACACAGTTTATTCTTTTAATGCGAAGAAAGCCCGGTGAACGCGAAGATCAAAAAGCAGAGCACGAAGGCCACATAGCTCGAGGTCTTCGAGCCGGTCATCAGGCCCGACACCAAGCCCACCACTGCGATGATGAAAATCGGCAGCGCCGTGAACCAGTGCCCCATCACGCCGCCGACCGTCAGGCCGAACAGCAAATTGATCACATGGATGATGCCCACGAACGTGAACAGGATGAACGTCTCGTAGGTCTTTTCATGCGCAGGATAATCATTGCCGGTGGCGGTGGCGTATTCGACGGTGCCGTGGTCGGCCATGGGAGGGCTCCAAGGGATTAGAAAAGCCGGGCGGCTGTGGAGTTAGCGCAATTGGACCGCAAGGGCAACGCCCGGCGTGCTTCAGGCCGTGGATGGTTTGAGGCCCACTTCGGCCAGCGCCGCGGCCTGCCGCGCGGCGACTTGGTCGACGGAGAAGCTTTTGATCGCCTCGTTGAACAATCGATGGAAATTGAGCTCTGCCGCCAGATGCAGGAACACCGCGCCGAGGCCGATGGCCGCGCGATCCATGAACACGAATTCGCGCGGCACGGTCACCGGGCCTTTGGCCTTCAGGGCTTGATGCACCTGAAAGGCTTGCTTGCGGCCGTATTCCGACGGCTTCACCCCGTCGGCCACGCTGCGCACGCGATCTTCCAGCATCGGGCCATAGATAAAGCGCGCCCAGATATTGAGCGCGTCGATCAATTCGCGGGACAGCCGCTTGAAGCCCCAGGTCTCGTAGGCATGCACCACGAGATCGTCGTCGCCATTGAGCAGCCCGCGGTAAAGATCGACCACGCCGCCGACAAAACTCGGCGGGAAAATCCGAATGCAGCCAAAGTCGAGAAGGTTGATGCCGGCGGGTACGCCTTTGGCATCATCGAACACGGAGTAATTGCCGAGGTGCGGATCGCCGTGGATGACACCGAAACGGCTGAACGGAAACCACCAGGCCGTGAACATGACAGTGGCGAGCCGGTTGCGAATATCGAGCGCGGCGCCCTTGTGCTCGAGCAGCTTGCGGCCGCTCAGCCAATCCATCGTAAGCAAACGGCCGGTCGAAAGCTCCGGCCAGACTTGCGGAACGCGGATCAACTTCTCGCCTTGCAGCACGGCGCGATAGAGGGCGATGTGTTTCGCCTCGCGGATGTAGTCGAGCTCCTCGCGCAGACGCGCACCAATTTCGACGGCGATTTCGCTGGCGTCGATGGCCGGATCGAAGCGTTTGCGGATCGACATCAGCAATTGCAATTGATTCAAGTCGGCCTCCACCGCCGACTGCATGTCGGGATATTGCAGCTTGCAGGCCAATTCGACGCCGCTCTGCGCGCTCGCGCGATGCACCTGACCGAGCGAAGCGGCGGCGGCGGGTTGGTGCTCGAAGTTTTTGAATTTCTTTTCCCAGCCGGCACCGAGTTCGGCGCTCATGCGGCGCTTGACGAAAGCCCAACCCATGGGCGGCGCCTGGCTTTGCAATTTCATCAGTTCGTTGGCGTATTCCGCCGGCAGCGCGTCGGGAATGGTGGCGAGCAGTTGCGCCACTTTCATGATCGGGCCTTTAAGCCCGCCAAGCGCTGAAGCCAGGCCGATGGCGTTACTGGCACGATCCGACTTGACGCCGAGGAATCTCTGGCTGGCCATGCGCGCGGCTACGCCGCCGACTTTGCTGCCGACATTGGCGTAGCGTTTGGCACGGGCGGAGAAGCGGTTCTTTTCGCGGTCGGTGGGCGGCATGATCAAGCCGCGTCCAGCGCTTCCAATTCGTCGATCAATCCGGCGATCACGCTCAAGCCGCCATCCCAAAATTTCGGATCGCAGGCATCGAGCCCGAACGGCGCCAAGAGTTCGGCATGATGCTTGGTGCCACCGGCCGACAACATCGCAAGGTAGCGCTCGGCAAAGCCGGATTCGGATTTCTGATAGACCGCATACAACGAATTCACCAGGCAATCGCCGAAGGCATAGGCGTAAACATAAAACGGCGAATGGATGAAATGCGGGATATAGGACCAGAAGGTTTCGTAGCCGGCCTTGAGCTCGATCGCCGGTCCGAGGCTCTCGGCCTGCACCGACATCCATAGTTCGCAGATTTTATCCGAGGTGAGTTCGCCATTGCGCCGCTCCAGATGCACCTTGCGCTCGAACGAGTAAAACGCGATCTGGCGCACGACCGTATTGATCATGTCCTCGACCTTGGCGGCGAGCATGGCCTTGCGCTGCTTGGTGTCTGTCGTTTGCGCCAGAAGCTTGCGGAAGGTGAGCATCTCGCCGAACACCGACGCGGTCTCGGCCAGCGTGAGCGGCGTCGGCGCCATCAGCGAGCCGTTGGGCGCGGCCAATACCTGATGCACGCCATGACCCAGTTCATGAGCCAGCGTCATGACATCGCGCGGCTTGCCTTGATAATTGAGCAGCACGTAAGGATGTGCCGACGGCACGGTGGGATGCGCAAATGCGCCCGGCTGCTTGCCCTCGCGTACCGGCGCGTCGATCCAGTTGTTCTTGAAAAAACGGTCGGCGACTTCCGCCATTTTCGGCGAGAACGCGCCATAGGCCGTGAGCACGGTGGCACGCGCGTCGTTCCAGGGAATCGTGCGCTGCGCGACTTTCGGCAGCGGCGCGTTGCGGTCCCAATAGGGCAGCTTCTTCTTGCCGAACCATTTCGCCTTCAACGCATAATAGCGATGCGACAGTTTCGGATAGGCGGCGCGAACGGCCGCAACCAGGGCCTCCACCACTTCGGGCTCGACCCGGTTCGACAGATGGCGCGCGTCGGCGACATCCTTGAAGCCGCGCCAACGGTCGGAAATTTCCTTGTCCTTGGCCAGCGTGTTGGTGATCATCGTAAACGGCCGCAAGTTTTCCTTGAACGTCTTGGCGAGCGCCAGCGCCGCCGCCTTGCGCTTTTTGCCGTCGGCGTCCTGCATATAATTGAGCGCCAGTTCGATGCTCAGATCCTTGCCGCCGATCTTGAAGCGCAGAGCCGCGATGGTGTCGTCATATTGCCGGTTCCATGCCGAATAACCGGTGACCGACTTTTCCATGAAAAGTTCTTCGACCCGATCCTCGAGCTGATAGGGCTTCTCCATGCGCACGTCCTCGATCCACGGCCGGTAATGGCCGAGCGCGGGATCGATCATGGCGGCATCGAGCGCGGCGTCGTCGAGGCGGTTGAGCTCAAGCGTGAAGAACAGCAAATGGAGTGAAGCCGCGGTGACGCGCTCCTGCATGTCGCCGTAGAATTTGGCGCGCACCGGATCGGTGGTGTCGCCGGCATTGACCAGCGAGGCATAGGAGATGAGCCGGCCGAGCCGATCGTCCAGCGCTTCGTACCGCCGTATCGCTTCGGTCAGCGCCTGTCCTGCGCCAGCACCCGTCACCATCGCCTGCAGATGGCCCTTGTAGGCCTGTTCGAAAGCCACGCTGTCGCTGTCCGCGAGTTCGAGGTCGCGCTTCACCTCTGGGCTGTCGAGGCCTGGATAGAGGTCCTTGAGGTCCCATTCCGGCAACGCGCCGAGCTTTGGTGCTTTGGCAGGCTTCTTACGGGTCACGGCTTTGGCCATTTGGGACGCTTCAATTGAGGGGAAATCGCAGGGTCGGGACGCTATTTAGGCTGCCACAGATGGTGATGCGATGGCAGGACTCGGTTTTTCAACATAACGCCGGCCGGCGAGCCATTTAAGAGGCCATTAAGCCAAACCGGCGACATTGCTCCAAATCGGTACACCCGCCGGAGGTCCCATGGCTGAAGTCGTGCTCATCGTCGATGACGATCCGGTCCAGCGCCGGCTGTTGGAGGCAATGGTCCAGCGCTTCGGCTATCAGGCCATGCTCGCCGAGGGCGGCGACGTGGCGCTCAAGCTGCTGACCGGACCAACGCCCCCGCGCGTCGACTGCCTGGTGCTCGACCTGGTGATGCCCGACCTCGACGGCCTCGGCGTGCTGGCGCGCATGCGCGAGGCCGGCCTCGACATTCCCGTTATCGTGCAGACCGCCCACGGCGGCATCGATAATGTCGTGTCGGTCATGCGCGCGGGCGCCACCGATTTCGTCGTCAAGCCGGCAAGCCCCGAGCGGCTGCAGGTCTCGTTGCGCAACGCGCTCACCACCAAGGCGCTGACCGGCGAATTGCAGCGGCTCAAGCGCACGCGCGACGGCACGCTCTCCATCACCGACGTCATCACGCGCTCGGCCGCGATGAAACTGGTGCTGAAAGCGGCAGAGAAGGCGGCAGGCTCCGCCATCCCCGTGCTGATCGAAGGTGAATCCGGCGTCGGCAAGGAGCTGATCGCGCGCGCCATTCACGGCAGCGGCGCACGAAAAGCCAAACCCTTTGTCGCGGTCAATTGCGGCGCCATGCCTGAGAACCTGGTCGAATCGATTCTGTTCGGTCACGAGAAAGGCTCGTTCACTGGCGCCACCGAGAAACACCACGGCAAATTCGTCGAGGCCAATGGCGGCACGCTGTTTCTCGACGAGGTCGGCGAATTGCCGATGCCGGCACAGGTCAAGCTACTGCGCGCCTTGCAGGAAGGCGAAGTCGAGCCGGTGGGCGGGCGCAAGAGCATCAAGGTCGATGTGCGCATCGTTTCCGCCACCAACCGCGACCTGATCGCCGACGTGAAGGCCGGACGATTCCGAGAGGACCTGTTCTATCGTCTGCATGTGTTCCCGATTCTGATCCCGCCGCTGCGCCAGCGGCTGGAAGATATTCCCGAACTCACCCGGCATTTCCTCACCCGCATCGCCGCCGAAGAAGGCAAACGCATGCGCGCCGTTGGCACGCAGGCACTGGCATTGCTGGCCGCCTATCGCTGGCCGGGCAATGTGCGCCAGCTCGAGAACGCCATCTTCCGCGCGGTGGTGCTCGCCGACGGCGAAGAGATCGGCGTCAATGAATTTCCACAAATTGCCGCTCAGCTCGGCATGAATGTCGCCGGCGCCGAGCCCTGGATCGAGAAGGCCCCGGCAATGGCCGCCGGCTGGCCGGACGCCGGTGAAAATTCCGGCATGTCGGTCCGCAACGCGGCGGCGTTAACTATGACGTCTTCTCATTTACAGCTTGTCGATCCGCACGGCGACGTGCGGCCGCTCGAAGACATCGAACGGGATGTCATCCGTTTCGCCATCGCGCATTACGATGAGCAAATGTCGGAAGTCGCGCGCAAGCTGAAAATCGGAAGATCGACGCTGTATCGCAAGCTCGAGGGCTTAGGGTTAACCGAGGCGCCGGCAGAAACAATTGCGGAAACGTAGCACGAAGCGGCCGATCATTAAAATTTTAACTATTGCTCGACGCGTTAGCCGTGATGCAAGGTAAACGCCGATATCATCGGGAATTCATTCGTCACCGCGCGTATTCAGCCGCATAATAGCGATGCAGTCTTGTTCATGGTTAAAGGCACAGGATCAATTTGATTTCATCCCGACGAAGTTGAGTGACCTTGTGAGCTATCCTGGAGTGAGAAATATGCGCAATACGCTGGTCGATCGCCTGCTTGCCGGTTCGATGCTGGCGCTGATCGTCGCCGCGCCGACAATGTCGATTGCGGCGCCCGACCGGATTGAATCGGCCGCTCCATTGCCGCCCTCGCTCAACGGTCAAGCGCCGCGCCAGCGCGACGCCGCGCCGTTGCCGCTGCCGCCCACTGGCTACACGCCGCCTTCGGCCGTCGCACCGGAGTCACGCACTGTCGTCCCTGCGGCCGTACAAGAACCCGACACCAGCAACGCCGCCACCGACAAGCAACTCGCCGCCAGCGACGCGCAGATCACCGACCGGCTGCGCGAGATCATTTCCGGCAAGCAGCTTGAGCGGCGCATTGAGCGCGCGCCCGACCGCAAGGCGATCGAGACTTACTATGCCTCACACGGCAATGCGCCGATGTGGATCCGCGACGGACAACTGACCGTGCCGGCCCGATCGGTTATCGCGCGGCTCAAGAATGCCGCCGCCGACGGCCTCGACACGCCGGATTATCCGGTGCCGGATTTCGGATCGCTTTCCAACGCCGAAGCGCTCGCCGAAGCCGACATCAAGCTCACCAATTCGGTTCTGACTTACGCCCGCCATCTGGCGGTCGGCCGCATCGCGCCGACGCGGGTGTCGGCGGAAGTCGATTACGGCAATCACACGCCGGAGCCGTCCGATATTCTCAAGAAGATTACCGACGCCCGCGACATCAATGCCGGCTTGGACAGCTTCAACCCGCCGCATGAAGGCTTCAGGGCGTTGAAGAGCAAGCTCGCCGAGCTGCGCAGCGAAACCCCGCGCGCTGAAGCTATCGACAATCGCATTCCAGAAGGCGCCATCATCCGGCCGGGCGAAAAAGACGCTCGCGTGCCGATGCTGCGCGAACGGCTCAAGGTTGGCGGCAAGCCGAGCGACAACACCTACGACAAGGCGCTGTTCAACGCGATCCAGCACGTCCAGGCGCGCGCCGAGATCAAGCCGACCGGCGTCATCGACAACAAGACGCTCAATGCCATCAACGGGCCGAAGGCTGTTCCGTCGGCGCAGCAAGTCGAGCGCGTGATCGTCAACATGGAACGCTGGCGCTGGCTGCCGCGCGATCTCGGCAAGACCTATGTGATGGTCAATATTCCGGATTACACGCTCCGCGTCGTGCGCGACGGCGGCATGGTCTGGCGCACCAAGATTGTCGCCGGCAAGCCGCAGACGCCGACGCCGCTGCTGAGCGCGTCGATGGATACCGTTCTGGTCAATCCGTCGTGGTACGTGCCGCAGTCGATCATTCAGAACGAGCTGCTGCCGCATTACGCCACCGATCCGCAGATTTTCGACCGCATGGGCCTCGAAGTGAAGCGCGGGCCGGACGGCAATATCAACGTGGTGCAGCCCCCAGGCGCCGCCAATGCGCTCGGCCGCATCAAGTTCAACTTCCCGAACAAGTTCCAGGTCTATCTGCACGACACGCCGGAGAAGAAACTGTTTGCTTCCGACAAACGCGCCTTCAGCCATGGCTGCATGCGGGTGGAAGACCCGACCAAGTTCGGCGAGGTCATGCTGCATCTGGCGATGAACGGCCCGACGCCGAATTCGCAGCAGATCATGGCGATGTTCGGCCACGAAGAGAAAACCTACAAGCTGATGACCCGGCCGATGGTTCACCTCACCTACCAGACCGCCTTTGTCGACGACGGCAAGTTGGTGCTGCGCGATGACGTCTATGGCTTCGATGCGCGCATCAACGCCATCTTGCACAGCGACGAGCGCCGCATCGCCGACGTGGCGCCGCCGCAGGATCCCAAGCGCGACGCCGCCACGGCCAAGAGCAACCAGGACATCCTGCGCCGGGTCGAGCGCCGCGAGGCGACCAACCCGTTCGCGTTCTTCGAACGAATCTTCCGCTAAGCCGCATCTGAC
>JAYTFS010000342.1:0-8110 GCA_043734185.1 Pseudolabrys sp. | reverse complement strand
GTTGTCTACACCAGCTTCACATCGCTGTCGCAACATCCCCGCGTCATCGAGTTGATCGGCCGGGAGATTGAACAAGTCAACGCGCAGCTCGCGCGAGTCGAGCAGGTCAAGAAATTCCGGGTTCTCCCCAAAGAGCTCGATCCGGAGGAGGGTGACACCACGCCCACACGCAAGGTCAAGCGCAAGCACATGTACGCGCTTTTCAAAGATCTCGTCGAAGACATGTACCGGGACGATTCAGAAGCCCGGATTGAAGCGGAAGCGTCGGAAAACAACGGTCAGCGAAAGCTTGCTTTCAGCTGACATTAGGGAGGTTACCAATGTCCAAGTACGTTATGCGCGGCCTCGCGGCTGCCATCGTTTCCATCGGAGCTTTCGCGGGCGCCTCAACGGCGCAAGCGCAGGAAAAATACACCATCGGTTACATCACCGATCTCTCCGGGCCGCTTGCCGGCTCGTATACGCCGACGTGGGAGGGCTTCGAGCTCTACATCAAGGCGCTCAATGATCGCGGTGGCATCGGCGGCAAGAAGGTCGACGTCATCCTCGACGACGACGGTCTGAAAGCCGACCGCGCCGTCGCAGCCGCCAAGAAACAGACCGAGCGCGACAACGTGCTCGGCATCTTCGGGCTGAGCCTGTCGAGCACGCAAGGCCCGGTCTACGCCGAAATGCGCAAGGCCGGCGTGCCTGTGGTGACCACTTTCAGTGGCATCGGCGACGCGTTGCCGCCCGCGCAGCCCTTCTCGTACTCGACCGGTGTGGTGTTCGAGGTGGCGGGCGACGCTATCGGCGAACTGATCCAGTCAATCAAGAAAGGCGGCAAAGTCGTCGGCATGACGTTCGACAGCGTCGGCGGCCGCGCCGGCATCGCGTTCAATCAGAAGAGCGTCGAGAAGGCGGGCGGTACTTGGGACCAGGTTCTGTTCCCGGTGACCACAACCGACTTCACGCCGTTCGCGCAGGAAGTCGCTGCCAAGAAGCCGGACATCGTCGTCGGCCATTACGGCTCGGGTCAGAACCTCGGCGTCATCCCGGCGCTGCGCCGTTCCGGCTATGAGGGCCCATACGTCGTGGCATCTTATGGCGTGACCGAGGACACCATCCGCCAGGCGGCGCAACGCGCCGGCAGCGGCGAGAACATTTACTACGTCACGCGCTACGCCTCGTCTTTCGACAAGAATCCTGCGGTCGCAGAAGTCGAAGCGGCGCACAAGAAATATGCCCCCTCCAAGCCGTTCTCCAGCATGCACATCACCGGCTGGGCGCTGGGCAAGCTGGCCGAGGCGAGCCTCAAGGCCTGCGGTTGGCCGTGCACACGCGAGAAGCTCGATGCGGCGATCCAGAAAGCCAAAGTCGACATTGGCGGCCTGAGCGGCGGCCCACTCGAAATGTCGGCAACCGACCACTACGGCCCGTCCTACTGGCGCATGTATGTGTGGGACGCCAAGGCCAACACGATGGTGCCGAAGAGCGATTGGCTCAAGAAAGGCTCGCAGGGCTACAAGTAAGCTTTGAGGCGTTGAAATGGCGCAGGCGGAGGCGACCCCTCCGCCTGCTTTTCAAGAAGGCCGCTCGTCGTGGAATTTGCTGCCACCGTCATTATCCTGACCTGCACCTACGCGCTGCTCGCCGCCGGCGTCGCCATTCTTTACAAGGCCGGCCGCGTGGTGAATTTCGCGCATGGCGAACTCGCCATAGTCGGCGGTTACGTTTTCTATTCAAGTTCCATGCTGGCGGGCGGTTCGCTCTGGCTGGCGATTATCGGCGCCACCGTATTCTCGATCGTCATGGGCACGTTCATCTATGCGGTGATGATGCGCCGCGTCGTCGGTGAAAAATTCTACGTGGCGATCCTCGTGACAGTCGGCCTCGCTATCGTGCTGAAGTCGGCCATCATCGTGATCTGGCGCGCCGAGCACGTCACCATCGATATCGGCGTCGCGCCGGCGGTCAAACTCGGCGGCGGGGCGACGTTATCCTATATGGACGTGGCAAGCGTGCTACTCACCATCGCGTTCTTCGTCGGGCTCTACCTGTTTTTTCGCTTCACCCGGCTCGGCATTCAATTCCGTGGCACGGCCGAGAACCCGCTGCTGGCGAGCCAGCGCGGCGTCAACGTCAACCTGGTTCTGTCGCTGGCCTGGGTCATCGCCATCATGGCGGCGACGCTGTCCGGCATCTTCTACGGCGGCCGCGCTTTCTTGAGCACCGAGAGCGTCACCATCGGTCTCGGCGGGCTGACGGCGGCGCTGGTTGGCGGTCTAGATAGCCTACGCGGCGCCGTGGTCGGCGCCTTCATCGTGGCGCTGGCGCAATACATCACCGTTCGCCTGATCGATCCGGTGCTGAGCGAGGCCCTGCCGTTCCTGATCCTGCTCGTAGTCATGAGCATCAGGCCCTGGGGCTTGTTCGGCACGGTCGAAGAACTGGATCGGGTCTAGTCCATGGCGCGCGTCGGTACCAATCTCCGCACCAGTTATCTCGAATCCAATGAGGTGCTGCGGCGGCCCTATCAGAAACTGCTGGTCGTGCTTGTGCTGGTCACTGCGTCGGCGCTGCCTGCCGGCGGCTCATCGGAATATTTCCTGCACCTGATCAACCTAAGTTTCCTCGCCTGCATCGGTGCGCTCGGCCTGATGATGCTGACCGGCTTTTGCGGCCAGATTTCGCTCGGCCATGCTGCCTTCCTCGCTATCGGCGGCTTCACAACGGTAATCCTGACCGTACATCTCAAAATGCCGTTCATCGTCGTAGTGCCGGTCGCGGCGATTGCCGGCGCGGTCGTCGGCTTCATTGTCGGCCTGCCGTCGCTGCGTTTTCGCGGCGTTTATCTCGCGATCAGCACGCTGGCGATGCACTACGCCATCATGTTCCTGTGCACCGTCTATCAGGCCAAATTCGGCGCCAGCGCGACCGCCGGCATCACCATCGCCGATCCGACGTTCGGTTCGTTCCGGCTGCGAGGAGTATACGCCTGGTATTATTTTCTGCTGGTGCTGGTCACCTTCGTGACCATTGCGTGCGTCAATCTAGTGCGCACGCGGGTCGGCCGCGCCTGGATGGCGATCCGCGACCGTGATATTGCCGCCGAGGCGCTCGGCATCAATCTGACACGCTACAAGCTCGGCGCCTTCATGCTGAGCGCGACGCTGGCGTCGGTCTCCGGCAGCCTAATGGCCTATTACAGCAACGTCGTCACTGTCGAAGGCTACACGCTCGATCTTGCCGTCATCTACGTCGCTATGATCATCGTCGGCGGCATGGGATCTATCATGGGCGCGCTGATGGGCGCGGTCTTCATCACGCTATTGCCCTATGGCATCGAACACTTGTTCGAATACCTGCCGCGTGCCTGGCGCTTTGGCTCGACCGTATTTGGCATTCAGGTGGGCGCCGTCGGCATCTGCATCATTCTGTTCCTGTTGTTCGAGCCGAAAGGCCTCGCCGAAATCTGGCGGCGGATCGAGACCTATTTCGATCGCTGGCCGTTCCGCTACCAGCCGCTCGACACCGCGCGACGCTGACCCATGGCCGATAATCTCCTCGAGGTCCGTCAGCTTGAAGTGGTCTACAACCGCGTCGCGACCGCGATTCAGGGCGTATCGCTCGACGTTCCTGAAGGTTCGATCGTAGCGCTGGTCGGCACCAACGGCGCGGGCAAAACCACTACGTTGCGCGCCATCTCCGGCTTTCTGCCGTCGGAGGACGCCGAAGTCACCGACGGCACCATCAAATTGCAGGGCCGCAGCATTACGAGCGGCGCGCCGCACAAATTGGCACGATCGGGCGTCATTCTGGTACCCGAACGCGACAAGGTGTTCTCCACGCTCAGCGTTGCCGACAATCTTGCCTTTGCGTCGCAGTCCGGTGGTAAGATCACGCTCGACCGTATTTTGGGTTATTTCCCGCGGCTTGGAGAGCGGCGCTCATTCCTCGCCGGCTATCTCAGCGGCGGCGAAAAACAGATGCTAGCGATCGGCATGGCGTTGCTGTGCCGGCCGACGCTGCTGCTGATCGACGAACTTTCTCTGGGGCTTGCGCCCATCGTTGTGAAGGATCTGCTGCAACGCTTGCAGATGATCTGCAAGGAGTTCGGCTTGACCGTGCTGCTGGTCGAGCAGAACGCCAAAGCGGCTCTCGCAATCTCGGACTTCGGGTACGTGATGGAAAGCGGACGGGTGGTGTTCTATGGCGCCGCGGCCGAGCTGCTGAACCATCCCGATGTGCGCGAATTCTATCTCGGCGGCACCGGCCAGACCGACACCAAGAACTATCGCGATATCAAGCAGTATCGCCGCAAGCGCCGCTGGTGGGGCTGACGATATGGCGCTCGATATTCAAAACCTTACTTTGAGGTTCAGCGGTCTGACCGCGCTCAACGGCGTCAGTTTCAGCGCGGCCGACGGCGAACTTGTCGCCATTGTCGGCCCGAATGGCGCCGGCAAGACCGCGCTTTTGAATTGCATCAATGGCGTGTATCGGCCGAATGAAGGCCACATCATGCTCGACGGCAATGATTTGACCAAAGTGCCGGTCGACAAGATTGCGCTGGCGCGCGTCGGCCGGGCGTTCCAGCACGCCGAGCTATTTCCGCATATGACCGTGACAGAAAATCTACTGGTGGGGCGCCATCTGCTGATGCGCACCGGAATTTTCTCGGGCGCGTTTTATTTCGGCCGCGCCCGGCGCGAGGAGATCGAAGAACGCCACACCATCGAGCGCATCATCGACTTCTTCGAACTCTACCGCTATCGCGATGTGACGGCGGCCAATCTTCCCTTTGGCGTGCAGAAAATGGTTGGCGTGGCGCGCGCTCTGGCGCTCGATCCGAAACTCTTGCTTCTCGATGAACCATCAACCGGTTTGATGCGCGAAGAAAAGGAAAATTTCGCGAGATTCCTGCTGCGCGTTAGGCACGAGCTCAAGCCAACTGTGCTTTGGGTCGAACACGATATGCAGATGGTCACCGATCTAGCCGATCGTATCGTCGTGCTCAATTACGGCGAGGTGATCGCCGCCGGCACGCCGGATGTAGTGCGGCAGGACCCGAAAGTGATCGAGGCCTATCTCGGTAGCGACGATACCGACGCTGTGCATGGGCCCATTACAGTCCGCGTCTGAGTGGGACCAGTATTTTGTGTCGTTACCGCGCACGCGCTTTCTTCGGAGATTTCGCCTGCGCCGAGGCAACCCTAGTCTGTCGGCGCCAGCCCATATCAAAACGGCGTTTAGACGGAGTAACTAGAAGCCCGGCAAAGATCGAGTCGAGTTGATAGTTGATGTAGGCGTCTAGTTCCCCGATCGCCCTCACCTCTCTTGAATGCAAGGCGATCATATGCGCAATAAACATGACATCGAGGCCGGCAAGGCGTGCCGGGACGTTACGGAATACACCTGCCTCAATTCCTTTTGCGATTATATTTTCAAAGTAAGTGATGACGCTCGATACAGTTTCGACAACATTGGCGCGAGGCTCCGACGGCAAAAACCCTACCTCGCGGTACAGCAAGCGGATAGGTCGGCGAAATTTATTGACAATTTGACAGTAGCTGGCGAATCCGCTTTCGAGCGAACGCTCGGGGGATTGGGGATCAAGCACGGTTTCCGACAGCTTAATCGCGATATTGTTCATCAAGTCCTGAGCAACAAGATAAAGAATATCCTCTTTTGACGAGACATACATGTACAGACTAGCGACATTGAATGAGCATGCGCGGACGATGTCGCGGATTGAGGTGTTGTGAAAACCCCGGTCGAGAAACATTTTGGTGGCTATTTCAATTAGTTCAGTACGCCGGTGAGCAACTCGCTCCGGATTTTTGATGGTCGTGGGAATGGTCGAGAAAGGGCCGCGGCCCATTGTCTGCAATTTATTACGGCGAACCGCCTTAGCTGGCATGGTGTCTCGTCTGGTGTAAAAATCGATGTCTGAGCATCAGGCAATGCAAGGCTTGGAGGAGGGCGGCACCCAAAATTTTGCGAATCTTAGCAATGGTGCAGGATCAGCCTACATATGTTAGCTCTCGATAGAGGACACTTCGTGTCAAATCAACGTTATGGCTGCCATGCTTTAGTTTCATCTGTCGACTTATACGAGTCGAATTGTCCGCTTGGCAGGGATTGACAGTTCGCCTCCAGCTTTATTTAATAGAACATTGTTATACCAAAAAAAGCAAGCCGGGCGGCTGACGAAAGGCTTGGACATGGATTGGGCACTTGAGGCTAAACGTTTCGGCCTTGGCCAGAGTTTCTAATCCACTTTGTCACTACGAAGGACGCTGCATTGTCTGGGTTGCAGGCTGTTATAACAATATACATGATCCTCTCGCGGCCACGCGGCTGACCGCGCCATGACGATAATCGCGCGCGAGATCATCGACGGTGAGCGTGACGGAATACACGGCATGGTAGTGCCAAAGGATGCCGCCACACTCATCATCATCGATCGTTCGGCATCGGAGCCCAAGGTTCTGCTCGGACGCCGCCACGCGCGCCATAAGTTCATGCCGGGAAAATTCGTTTTCCCCGGCGGCCGCCTGGACCCTTCCGATCGTGTCATGCCCGCAGCAAAACCTCTGCATCCGGTGGTCGAGCGGATGCTTTTGGCGCAACTACATGCGCCGGCGCAAGACTTTGCACGCGCGCTCGCTTTGGCAGCGATTCGCGAAACTTTCGAGGAAACCGGACTGGTAATCGGCGCCAGGGGTCCAGTCGCGGGGGCGGTGCCCGCTGGCCCCTGGACCAAGTTTATGCAGACCGGTTTCTATCCAGATCCATCGATGCTCCTATTCATCGCGCGTGCAATCACGCCCCCAGGATTTCCCCATCGTTTCGACGCGCGGTTCTTGTGTGTTGATATATCGGCAATCGCTCATCGGCTGCCCGACATCGTTCATGCCGAGGCTGAACTGACCGAGCTGACCTGGTTGCCGATCGCGGCGGCGCAGAACCTAAATCTGCCGGTTATCACTAGCCTGGTGCTGGACGAATTAGAAACACGGCTGCAGGCTGGTTTTCGACCGGAACTGCCGACGGCTTTCTACTGCCATCGTGACGACGACTTCACGCGCGAATTGATTGTTTAAAGGGCCAATACATGATGCAAAACCTACAGATTGTCGAAGTTCCTTGCCCTGATTGCGGACAGCTGAGTCCAGAGCCGATCGAACGCGTCGTAGAGAATGACGTTATTCCATGTTCACTATGCGCAGGTTTGATTGATCTCACTGTAGAGGACTGTCGATCGGCCGTCAGTGATGCAAGGCGTTTATTACAGTCAAGGTCCGGCTAACAACACTAATACCGTCCAAAACGGATTAGCCAAACCGGGCAATAATCTCGCTTGGGATAGCGATGGCTCCGATCTTTCCTGAAGTGTTCTTATTGTGCGCTGTCCAGACTCGGCTTTCGCCGCCGTCGACCGCCAATTCACCATCGATCGTGATGTGGTGCTCGACGTCGAAACTCGAGCGACGGAACGCAGAAACCCGAGAGGCTATCCCGATAATATCTCCGCATGTCACGGGCTTGAGAAAATTCGCGCGGGCGTCCACAAGTGGAAAGCCAAAAATGTCGAAAGTGGCCGTGATGTGCTGCCGGTTTACTCCGACGGCGGCCTCGAAAAGCATCCAAGTGCTGGCGTCGAAGAACTCAAAAAACCGGCTGTTGAATACCATGCCGGCTGGGTCGCAATGTCCTCGTTCGATCAGAACCTTCCTGCGAAATACAAACGACGTCACGCGCAGTGCCTCCAGCTCGGAAATATGCAAAATATTCTAGTCGAATGCCGCGGAGCAACAAATCTTGTTCCTTATGTATTTATACCTAAAAAAATTCACCCCGTGGTGGTTTTACGGTTTGGCAGTAAAATTCTCTGTTCCTGCGCCAGGGGTCCCTGTTCCGCTGAAATAATTCCCTGTTCTGTTGCGTAGGGAATTTGCATCGGAAGCGCTGCAACAACGCACGGATTTGATTTACCACAGGGACACCGATTGGGCGCAAGAATGAATCCTTATTTATTCTGGACAGAAAAATGCGTTCTCAGCCCATATGCGGCTGGGGCGTTTCCAGTTCCTTACGTTTCGGATGCGTGTAAACGAGACCCAGC
>JAYTFS010000341.1:0-8060 GCA_043734185.1 Pseudolabrys sp. | reverse complement strand
TCGCGTCGGTGCCCCCGGCGATTTTGTCGCCTCGATGCTGTCGCACACGCTCGCCCGGTTTCGCGAGCAATGTCCGGGCGTGCGGTTCAACGTGCGCGTGGGCACCTACGAGCCGTTGATCCGTGAATTGCGGCAGGGCGATCTTGATCTGGTCGTGTGCTTATCGGCAACGCCGCCGGTCGACGCGCGGCACTACTGGCCGGAAGAGATGGCTTGGGCTCGCGGCAAGATCGCGAATGTCGATCTCGGCCAGCCGGTTCCGCTGGTGTCCTACGGCGAAAAGAGTCTCAACCGCTATATTGCGGTGACGGCACTCAAGAACGCCGGGCTTGAATGCGAAGATGTTTTCATCGGGCCTAGTCTTCTCAGCCTTTCCGGGGCGGTTGCGGCCGGGCTGGGTGTCATGGTGCTCGCGCGCAGGCGCGTTGAAGAGTGCGGTCTCGTCGCTTGGGACGACGGCCCATTGCCGAAATTGGGAAAAATATATTGCGGCATTTATGTTCGTGAAGGTGGCAACCGCGATACGCTCGAGCAGCTTGCCGACCAGATCGCGGACATTATGCAGCCCGCTCCCGACGACATTACACCGTCGCTAAACGTTCTGCGGGCCAAAAATTCAGTAGCCTAGCGGCATCACAATCGAAACAAGGGCGGACATCGGCGCTCCGCTAATTGAATTTGCGGTCGGCTGCGGCCGGCAAGTGCGACGCGTCGAAAATATCTTCCGCCTTCGGCTTGGTCTTGAATTTATACGTCAGCGCGAGCTGATCGACGGCCGCGGCAAACCGCGCCGCGTCGATGCCGCCATAGCCGTTCGCCTTCACCTCCGGCGTCACGATGTTGTCGCGGATCGCCATGTTGAGCCGTTCAAGCTCGACCGGTTTTTTGGCCATCTCGTTGCGCCTGACCACCGAGTCGACGGCGGCCGCCGGCTGCTTCACCGTATCCTTGAGGCCCTTCACGAAGGCGCGCAGGAAACCTTTCACCGCGTCGCCATGCTCGGCGGCGAATTTCGGGTTCACGATAATGGCGCTGCCGTAGAGATTGACCCCGTAGTCGGCCATCAGCAGCACCAGAATATCGTCGACCGGAACGCCCTTGTCCTTGAGATCGATATAAGAAGAGAACGAGAAGCCGGTGATGGCGTCGACCTGGCCGGCGGCGAGCATCGGCTCGCGCACCGGAAAGCCGACATTCTCGATCGTCACCTTGGATGCATCGATGCCGGCGGTCTTCACAAAAATCGGCCACTGCGCGAAAGCGCCATCGGCCGCGGGCGCCCCCAGCGTCTTGCCCTCGAGATCCTTCGGCGTGCGGATGCCGCGGCTCTTGCGCGCGATAACCGCGTAAGCCGGGCGGTTGTAGACCATGAACACCGTTTTCGGCGCGTCCGGGTTGGTGTCGCGGTACTTGATCAATGTATTGAAGTCGACGAAACCCATGTCATAGGTGCCAGCCACGACATGCTTGATGACGTCGAGCGAGCCGGCGCCCTCGTCGATGGTTACGTTGAGGCCTTCGACTTTGTAGGTGCCGCGGTCGAGCGGCAGCAGGAACGGCGCCGATGGTCCCTCGAATTTGAAGTTGAGGCTGAGCCGGATGCTGGTTTGCGCGAAAGCGCCGCTCGACCACGTCGCAGCCAGCAGCAAGGCCGCCAAAACCCGCCTCCCGGCATGGAGCGCCTTCATCGTGCCGCGTCCGCCGAGCCGGTCCCTACATCGAGATAGTCGTGGCCGGACAGCCGCACATGCTCGTCGGACATGGAGGTCAGTGTGCTTCTCAAGCGGCCCAGGATGTCCAGGGATTCCTGTTCGGCCGCGCCGCGCGTTTCGATGGAGACGATCGAGCTGAGAACCTGTAATTGATTGCCGATGCGATGGTTGATCTCGCGGATCAGGCGATCCTTTTCCTTCGTTCGTGCCTCAACCTGTTTTTGCAGTTGCTCGCGCTGTTCTTTTGGCGATGGCAGCGTCTTGATCTGCGGCAGGATGACCGCAAAAGCGATGGCCGTGCCGACCGAGGCGATGGCGGTCAGAACTTCAATGATCGCCTGCAGTCGGAGATATTCCACGCCCATCAAGGCCGACCAGACGTGGACAACATGCGTCAAGCCGCAGGCGACGATGAACGTGACGAACAGCATCCAGAGCCACGGATAGGGGATGTCGTGCCGGCGGTGACGCAACACAAAAGCCATCGTCAGGGGAATGGCGAAGTAGGCCAAGGCAGTCGAGAGGTCGCTCGCCAATACGATCCACACCAGTCCGGTGGTGGAAGTGCAAAAGGCGATAAATTGATTGAGCATCTGTCTGCCGTGATACTAGGGTGGCGGCTCAGACATCTAGTCCCGTCACGCTTTAAAACATTTCGGCAGCGTATTGGAAAGTCGTGAAACGCCTGAGGGTTCCGCCAGCAACAGAAATTTCGGCTGACGGCGTTAAGGATGTGAACGCGGGAGCCTGGAGGACCAACCATGCAGGCGGCAGAAGCGGCCGTCACGCTGACCGGCATTCCGCCCTTCGCGACGCCCTATGCGCCGCCGGACGAGACGATTGCCGCTGCTTTGTTGACATCCGCCGCCCGCCCGGACCAGGCCGAGGCGCGCATCGATGCCCGCGCCACGCGGCTGGTGCGCGCGATCCGCGCCCGCGTCGGCGGCCTCGGCGGGGTCGAGGACTTCCTGCACGCTTATGCGCTCTCCACCAACGAGGGCTTGGCGCTCATGGTGCTGGCCGAAGCCTTGTTGCGGGTGCCCGACGCCGCCACCGCCGACCGGCTGATCGAGGACAAGCTCAAGGCCGGCGACTGGTCGCATTCCGACGGCCGTTCCGACGCCTTTCTGGTGTCGGCGTCGGCCTGGACGCTCGGCATCACGGCGCGCGTCATCCATCCCAACGAGACGCCGGAGAACATCGTCGCGGCGCTGATCAAGCGGCTCGGCCTGCCGGCGGTGCGCGCCGCCACCCGCCAGGCCATGCGGCTGCTCGGCTCGCATTTTGTGCTGGGCCAGACCATCGAGGAGGCGCTCAAGCGCGCACGCTCGAACCGCGATTTTGTCTATTCGTTCGACATGCTGGGCGAAGGCGCGCGCACGGCGGCGGACGCGGCGCGCTATTTCGATTCTTATGCTCACGCCATCGACGAAATCGGCAAGACCGCGGGCAAGGCCGCGTTGCCAATGCGGCCCGGCATTTCGGTGAAGTTGTCGGCGCTGCATCCGCGCTACGAGGCGCTGTCGCGGGAGCGGGTCCTGAAAGAGCTCGTCCCGAAACTGCTCGAACTGGCGCGGCTGGCCAAAAACTACGAGCTCAATTTCACCGTCGACGCGGAGGAGGCCGACCGGCTGGAATTGTCGATTGAAGTGATCGCCGCGGTGCTGCGCGATTCCTCGCTGGCCGGCTGGGATGGCTTCGGCCTTGCGGTGCAGGCCTATCAGAAGCGCGCCGGCGCGGTGATTGACTGGATCACGGATGCAGCGGATGCGCTGAACCGCCGCTTGATGATCCGCCTGGTCAAGGGCGCCTATTGGGACACCGAGATCAAGCGCGCGCAGGAGCGCGGCCTTACCGACTATCCGGTGTTCACCCGCAAGGCGATGACGGACCTTTGCTATTTCGATTGCGCGCGCAAGCTTTTGGCCTTGCGGGCGCGGCTCTATCCACAATTCGCTACCCACAATGCGCTCACGGTGGCGAGCGTGATCGAGGATGCCGGGGGCACGGCGGGTTACGAATTCCAACGGCTGCACGGCATGGGCGACGCGCTATATCAAGAACTGATCGCCGAGTTGCCATCGCTGACCTGCCGCGTTTATGCGCCGGTCGGCGGCTATGCCGATCTGCTCGCTTATCTGGTGCGCCGCCTGCTGGAGAACGGCGCCAATTCGTCGTTCGTGTCGGTGGCGGCCGATCACAATGTGCCGGTCGAAACGATTTTGCGGCGGCCGCAGAGCTGGCTCGTCCGTGCCTCGCACGCGCGTCATTCGCATATACCAATGCCGCCCGATCTGTTTGGCCCGCGCCGGCGCAACTCCGTCGGCGTCGAATTCGGCGATTCAGCTTCGCTCGATGCCTTGCTGGCCGAAATCCGTGCCGCGCCGAAAACGGTGGACGCCGCGCCGCTGGTCGATGGCATCGCGCTTGCAGGTGCCAAACGAAATGTCACCTCGCCGATCGATGGCGAAAACATCGGTTCGGTACAGGAGGGCGATGCGGCAATCGCGACGTCAGCCATGTCAGCGGCGCAGGCGGGATTTGCCGCTTGGAATGCGGCCGGCGTTGCGGCGCGCGCTGATGCGCTCACACGCGCTGGTGACTTGATCGAGCAAGAACGCGGGCGGCTGATCGCGCTGTTGCAGAGCGAGGGCGGCAAGACGATTGACGATTGTATCGCCGAAGTGCGCGAGGCCGCCGACTTCTGCCGCTATTACGCCGCCGAGGCGCGCCGCGCCTTGATGCCGCAAACCCTACCGGGCCCGACCGGCGAGAGCAACGATCTGCGCTATCGCGGCCGCGGTGTGTTCGTCTGCATCAGCCCGTGGAATTTTCCGCTGGCGATTTTTACCGGCCAGGTGGCGGCGGCGCTGGTTGCCGGCAACGCGGTGGTGGCAAAACCTGCCGAGCAGACGCCGCTGATCGCGTTCGAGGTGGTGAAGCTATTGCATGAAGCAGGCGTTCCCGCGACTGCGCTGCATTTGGTGCCCGGCGACGGCAAGGTTGGCGCACTGCTGACCGGCCATGCGGCTGTTGCCGGTATCGCGTTCACCGGCTCGACGGAAGTTGCCCGCATCATCAACCGGGCGCTGGCCGCGCGCGACGGACCGATCCCGGCGTTGATCGCCGAGACCGGCGGCATCAACGCCATGATCGTCGATGCGACAGCGTTACCCGAGCAGGTAACAGACGACGTGATTGCCTCGGCGTTCCGCTCCGCCGGCCAGCGCTGTTCGGCGTTGCGCCTGTTGTGCGTGCAGGAGGATATCGCCAGCCGCGTGCTCGAGATGGTCGAGGGTGCGGCGCGTGAACTTAAACTGGGCGATCCGCGCGATCCGGCGATACAGATCGGGCCGGTGATCGACGCCGAGGCCAAGAACAAACTCGACCGTTGGGTCGCCGGCATGGAGGCGCGTGGTGCCTTGCGGTTCCGGCTGGACGCCGCGCTGCCGCCGGGCGGCACCTTCGTCGCGCCGACGATCATAGAACTCGACCGCGCAGACGATCTGGAAGAAGAAGTATTTGGGCCGGTGCTCCACGTTGTTCGCTGGCAAGCAACGCAACTCAACGAGCTGCTCGGCCAGCTCTTGGCCAATGGCACGGCGCTTACGCTGGGCATTCACTCGCGCATCGACGCTACCATTGCGCGGGTTATGTCGCTGATGCCGCACGGAAATGTTTACGTGAACCGCAACATGATCGGCGCGGTTGTCGGCTCGCAGCCGTTCGGCGGCAGCGGACTTTCCGGCACCGGCCCCAAAGCCGGCGGCCCGCACTATCTGCATCGCTTTGTTTTGGAACAGGTTTTTTCGGTGAATACTGCCGCCGCCGGCGGCAATGCCACGCTGCTGGCCGAGGATGAGTGATCGCGACCATGGGCCGGTTTTGGGACTTCCGTGACAAACGTTAACCTGTTGGCCGTGCCTGTCGGGTATTCTGCGCGAATGACTGATTCGGTCGCCCGGCTATACGACGCCGTAATCGCCGTGCGGGGCACGGACCCGACGAAATCGCGAACGGCCCGGCTATTGCGCGCCGGCCGCGCGAAAATGGCCAAGAAGCTTGCCGAAGAGGCGGTCGAGGTTGTGATCGACGCCATGCACGGCCAGACCGAAGCCGTGGTGCGGGAAAGCGCCGACCTGCTCTATAATCTGGTGGTGCTCTGGGTTCATGCCGGGGTTCACCCCGACGATGTCTGGGCCGAGATGAGCCGGCGCGAAGACATGTTCGGAATCGCCGAAAAAGTGCCGAAAGATCTGGTACAGGGTGCCTCCCGGCGTAAAGTCGTGGCGCTCGAGACCCGGCGCATTCGCAAGCGTCGCTGATCGGTCATATTTCGCGTCCAAGAGTACTCCCATGACAATTGAGGCCGCTCAGCCGCGTTCTTTGCTACGCCGTCTGTATGACTGGTGCCTGGCGGGGGCGCACAAACCTCACGCCATGTGGATCATGGGCGCGGTGTCGTTCGCCGAAAGCTCATTCTTTCCGGTGCCGCCGGACGTGATGCTGGTCCCCATGGCGTTGGCGCGGCCCGAACGGGCCTATGTCATGGCGGCCTGGTGCACGGCGACGTCCGTCGCCGGCGGCATTGTCGGCTATGCCATCGGCTCGCTGCTTTATGACTCGCTTGGCGCCTGGCTGATCCAGCTCTACGGCTATGGCGGCAAGGTCGAGACCTTCCGCGCCGCTTATGCGGAGTGGGGCGCCTGGATCATTCTGCTCAAGGGCCTGACGCCGATCCCCTATAAAATCGTGACCATTACGTCGGGCTTTGCTGGATACAATTTTGGGCTATTTGTCTTCTTCTCGATCATCGCGCGGGCGATGCGCTTCTTCGTGCTGGCCTTTATGCTGCACCGCTACGGCGAGCAGGCTCGTCACATCATCGAAAAACGGCTCGGATTATGGGTTGCCCTGGGCGCCGCCGTGGTCGTCATCGGCCTCGTGATCGCGGTATACTTGCTTTAGCCGAATCGGCATTCCTCAATTTCGCCATTTGGCGGAACTAGGGATGTTGCGCCGATGCCGTTAGGCACGGTTTGCAATTTGGGCTTGCCGTTTGGCGGCTATGGGCACAGAGCACACAGTGACTTTTTACTCTAAAGGACGTGCGGCGCAGCCCGCAGTTGCTTGCCTGTTTGTTGGCGCCATCCTGCTGATGTCGACGATGGCCGCCGCGCAAGATGCTGCGCCAGGCGCAAAACCCGCCGAGTCCCCCGGATTCTTCGGCAGCATCGCCAACTGGTTTGGCTCGACCTTCAACGCCGCGGGCAAAGGCGTCGCGACATTCGGCCGCGAAGCCGGCGTCGTCGCCAAGACGACGGTCGATACCGCCAAGGACGCGGCCGGTGCCGTGGTGCGGATTCCCGGCGTGCGCGTGATGACCGGTCACGAAAAATGCCAGAACGCGCCAAACGGCGCGCCCGACTGCCAGGCCGCCGCCGTGGCCTTGTGCAAGGCGAAGGGCTTCGAGTCCGGCAAGAGCATGGATATGACCACCGCGGAAGTTTGCCCGGCCAAAGTATTGCTGTCGGGCCGCGGCTCCGGCTCTGAGTGCCACGACGAGACCTTCGTTTCCCGCGCTCTCTGCCAATAAGACCTCATCGTCACCGCGATCCGGCGTAACCCGCTTGTGTCGCCGGTGCTCGTGTGTTTCCGTTTCGCAATAAGGCGAAATAGACCGGGAGCGAGACGGTGAACCTCCACGCCAAACTTCTGGAGCGAGACGCTGCCGGCCGTCCGGTGACCGTCGGCGTGATAGGCGCCGGCAAGTTCGGCACCATGTTCCTTGCGCAGGCGCGACTGACCACGGGCATGCATGTGGTCGGCGTCGCCGATCTCGACGTGACGCGAGCCCGCGGTCAGTTGAACACGGCGAACTGGCCGGCCGAAGTTTATGCCGCCGCGTCGCTCGCCGATGCGCATAAGCGCCGCGGGACTTTCGTCACGGACAATGCCGCGTCGTTGATTTCGGATCCGCGCATCGAAGTCATCGTCGAGGCGACCGGCGTGCCGGGCGCGGGCATTCATCATGCGCTGAAGGCGATCGAAAACGGCAAGCACATCGTCATGGTCAATGTCGAGGCCGATGCGGTGGCTGGACCATTGCTGGCGCGCCGCGCCAAGGCCGCGGGCGTTGTCTATAGCCTCGCCTGGGGCGACCAGCCGGCGCTGATCTGCGAGCACGTCGATTGGGCGCGCGCCGCCGGCTTCAAGGTGATCTGCGCCGGCAAAGGCACGCGCTATCATCCGACCTATCACCAATCCACGCCCGACACGTTGTGGGAAATCCTCGATCAATATCTGCAGATCAAGGATCGCAATTCGATCAATCCCAAGATGTTCAAT
>JAYTFS010000340.1:0-2092 GCA_043734185.1 Pseudolabrys sp. | reverse complement strand
CATCGGAGAAGCTCTGCGCGGAAGCCGGCAGCGACGCGCCGCCAAGGGTGATCGCAAACACGGCGATCGCAAACAGGGCGGAAGCAAGGTGACGGAGCGAGGGCATCGATAAATCCTTAAACTGGAGAGTTCCCGGGCCATCACGTGAGGACCGGTTCTTGGAATACGTTCGGTATTTGGCTTCGTTTCTAGTTCAATTCAGTTTATTTGCGGTTGCAATTCTAGTTGCTTTTCTGGCCGGGAAGCGGTTTGGCGCTCACAATATCGTCAGCTTTGACCCATCCGGGCGTCCCGATCGCAAAGCGGGTCTTGGCCCGCGAGGCCAGATCGCGCGCGGTCTTGTTGTCGCCGCGCAGGAAGGCGGCCTGGGCCGATGCCAGGTCGGCCTGGGCGTAGTCGCCCTTGCGGCCATAGGCCATGGCGAGCTGCATATAGCCAATCGGCGCTTCGGTCTCGCGCGCCGTTGCTGTGCGCAGGAGTGTGATCGCCTCGTCGGTATAGGCGTTGTTGTTGGTCGCCACGAGGGCCTGCCCAAGCAACATTTCGATCAGCGGGGCGTTGTTGGAGAGCTGCACGGCCTTGCGCAGCGGCGCGATCGCCTCGGCCGGCTTGCCGCCCTCGATCAAGGCCTGGCCGCGCAACTCGTAGAAATAGGGATTGGCGGGCTGCTGCTGGATCAGGCCGTCGATCTGGGCCAGCGCGTTGCGCAGATCGCCGTGCAAATAGGTGGTGACGGCGTGGGCGTAGCGGGCGGGCAGGCTGGTGTTGGTCAGCGGATAACGCCGGTAGACGGTGTCCTGCCGCTCCATGAACCCGGAAATCTTGGCGCGCACCATGTCATGGCGCATCTGCAAGGCCGGATCGTCCTTCTTGTCCCAATAGGGGCTGGAGCGCGCGAGTTCTTCCAGCGCGCGGACGCGTTCGGCCGGCATCGGATGCGATTGCACGTAGGGGTCGGAGCCGCGGGCCGCGAACAGGCTTTCATCGGTGAAGCGCTTGAAGGTCTCGTACATGCCCCGGGCCGACTGACCGGTCGCGGTCAGAAACTTCACCCCGGCCTTGTCGGCGTTTTCTTCCTGCTGCCGCACATAGGACAATAGCGTCCGGCGGATCACCTCGCCGGGCGCCGACATCGCCGCGGCACCGGCGTTGGTCAGGCCGCTGTTGCCGCCGCCGCGCGCGCCCGCCACCATCGCGCCGGCGCCGAGCAGCATGGCGATGATCATCTGGGTCTGCGCTTCGGCCAGCCGCTCGCGAAGTTTCGAGAGGTGACCACCGGCGAGATGCCCGGTCTCATGCGCGAGCACGCCGATGATCTGGTTCGGGGTTTCCGACTGCATCATCGCGCCGTAGTTGACGAAGATGCGGCGGCCGTCGGCCACGAAAGCGTTGAAAACGCTCTCGTTGATGATGACCATCTGGATGTTCTGCTTTTCCATGCCGGCGGCGCGCAGGATCGGCCGCGTATAGTCGCGCAGCAATTGCTCCGACTCGGTGTCGCGCAGGATCGGCGGACCCTTGTTCTGCTGGGCGGCGCTGAGCGTCGGCGTCATGGCCAACGCGACCGCGGTGGCGAGGGCGGTCAGTTTCAGCGTCGTTTTGCGGTGCGCGATACGGAGCAACATGAAGCGATCTATTGGGCGTTGGCGGCGAAATGGGCGAGCGGTCAATCAGGCGGTGGAGGGCCGGCTCTGATTAACTCAGAACCGAACGCCGGTCTCTTGTACTGAGATTTTTTCTTCGCGCGAACCGGTATCCAGTTCGCTTGAAAACGCTATAAGGAGCCACCGAATACGGCCAGTCTGGGGCGGTAACCGGTGCCGGAACCCGAAATCGGCGGCAGCGGATCAAATAGCAGATAGCGATGCTCGAATCGACACTTACGGACCGTGTAAAGACCCTGCTGACGGCCTCTAGCCGGAGCGATGTTCCGCCCTTCATGGTGATGGACGTGATGGCGGCGGCAGCCCGCATCGAGGCCGCAGGCGGCCACGTCATTCATATGGAAGTCGGCCAGCCGGCGGCTTCCGCCCCAAAGACCGCGCTAAGCGCCGCACGGGCCGCACTCGATGACGGGCGGATCGATTATACC
>JAYTFS010000339.1:0-16293 GCA_043734185.1 Pseudolabrys sp. | reverse complement strand
GCTCGTACGCAAGCGCCGTCACGGTTTCCGCGCGCGCATGGGCACCAAAGGCGGCCGCAAAGTCGTGGCGGCACGGCGCTCGCGCGGGCGCAAGCGGCTCTCCGCCTGACGGCGGATATCCAGCCGCGCGCATTGCGTTAAATGGAAACCTTGAGGCAACGGGCGGATTTCTTGGCCGCGGCGACTGGGATCAAGGTTCCGGCCGCCGGTTTCGTGTTACAGGCGCGCAAGCGCGCGGATGACGGCCCGGTGCGTCTCGGGTTTACCGTTTCAAAGAAAGTCGGCAATGCCGTCGAACGCAACCGGGTCCGCCGCCGGTTGAGGGAAATCGTGCGGCTCTCGGGCACCCACCATATGCAGAGCGGACATGATTATGTGCTAGTCGGCAGGCGCGCGGCACTCAAGGTGCCGTTTGCCCGGATCGCCGCAGACTTCGAAGCGGCCTTGCGGCGACTTCAGACGGGGCGCGGCGGCAAAACGGGATCCCGATGACCGACAACAAGAACACCATCCTCGCCATCGTGCTGTCGGCCATTGTGCTGATTGTCTGGCAATTCTTCTTCGTCATGCCCCAGGAAAAGCTGCGGCTGGAGAAGGTGCAGCAGGAGCAATTGCTTCGTGCGCAGAAACCGGCCGCGGCCGGACAGCCGGCGGCGACGCCCGCACAGCCTGGAGCGCCGCAAGCTCAACCGGGAACGCCGCAGGTCCCGGGCGCAGCGCCGCAACCCGCCGCAGCCGCGGCATCCACTACCCGCGCCGCTGCGGTGGCGAATTCTCCCCGCGTACCGATCGAAACCGTAAGCCTGCAAGGCTCGATCGCGCTCAAGGGCGGCCGCATCGACGACCTGGCGCTGGTCAAATTCCGCGAAACGGTCGATCCAAAATCGCCGCCGATCGTATTGCTGTCGCCATCCGGCAGCCCCGAGCCGTTCTATGCCGAGTTCGGCTGGACCAACGCCGCCGGCGCGAGCGTAAACGTCCCCACAGCCGACACCGTGTGGAAGCAAGCGAGTTCCGGCGCGTTGAGCGTCGGGCATCCGGTGACGCTGACGTTCGACAACGGTCAGGGCCAGGAATTCTGCCGCACCATCGCGGTCGACGACAAATATCTCTTCACCGTCAAGGACGAGGTGGTGAACAAGAGCGACAAGCCGATTTCGCTATATCCATTCGCGCTGATCTCGCGTCACGGCACGCCGACGACGCTTGGCTATTATATTCTGCACGAAGGCCTGATCGGCAAGTTCGGCGACAAGAGTTCTGAAGAGATCACCTACAAGTCGATCGAGGACAAGAAGGTCATCAACTTCAACGCGACCAATGCCTGGCTCGGCATTACCGACAAATACTGGTCGGCTGTGCTGGTGCCGAAGAACGACGCCCATGTGATCGCAAATTTCAAAGCGGACAAACTCGGCACCGTCGAAACCTATCAGACCGACTACCTGCTCGACGCGGTGAGCATCGCGCCAGGAGCTACCGGCACGGCGGACGCAAGGCTGTTTGCAGGCGCCAAGGAAGTGCGCGTCGTCAACGACTACGAGAAACAGCTCAACCTCAATCATTTCGATCTGCTGATCGATTGGGGCTGGTTCTATTTCATCACCAAGCCGCTGTTTTTCGTGATCGACTACGTCTACTTGCTGGTCGGGAATTTCGGATGGGCGATTCTGATCGTCACCGTGCTGATCAAGCTGGCGTTCTTCCCGCTCGCCAGCAAATCCTACGCTTCGATGGCGAAGATGAAGGCTGTGCAGCCACAGATGACGGCGATCCGCGAGCGCTTCAAGGACGACAAGGCCAAGCAGCAGCAAGCGCTGATGGAGTTGTACAAGACCGAGAAGATCAATCCACTGGCGGGTTGCTTGCCGATCGCGGTGCAGATCCCGGTGTTCTTCTCCTTGTACAAGGTGTTGTTCGTCACCATCGAAATGCGGCATGCGCCGTTCTTCGGCTGGATCAAGGATTTGTCGGCGCCCGATCCGACCAATCTGTTCAATCTGTTCGGTCTCATTCCCTACGACCCGACCCACCTGCCCATCGTTGGGCCGTACCTGCATCTCGGCGCCTGGGCGCTGATCATGGGCGTGACCATGTGGGCGCAGATGAAGCTCAATCCGGCGCCGCCCGATCCGACGCAGAAGATGATCTTCGACTGGATGCCGGTGATCTTCACCTTCATGCTGGCGAGCTTCCCGGCCGGGCTGGTGATCTACTGGGCCTGGAACAACTCGCTATCGGTGCTGCAGCAGAGCTACATCATGCGCAAGCACGGCGCCAAAGTCGAACTGATCGACAACATCAAGGCGATGTTCGCGAAGAAGAAGCCGCAAGGCTGAGGCCTTGCGATGACAGACCCCACCAAATTCACGCGCGACGAAATCGAGACTGGGCGGCGGCTGTTCGCCAGCGAGTGGAGCTTTGTTGCCGCCGCCTCATCGGACGTCTCGCTGCCGCCGATGCGCGGCGTCGAGATCGCCTTTGCCGGCCGTTCCAACGTCGGCAAATCGAGCCTGGTCAACGCGCTGACCAACCGCAAGGCGCTGGCGCGCACGTCGCGCACGCCGGGCCGCACCCAGGAACTGATTTTCTTCACCGGCGGCTCCACCCTGAACATCGTGGACATGCCGGGTTACGGCTATGCCGCCGCAGCCAAATCCAAGATCGAGGCCTGGACGGCTTTGATCGGCGCCTATTTACGCGGGCGCGCCAACCTGGCGCGGGTTTATGTTCTGGTGGATGCCCGCCATGGCCTCAAGGACACCGACGACCTCGTATTCGAGGAACTGCGCCAGACGGCCGTCAGCTACCAGATCATTCTCACCAAGACAGACGCCATAAAGGCTTCGGAGCTTGAAGGCCGCATCGCCGAGGTCGAGGCCGCGCTGGCCAAGCGGCCGGGCGCCTTTCCCGGCGTGCTGGTCACCTCGTCCCATGAGGGGACCGGCATGGAAGAGTTGCGCGCGGCCATTGCTCGGCTTTTGGCGGAAAGAAAACGCTAACGCGCGCATGATCCCGAAAAGTGGGTACCGGTTTTCGGACAAGATCATGCGCAAGCAAACATTGGCGAAGCGCGGCGACTTCGGCTAGAACGGCGCCGCAATCACAAAGGCGAGGCCAAAGGGCCAACATGAGCAAAGCCCCCAAAATCGACCCGCAAACGCAGGCCCGCATCCTGTCGGAAGCGCTGCCGCATATGCAGCGTTATGACGAGGAAATCATCGTCATAAAATACGGCGGCCATGCCATGGACCAGGAGGCAAGCGCGCGCGAGTTCGCCCGCGACGTCGTGCTCTTGGAACAGGCGGCCATCAATCCAGTCGTGGTGCATGGCGGCGGCCCGCAGATCGCGGCCATGCTCAAGAAGCTCGGCATCAAGTCGGAATTCGCCGCGGGCCTGCGCATCACCGACGCCGCCACCGTTGAGATCGTCGAAATGGTGCTGGCCGGCTCGATCAACAAGCAGATCGTCGGCTACATCAATGCCGCCGGCGGCAAGGCTATCGGGCTTTGCGGCAAAGACGGCAATATGGTGCAGGCGCGCAAGGTGACCCGCACCGTGGTCGATCCCGATTCCAATATCGAGAAGCTTATCGATCTCGGCTTCGTCGGCGAGCCCGACAAAGTCGACTTGTTCGTGCTCAATGCCGTGCTTGGCAAGGAAATGATCCCGGTCATCGCACCGGTGGCGTCCGCTGCCGGCGGCGGCACCTTTAACGTCAATGCTGACACTTTCGCGGGCGCCATCGCCGGCGCGCTCAAGGCCAAACGGCTGCTGCTGCTCACCGACGTGCCCGGTGTGCTCGACAGTTCGAAGGAATTGATCGCGGAGTTATCGGTGGCCGATGCACGCCGGCTGATCGCCGACGGCACGATTTCCGGCGGCATGATCCCCAAGGTGGAAACCTGCATCTATGCGCTCGACCAGGGCGTCGAGGGCGTGGTCATCATGGACGGCAAGGTTCCGCACGCCGTGCTGCTCGAACTGCTGACCGATCACGGCGTCGGCACGTTGATGCATCGCTGATGCGGGCGCCGGCCGCGGCAGCCACGGCACTTGTCCTGCTGGCAGTGATACCGGCACACGCCGAACTCACGCTATGCAATCGCACCAGTTATCAAATGGAAGCGGCCTTCGGCCTGGAGAAGCGCGCCAACGTATCGACGCGCGGCTGGTTTCGCATCGATCCCGGCCAATGCCGGCAAGTGCTGGAAGGCGCGCTCGACGCCGACATGGTCTATGTCCATTCGCGTACGCCGGCGGTCTATGGCACCGCGCCGCTGCCGCAAAACGGCAATGTCGATTTCTGCATTCGGGACGGCAAATTCGAAATTAACGATGCGCGCGGCTGCCCGGTGAGCCAGCAGGCGCATTTTTCCGCTGCGCGGCCGTCCGATTCGCCGAAAGGCCCAGTGGTCAATCTCGCCGAAGAAGCCGACTACGACGACGCGCAGGCGCGCCTTGCCGGCATACAGCGGCTGTTGGTGATCGCCGGCTATGACGCCAATCCGATCGATGGCGTGCAGGGAGCGAAGACGCAAAGCGCGCTGACGAAATTCCTTAACGACCGCAAGCTGCCTGCCGACACCGCATCGGGCCTGGAATTTTTCAACACGCTGCTCGATGCCGCGCGCAATCCGCAGGGCGCCGGATTCTCGTGGTGCAACGACACAAAATATACCGTGATGGCCTCGATCGGCATTGTCGAAATGGGCGCCATCGTCACGCGCGGCTGGTATCGCGTGGATGCCGGACAATGCTTGCGGCCGGATGTGCGCGGCGATCCGCGCAAGCTATACAGCTACGGCGAGGCCGTCGATGACAATGGCCGCACGATCAAGAATGGCGATGCGACACTGGCCTGGGGCGGCAATGTCGCGTTATGCACGCGCGACGGCAAGTTCGAGTTGAGCGACCACAAGGACTGCGCGGTGCGCGGGCTCAATTCCGCCGGCTTTGCCGCCGTCGAATTGGGCGGGCAGCCTTCGACCACCGTGCGCTTCAAGGAATAGTTTAGTTTGCCAAAATCAACTCTTCGCGCGCCGCGCGGCTTCGCACAGGTCGATACCTGGGTGTTCGATCTCGACAACACGCTCTATCCGCATCATTTGCTTTGGCAGCAGGTCGACGATCGCATTCGCAGCTACGTTGCGGATTTCCTCAAGGTGTCGAAGGACGAGGCGTTGCGGGTGCAGAAGGATTATTACAAGCGCTACGGCACCACCATGCGCGGCTTGATGACCGAGCACGGGCTCAGGCCCGACGACTATCTCGAATATGTTCACCAGATCGATCACTCACCACTCGAACCCAACCCGGCGCTGGGCGCGGCGCTGGCGCGTCTGCCCGGCCGCAAACTCATTCTCACCAACGGGACGCGCAAGCACGCCGACGCGGTGATGCGGCAGCTCGAAATTCACGAGCACTTCGAGGATGTGTTCGACATTGTCGCGGCCGAGCTCGAGCCTAAACCGTCGACAATCACCTATGAGCGCTTTCTGGAACGCCACGCCGTCGATCCGGTCAAGGCCGCCATGTTCGAAGATCTCGCCCGAAACCTCAAAGCGCCGCATGCGCTCGGCATGACCACCGTGCTGGTGGTGCCGGCCGGAACGCGCGAGGTTTTCCGCGAGGATTGGGAGCTGGAGGGCCGCGACGACCCGCATGTCGATCATGTGATCGACGATTTGGCCGGATTCCTGACGACGTTACAGTACTAGGTCACGCGCCCGGCACGATCTGCTGCATCAGCACGGCGAGACCGATGCCGGCAATGCCGGCGCCGATCAGCCTGAGCGGAGAGGGATCCTCGGCGCGCCGCGCCAACATGCGCGCGACGCTCATGGCGGCAAGCGCCACCGCGCCTTGAACGACGGCGAGACCCAGCAGATAGGCATAGAGCGGCGTTGGTTCCGCGCCATAAATCGATTCGCCCAGCGCATAGCCGTGCACAAGGCCGACGGCGACGAACAAGGCGAGCGCCGCGCCGGCCGGCATCTGCCGGGCGCGGAGCAGGATCACGCCGAGAACAATAACCGACGAAGCCACCAGGATTTCCGCCGCCGGCATGGTCGCGCCGCGCAAATGCGCGGCGACGCCCGCGATCATCGCCAGCACAAATCCAACCGCCAGAGCCGGCGCGGCCCGGTGCCCGGCGGCAAGGCAGCCGACCGCGACCACGGCGGCGAAATGATCGAGCCCGATGACCGGATGGCCGAGGCCCGACAAAAAGCCTTCGCCGAAGGTCGCCGGCATCCGGCCTCCCATCACGTGATGGGCGAAAGCGGGCTCAGCCAACAGGGTCAGCGCGATAAATGCAGCAAGGCCGAATGTTTTTGCGTTCATGGGCGGCGTCTCCTGATGCGCTACCTTAGCCGCTCGGGCTCGGCTTGACATCCCCTGCCCCTGCCCCGACAAACCGCTGCCAAACGTAGCCTTGAGGCCGCCATGTCCAACGAAAAGCAATTGACGAGTCTTGCCAAGATCATCGACGACGCCTTCGAGGCTCGCGACAAGATCGGGCCGAAGACCAAAGGCGCCGTGCGCAAGGCCGTCGACAGCGTGCTCGGCATGCTCGACCGCGGCGAGGCACGCGTCGCCGAACGCCAGGCCGACGGCATTTGGCAGGTCAATCAATGGCTGAAAAAGGCGGTGCTGCTGTCGTTCCGGCTCAACGACATGAGCGTGATCGCGGGCGGACCCGGCAAGGCGGCGTGGTGGGACAAAGTCGATTCCAAGTTCAAGGGCTGGAACGCCGGCAAGTTCAAGAAGGCCGGCTTTCGCGCCGTGCCGGGCAGCGTCGTGCGCCACTCGGCCTATATCGCGCCGGGCGTGGTGCTGATGCCGTCCTTCGTCAATCTCGGCGCTTACGTCGATAGCGGCACCATGATCGATACCTGGGCGACGGTCGGCAGTTGCGCGCAGATCGGAAAGAATTGCCACATTTCCGGCGGCGCCGGCATCGGCGGCGTGCTGGAGCCGTTGCAGGCGGGCCCGGTTATCATCGAGGATAATTGCTTCGTCGGAGCGCGTTCGGAAGTGGCCGAAGGCGTCATCCTGCGCACCGGCGCGGTGCTATCGATGGGCGTGTTTCTCGGCGCCTCGACGCGCATCGTCGATCGCGCCACCGGCAAGATCACGCAAGGCGAAGTACCGGAATATTCTGTCGTGGTGCCGGGCACATTGCCCGGCGCGAGCGGCGGACCTGGATTGTATTGCGCGGTCATCGTCAAGCGCGTCGACGAGCGCACGCGCTCCAAGACCAGCATCAACGAGCTCTTGAGGGATTGAGCGTGGCCGCCGATCCCGTCACCATCGCGCGCGACCTGCTGCGCTGTCCGTCGGTGACGCCGGCGGAAGGTGGCGCGCTTTCTTTTCTGGAAAAAACGTTGAAGGCCGCGGGCTTTGCGGTGCACCGCATGACCTTCAGCGAGCCGGGTACAGATGATATTGAAAATCTCTACGCCCGCATCGGCAGCGCAGCGCCGCATCTGATGTTTGCCGGTCATACCGACGTGGTGCCGGTCGGTGACGAGAAAGCCTGGGCGCATCCGCCGTTTTCTGGCGCGGTCGCGGACGGGCAGCTTTACGGCCGCGGCGCCGTCGACATGAAAGGCGGCATCGCCTGCTGCGTCGCCGCCGTGCTCGATCATCTTAGCGCTAACGGCGGAAAGTCGAAAGGCTCGATCTCGTTTCTGATCACTGGCGACGAGGAAAGCATCGCGGTCAACGGCACGCCGAAGCTCCTGAAATGGGCCGCCGAGCGCGGCGAAAAATTCGATCACTGCATTCTCGGCGAGCCGAGCAACCAGGAAGCGCTCGGCGACACCATCAAGGTCGGGCGGCGCGGTTCGCTCAACGGCCATCTGATCGTCACCGGCATACAGGGCCACGTCGCCTATCCGCAGCGCGCCGACAACCCGATTCGCGGCCTGGCGGCGCTCGTCACGGCGCTGCAAGGCGAGCCGCTCGACGCCGGCAGCGCGCTGTTTTCGGCATCGCATCTGGAATTCACCTCGGTCGATGTCGGCAACAAGACCGTCAACCTCATTCCCGGCGAGGCGTGGGCGCGATTCAACATTCGCTTCAACGACAATCACACGTTGGAGACGTTGAAAAAGCTGATCGAGCAGCGCGCGGCCAAAGCGGCGGGCGGGAAAATAAAGTTCGCGTTGCAGTGGGAGCCGTCGAACGCCGGTGTGTTCGTGACCAAGCCCGGCCCGTTCACCGAGCTGGTGGCAAAGGCGGTCGCCGACGTGACCGGCCGCAAGCCGGAATTGTCGACCACCGGCGGCACATCGGACGCGCGCTTCATCACGAATTATTGCCCGGTGGTGGAATTCGGCCTGGTCGGCCAGACCATGCACCAGGTCAACGAGCGCGTGCCGGTCGCGGACCTGGCCAAGCTCACGACCATCTACCGCAAGATCATCGACAAATATTTCGGTTGAGCTCCAGACGCGCGTTATCGCCCGTGGAGGTGAGGCGCCGGGTACGCCTGTCTTCCCTTTTTCCTTTTCCCCAAAGGGGAATGGAGCCCGCAGAATAACGCCTCATAAAGCGCCATTCCGACGAAACGGATGATAGGACTATAATCATCTCTGAAAAGAGTCAAGCGGCCGGGTAATCGACGTTCATCAGATAAAGCCCATCGGGCGGCGCCACCTGGCCGCAAGCCGTGCGGTCGCGCGCTTCCAGCGCCGTGGCGAGATCGCCAGCGCTCCATCCGCCGGTGCCGACCATGACCAGCGAGCCAACCATCGAGCGCACCTGGTGGTGCAGGAACGAGCGCGCCGAGGCATAGATATTCACGTCGTCGCCGTCGCGCTGGACGTCGAGCTGGTCGAGCGTCTTCACCGGCGAATTGGCCTGGCATTCGGCAGCGCGAAACGTCGTGAAGTCGTGCTTGCCGGTGAGCCGCTGCGCGCCAGCATGCATCGCAACCTCATCGAGCGGACGCGGCACGCGCCAGGCATATTTCAGATCGAAGGTCAGATCGGCGCGGCGGTTGACGATGCGATAGAGATAGTGCCGCTTGCGCGCTGAGGTGCGCGCGTTGAAATCGTCCGCGACCCGCTCGGCCAGCAACACCGCGACCGGATGCGGCCGCAAATGCGCATTGAGCGCATCGCGGATGGTGTCCGTTTCCCAATCTTTCGCCAGATCGACATGCGCGACCTGGCCGCGCGCATGCACGCCGGCGTCGGTGCGCCCGGCCCCCTGCACCAGAGTTTTCTCGCCGGACAGCGCCTCAAGCGCGGCAGTCAAAACGCCCTGCACGGTGAGCTGGTCGGCCTGGATCTGCCAGCCGGAAAACGGCGCGCCGTCATATTCGATGGTGAGTTTGTAGCGGGGCATCAGGCGACCGCCGCGCCGGCCTTGACCGGCGTGCCGCGCAGAAATTCCTCCGCGCTCATGGGCTGCTTGCCGGCGCGCTGTACCTGAACGAGCCGGATGGCGCCATCGCCGCAGGCAATGGTGAGCTTGTCGTCGAGTATTTTTGCGGGCGCGCCCCTGCCGTCCGCTTTGGTCGAGCGCAGCGCCTTGACGCGCACGCCGCCGATCTCAAACCAAGCGCCGGGAAACGGCGACAGGCCGCGAATGTGATCGTGCACTTGGCCGGCCGGCTTCGACCAGTCAATGCGCGTTTCGTCTTTTGAAATCTTCGCCGCATAGGTAATGCCGGATTCAGGTTGCGGCGCGAGCACGAGCGAGCCGCGGTCGGACGCGGCCAGCGAACGCGTCATCAGATCGGCGCCGAACCGCGCCAGCGCATCGTGCAAGTCGCCCGCCGTCATGTCGGCGTCAATCGCGACGCGTTCAACCATCGCCATGGCGCCGGTGTCGAGGCCTTCATCCATCTGCATGATGGTGACGCCACTCTCTTTGTCGTCCGCCATGATGGCGCGGTTGATCGGCGCAGCGCCGCGCCAGCGCGGCAGTAGCGAGGCGTGCACGTTGAAGCAGCCGAGCCGCGGCGCTTCGAGAGTAGCTTTCGGCAGTATCAGGCCATAGGCAGCAACGACGGCCGCGTCGGCGTCATAAGCGCGGAACGCTTCTTGCGCCTCTGACGTCTTGAGCGTCGCCGGCGTTTGCACCGGCAGGCCGAGGCGCGTGGCTTCGCACTCGATCGGCGTTACCTGCAATTCCATGCCGCGGCCGGCCGGCTTGGCGGCACGGGTGTAAACGGCTGCGATCTCGTGTCCGGCGGCGGCCAGTTCAAGCAGTGTCGGCACCGCGAAATCGGGCGTGCCCATGAAAATCAGGCGCAGCGGCATGTTATTTTCCTAGCCCGGCCCGGTCGCGGATTTATCCAATGTGATGCGAAGGCTCTTTGTCCTCGGCAAGCGGCTTGCCGCCGCCGGTCTGCTTGGCCGCCTTCTTGAATTTCTTCATCACCATGTCGCGTTTGAGCTTGGAAATATAGTCGATGAACAAAACGCCCTTGGTGTGGTCGATCTCGTGCTGCAGGCACGTGGCGAGCAGGCCAGTGGCTTCGATCTCGTGCGGCTGCAGGTCGAGATCGAGATATTTGACCTTCACGGAGAGCGGCCGCTCGACCTCCTCGTAATATTCGGGGATCGACAGACAACCTTCCTCGTAGGTCGACTTTTCGTCGGAGGACCAGATGACTTCCGGATTAATGAGGACCTGCGGCTCCGGCGGGTCATCCTTCTTGGCGAGGTCCATAATGACTACGCGCTGCGGTACGCCGACCTGAATGGCGGCCAGGCCGATGCCGGGCGCGGCATACATGGTCTCGAACATGTCATCGACCAGCTTGCGTAACGTTTTGTCGACCGCCGTCACCGGCTCGGATTTCTGCCGCAACCGCTTGTCGGGAATGATGAGAATGTCGCGCAACGCCATGGCGGCGATGTAAGGGCAAGGCGCAGCGGGGTCAATGCGAGGCTTTTCCCCAGCCACACCTTAGGCCTTGAGAGACGGACACATTCGCCGTACCGTTCGCTCTTCGTTCGCATCGCACGCCGAATCACGCTAGAAGCCAGCCATGCCGGAAACTGCCCTTCTCATTCTCGCTGCGATCATCGCCGTTGGCGTGGTCGCGATCATTGTGCTGTTGGTGCGGCCGCGTGTGCCGGTCGCCGATCCAGCGGCCGAACAGCGCATCGCGGAACTCAAAGGCCACGTGCAGGCTTTGCAGCAGACCGTTCATCAGCGGCTTGATGCCGTTACGCAGAACCTCGACAAGTCGATGCAGACATCGACCAAGAACACCGCCGACCACCTGCAGCAATTGCACGCGCGGCTGGCGGTGATCGATAGCGCGCAAAAGAACATCACGGATCTGGCCTCTACCGTGACCTCACTGCAAAAGGTCTTCGACAACAAGCAGCGCCGCGGCGCGTTCGGTCAAGGCCGGATGGAAGCCATCATTGCCGATGCGTTGCCGCAAGGCGCCTATGAATTCCAATTCACATTGTCCAACAATTCTCGGCCGGATTGTTGCATCCACATGCCTGACAACCGCCATCTCGTCATCGATGCCAAATTTCCGCTTGAGGCGACCACCGCTCTGGAAAATGCGAAAACCGATGAGGAGCGACTTCAAGCCACTCGCCAGCTGCGGCAGAATCTGGGCAAGCACATTGATGACATATCGGGGAAATATCTGATCAAAGGCGAAACGCAGGACGTCGCTTTTATGTTCATTCCGTCGGAGTCTATGTTTGCCGAGCTTTATGATGGCTTCGATGATGTCTTGCAGAAGGGGTACCGATCCGGCGTCATTATCGTTTCACCGTCTCTGCTAATGCTGGCAATTCAAGTGGTGCAGCAGATTCAGAAAGATGCCCGCATGCGTGAGGCGGCAGACAAAATTTTGACGGAAGTCGGACTACTGATCGGAGACGTAGGGCGCCTCAAGGACCGCGTCGAGAGTCTCGACAAGCACTTCGGCACCGTCAACAAGGATATAGAACAGATCGTCACTTCGGCGGACAAGATCCTGGCTCGCGGGGAGAAAATCCAGAGCGTCGAGTTCAACGACGAGCCGCCAAGCGCACAAATCATCGCCGCCCCCATGACGCGCAAGCTCGGGACGGGCGAATAGCGCATGGTCGCTTCGCCCGATAGCGTCCAACGCCCTTCCTTCCTCGACGCACTGGCGGTCTATCTCAAGCCACGCGTGCTGATCGTTTTGCTCCTCGGCTTCTCCTCGGGCCTGCCGCTGGCGCTGTCCGGCACCACGCTGCTGGTCTGGATGCGGGAATCCGGCGTCGATCTCGGCACCATCGGCCTGTTCGCGCTGGTCGGCACGCCCTACACGCTGAAATTTTTATGGGCGCCGCTGACCGACGCGCTCGACGTGCCGCTGCTGTCGCGCCTTCTCGGCCGCCGGCGCGCCTGGCTGGTGTTCACGCAAATTTTGCTGATCGCCGCGATCCTGTTCCTCGGCTCCTGCAATCCGGCCGCGGCGCCAGCGTTGGTGGCCTTCGGCGCGCTGCTGGTGGCGGCGGCCTCCGCCACGCAGGACATCGTGGTCGACGCCTTCCGCGTCGAGAGCCTGCCGGAAAACGAGCAGGCCGCCGGCATGGCGTCCTATGTCGCGGCCTATCGCATCGGCATGCTGGTCTCGACCGCCGGCGCGTTGTTCATGGTGAGCGCGTTCCAGGCGCAGGGCTTCGAGCGGCTGGCCGCCTGGCACTGGGGCTATTTTATGATGGCGGCGCTGGTGCTGATCGGCACCGTTACGGCGCTGCTGGCCACCGAGCCAGAACGCTCGGCACTGGCCGACGCCGCGCACGCCAAACAAACGCGCGTCACGCGCGTCATCGAGGCGACGACCGGCGCTTTCAAGGATTTCCTCAGCTACGAAATGGCCTTCGCGATGCTCGCCTTCGTGGTGCTGTTCAAGTTCACCGACGCGCTGTCCGGCGCCATGACCGCCCCCTTCGTGATCGATCTCGGATTTTCGCGCAACGAATACGCCGCCATCGTCAAAGGCGTCGGGCTGGCGGCGCTGCTGCTCGGCGGTTTTGCCGGCGGCTTCATCGCGCGCGCCTACCCGCTGGCCACCAGCCTGTGGATCGGCGGGATTCTACAAGCGGCGGCAAATCTCGGATTCTGCTGGGTCGCTTTCAAAGGCCACGATCTGACGGCACTGACCATTGCCATAACGCTGGAGAATTTCACCAGCGCCATCGGCACCGTGATGTTCGTCGCGTATTTGTCGGCTCTCTGTCAGAACCCGCTGCACACGGCGACGCAATACGCGCTGCTCACCGCGCTCGCGGCGGTCGGGCGCACTTATCTGTCGTCGGGCGCGGGCTTCATCGCCGAGTCGACCGGCTGGGTGTGGTTCTTTGTGATCTGCGCGCTGGCTGGATTGCCCAGCCTGTTATTGCTGTGGTGGCTGCAAATGCGCGGGCATTTCAGGCGGCTGGAGCCGCAAAAAGCCTAGAACAACGTCCGCTGCTTGATCGCGGCCGACAGGGTGCCTTCGTCGAGATAATCGAGTTCGCCGCCGACCGGCACGCCATGCGCGAGCCGCGTCACCTTTATTTTGGAGTCGTGCAGCAACTCGGTGATGTAATGCGCGGTGGTCTGGCCGTCGACGGTGGCGTTGAGCGCCAGGATTACTTCCTTGATCGGCTCGGCATGCACGCGCGAGATCAGCGCGTCGATGGTGATATCCCCCGGCCCGACGCCGTCGAGCGGCGACAGCGTGCCGCCGAGCACGTGATAGCGGCAGTTCACCGCGTTGGCGCGCTCCAGCGCCCACAAATCGGCGACATCGGCCACCACCACGATGATGGACTGGTCGCGCCGCGTGTCGGTGCATACGGTGCACGGGTCCTGCGTGTCGATATTGCCGCAGGTCTTGCAGACGACGATCTTGTCCATCGCGATCTGCAGCGCGGACGTGAGCGGCGCCATCAGCAATTCGCGCTTCTTGATTAGATGCAGCGCCGCGCGCCGCGCCGAGCGGGGCCCAAGGCCTGGCAAACGCGCCAGCAACTGAATCAGACGCTCGATTTCGGGTCCGGCGACGGCGCTGGGCATCTAGGTCAGGTTCATCCCCGGCGGCAGCGGCAGGCCGCCGGTCAGGCCCTTCATCTTCTCCTGCATGACGGCTTCAGCCTTGCGGCGCGCGTCGGCGTGCGCCGCCACCAGCAGGTCCTCGAGAATTTCTTTTTCCGAGGGCTTCATCAGCGAGTCGTCGACCTTGACGCCCTTGAGGTCGCCTTTGGCGGAAAGCCGCACGCTCACCATGCCGCCGCCGGCGGTGCCCTCGACCTCGATGGTGTCGAGTTCGGCCTGCATGACCTGCATCTTGGATTGCAGCTGGGCGGCCTGTTTCATCAGGCCCAGAAAATCGGCCATGAACTAATCCTCGTTTTCCTCGGTGGGCGGTTCAGGCGCCGCCTCGGGCGTAACTTGCGTCACGCCGACCACCTTGGCGCCGGGGAAACGATTAAGCACGGCCTGCACCAGGGGATCGCTTTGCACGCCGAGCTCAAGATCGGCCTGGCGGGCGTCCATCTGCGCCCGCATGGTCGGCGCGCCCTGTTCCTTGGACACCACCACGATCCAGCGTTTTCCGGTCCAGGCAGTGAGCTTGCGTTGCAGGTCATGCACCAAAGTCTTCGGCGCGCTCGCTTCGACGGCGATTTCGAGCTGGCCGTCTTCGCAGCGCACCAGCCGCACGTCGCGCTCCAGCGCCATCTTCATGGTGATGTCGCGCTTTTCCGTGGCGAGCGCGACCAGTTCTTCGAACGTACCGATCGAAAGCGTCGTGGTGGCTTCGGGCTCGTTGAGTCGCGCCACCGAATCCTCGGCGGCACGCGGCGACACCGCGGCCTGCGAGCGTGACGAGCCGCGCGGCGCTTCGTAGCGCGGAGAAAAGCTTTGCGAACTTGCCGACGCGGAAGCCGCGCCGCCATTGCCAGATGCCTTGGCTGTCGCTGTGTTGTTGTCGCCGAGCGACTTCACCAGTTCGTCCGGCGTCGGCAAGTCGGCGGCATAGGCGATGCGGACCAGCACCATTTCGGCGGCGGCGACCGGGCGCCCCGAGGATTGCACTTCACCGACCCCCTTGAGCAGCATCTGCCAGGTGCGCGACAGCACGCGCATCGAGAGTTGCGTGGCAAAAGCACGGCCGCACACGCGCTCGGCTTCCGACAGCGATACATCGTCGGCGACCGTTGGCACGACTTTGACGCGGGTTACGAAATGGGTGAATTCGGCGAGATCGCTCAGGATCACGCCGGGATCGGCGCCAATGTCATATTGCTCGCGCAGTTCCTTGAGCGCGGCGCCGACATCGCCCTTCATCAGCGCTTCGAACAGGTCGACCACGCGGACGCGGTCGGCGAGGCCCAGCATCTGCCGCACGTCTTCGGCGCGCACCAGGCCTGCGGCATGAGCAATGCCTTGATCAAATAAAGACAGAGCGTCTCGCACCGAGCCTTCCGCCGCGCGCGCGATTAGCGCCAGCGCCGCGGGCTCCGCTTCAATCTTTTCCTTCCCGGCGATGCCTTCGAGATGTTTCACCAGCAACGCGGCGTCGACGCGGCGCAGATCGAAGCGCTGGCAGCGCGACAGCACCGTCACCGGCACCTTGCGGATTTCGGTGGTGGCGAAAATGAACTTGGCGTGCGGCGGCGGCTCTTCCAGCGTCTTGAGCAGCGCGTTGAATGCCGCGCCCGAGAGCATGTGCACTTCGTCGAGGATGTAAACCTTGTAGCGCGCCGACACCGGCGCATAACGAACGGCGTCGTTGATCTGGCGCACGTCCTCGACCGAATTGTGCGAGGCGGCGTCCATTTCCAGGACATCGATGTGCCGGCTCTCGATGATGGCCTGGCAGTGCACACCCATTTTCGGCATCGCGATGGTCGGCCCGGTGACCGAGCCATCGGGCAATTCGTAATTCAGGGCGCGCGCCAGAATGCGCGCGGTCGTGGTCTTGCCGACACCGCGCACGCCAGTGAGGATCCATGCCTGCGGAATGCGCCCGCTCTCGAATGCATTTGAGATGGTGCGCACCATGGCGTCCTGGCCGATCAGATCGTCGAAACTGGCGGGGCGGTATTTACGCGCCAGTACGCGATAGCCGGTTCCATCGACAGCGACGCCGAGATCGAGACCTTTATCGGGTGTTTTGGCAGCTTCGCTCATCGTGCCATCCGCTTGCGGCCGCGCACGGAGCTAAGTTATTCGCTTCGAACCGCGGAAATTGGTGGGAGGCTGACGAGCGACCCGATCCGTGCTCGTTAGGGCTGCTTCCTTCCGGATCTGACCCGGTTGGCGAGTGGCTCGTCCACCGC
>JAYTFS010000338.1:0-9062 GCA_043734185.1 Pseudolabrys sp. | reverse complement strand
GGCGCTGCCGTTGATCGATCGCGGCGAAGGCTACGAAAAAATGCTGCGCGGCGAATGCCTCCCGCGCATGCGACAAGCCTAACAAGGAGTAACGAATGGCGATCGAAGTCGCGAAGGTCGAATTCAAGACGGTTCAGGACGCCAGCGGCGTCGAGGAGCGGATTAAGGCTGGACAATTCACCGCCGACCAAGTGATTGCCGTCATCGGTAAGACCGAAGGCAATGGCGGGGTCAACGATTTTACCCGTATCCTAGCCGATCAGGCCTATCGCAAGGCACTCCTCAAGCACGGTACGCGCAGCGAGGGCGAGATTCACAACATTCCGATGGTCTGGTCCGGCGGCTGCGACGGCGTGATCACGCCGCACGCGACCATCTTCGCCCGCAACGGCAAGACCGGCTCAGCCGATAAGGCGCGCCTCGTTATCGGCACCGCGCTTAGCGCCGAGCTGCGCCCGGAGGATATCGGCCGGCTGGCGATGGTCGAAAAGGTCGCCGACGCCGTCCGCGCGGCGATGATGGACGCCGGGATCATTGATCCGAAGGACGTGCACTACGTCCAGACCAAGACGCCGCTGTTGACCATCGATTCGGTGCGCGACGCGGAAGCGCGCCACAAGACGCTGGCCTGCGAGGTGCACGATTCGATGGGCGTGTCGAATGGCACCACCGCCCTCGGTGTTGCCGTCGCCTTGGGCGAGATTGCCATGCCGAAGGCCGAGCAGATTTGTGAAGATCTCGGTCTTTATTCCTCGGTCGCCTCCTGCTCGTCGGGTGTCGAACTGACGCAGGCGCAGATCGTGTTGCTCGGCAACAAGCCCGGCGCCGGCGGCCGCTACCGGATCGGCCATGCGGTGATGAAAGACGCGCTGGATATCGACGGTATTTACGATTCAATCCGCGACGCCGGGCTCGATTTGCCGGAGCGTCCGCGATCGAGCGATCTCAAGGGCCGCGTGGTCAATTGCTTCATGAAATGCGAGGCGGATCGTACCGGCTTGCTGCGCGGCCGGCGGCAAATCATGCTCGACGACTCCGATGTGCATCATCATCGCCATTCCAAGGCAGCGGTGGGCGGTGTGGCGGCGGCCGCGATCGGCGATCCCGCGGTGTTCGTCTCGGTCGACGCCATGCATCAAGGTCCGCAGGGTGGCGGGCCGGTGATCGCGATCATCGACGCGGGTGAATGAGGGTCGGCGCGAAATTTACGTTGGAATAATGACAACAGAGGAGTTACTGCAATGAACAGGTTCGGATCGATGTTACGGCGTGTCGTCGCCGGTGTGGCCTTGGCTTCTGCCGTCGCGTTGCCGACGGCGGCGCAGGACAAGGTGAAAGTCGGTGTGTTCCCGGTCGCCTCGACGCTGCCCTATTTCGTCGCACTCGACCGTGGTTTCTTCAAGGAAGCAAACATCGAGGTCGAGACCATCCGCTTGATCGGCGGGCCGCCAAACGTCGCGGCGATGATCAGCAACCAGATCGACGCCGCCGCCGTGCTGGTGACGATCGAAGGCATGAATGCCAACCTGAAGAAGCCGGGCGTGGCGATGTATATTTCGCTCAACAGCCAGAACAAGACCTATCAGATGGAGCAGTTCGTGATCCGCAAGGGTTTCGAGGCAAAATCGCTGAAGGATCTAAAGGGTGCTAAGATCATGTCGGCGCCGGGACCGGCGAACGTGACAATGGCAAAAGCCGCGCTGGCGGCCGCGGGTCTTAAGGAAGGCGATTACACCATCGACCAGCTCGACATGGGCCAGCACGTTAACGCAATGGTCGCCGGTACTTTTGACGCCGGCTACACGCTGGAGCCGAACGCCTCGACCATGCGGAAGATGGGCGTCGCCACCACGCTGGAGGCCGGCGTGATCGCCCACTACGTCCTCGGCAATCCCGAGGCCGACGCCTATGTCGGCGGCGGTGCGCTTACCTCCGAATTTATCAAGACGAGGCCCGACGTGGCCAAGCGTTTCACCGCGGCCTGGGCCAAGGCGGTCGACTTCATCAACAAGAACCCGAAGGAAGCACGTCAGCATCTCTTGAAGAATACGTTCACACCTCCCGACGTGGTCGATACCGTTCCGATGATCAAATACGTGATGGTCAAGGACCTGACCGCTAAGGACAAGCAAGCGTACCAAAAGTTTATCGACTTCTCGGTGACTACCGGCACTCTGCCGGAAAAGATCGACGTCACAAAGTATCTGCAGACGTTCTGAGCCAAAGTAAGCGGCACGATGGACCGGCGAGCAAACGGATTGCTAGAGACGCCCGCCGGTCCACCGGGCGGCACCCCAGCGCCCGAGCGCGCCCACGTCACTATTCGCGGCCTGAACAAGCGCTTCGGCAATGTGGTGATTTACGACAAGTTCGATTTCGATATTCCCCGTGGCAAGCTCATTTCGGTGTTCGGCCCGAACGGCTGCGGCAAGAGCACGCTGATCAATATGATCGCCGGGCTGATCCCGGTCGACGAAGGCGAGATACTGTTTGATGGCAAGAAGCTGAGCGAAATCAAGTTAGGCTATGTTTTCCAAAACTATCGCGAGGCGCTGTTTCCGTGGCTGCGTGCGATCGACAATATCGAGTACCCGCTGAAGGTGATGAAGGTTCCGAAAGCCGAGCGCCGGGCGTGTTCCGAAAAGCTAGTTGCGCATCTCGGGGTCAAGATCGATCTTAAGCGCTACCCCTACGAAATGTCCGGCGGCCAGCAGCAACTCGTCTCGATCATGCGCGCGCTGATCGTCGAGCCCGAAATTCTGTTTCTCGATGAGCCTTTCTCCGCGCTGGATTACGAAATGACCTTGTTCATGCGCGAGCAGCTCCAGCGCGTGTTCCAGGAGACCGGTACCACAACGGTACTTGTGTCGCACGACCTCGAAGAGGCGGTATATCTGGCCGATCGGGTGCTGCTACTGTCGCGTCATCCGGCTTTAGTTGCCGATTTTGTGCATTACAATGACGCCCGTCCGCGTACCGACGCGACCCTGTCGGAGCCTGAATTCATCCGCGTCAAGGCGCATTGCCTCGACGTGTTTCAGCGAGAGGTGCGCAAGGGATGAAACGCCTCGACCCGCTTCTGCCGATTGTCGGCGTCGTCGGCCTGATCGCTGTCTGGTACCTCGCGGTATGGTGCGAGGTTGTCGATCCGGTACTTCTGCCGTCCCCGAACAAGACCTTCTGGGCCTTGTGGAAGGGCATGAACGGCGGAGCACTCGGCTTCGATTTCCTTAAGACCGTGGAGCGCACCGCCTATTCGACGCTAATCGCCGCCGCCATCGCCATTCCACTCGGCATCGTTCTCGGCTCATCGGAACGGCTGTATCGCTCAGTCGAGTTCGTCATCGATTTCTTTCGTTCGACGCCGGCCTCAGCCATGTTTCCGCTATTTCTGGTACTGTTTGGGGTCGGCGATAAGACCAAGATTTCGGTTGCGGCGTTCGGCGCAATGCTGGTGATCTTGTTCAATGTCGCTTACGGCGTCATGAATGCGCGCAAGACGCGGCTGCTGGCGGCGAAGGTTATGGGTGCCTCGCGTTTGCGCGTGCTGACCGACGTGATGCTGCTCGAATCACTGCCTCAGACCTTCATCGGCCTGCGCAACGGCGTATCACTGGCGCTGGTCATCATCGTCGTCGCTGAAATGTTCATCGGTTCGACTGATGGGCTTGGGCATCGCGTCTTTGAGGCCCAGCAATTGTTCGAAATGCCCGACATGTATGCCGCGATATTTGCCGCCGGCGCCCTCGGATACGGATTTAATCTGTGGTTTCTCATGGTCGAGCGGCAGTTTGTGCATTGGTCGGGAAAATAGTCGGTATGGAACGCACCCATCATGCCCAATGATCTGACACGCAAATCAGCCACCGAGTTGACCGCGCTGATCAAATCCCGCGCCCTAAGCCCGGTCGAGCTGCTCAACGCCAGTCTGGCAGTGATCGAGCGAGTAAACCCGAAATTGAATGCTATCGTGACGCTTGCCACCGATCAGGCGCGAGAAGCCGCGCGGGAAGCCGAGGCGGCCGTGATGCGCGGCGATGCTGTGGGCGCGCTGCACGGGCTGCCGATCGGGGTGAAGGACGTAACCCGCACCGCCGGCATTCGCACCACCTTCGGCTCGCCGCTTTTCAAAGACTTCGTGCCGGATGAGGACGCCGAGGCGGTGCGCCGGCTGAAAGCGGCCGGCGCGATCGTGCTGGCCAAGACCAACACGCCGGAATTTGCCTGCGGCGCGAACACGGTCAACCCGGTGTTCGGTGCCACCCGCAATCCGTGGAATCCGGCGCTAAGCCCGGCCGGTTCGTCGGGTGGCTCGGCGGTGGCGGTCGCGACCGGCATGGTGCCGCTGGCGTAGGGCACCGATTTCGGCTGTTCGATTCGCATCCCAGCGGCGTTCTGCGGCATCGTCGGCATTCGGCCGACACCGGGTCTGACGCCGAATTACCCGATGCCGCTTGCCTGGGATCCGGGCCAGGTGCATGGGCCGCTGGCGCGTAGCGCCGAGGATGCCGCGCTCATGCTGGATGCAATGGTCGGCTTCAGCCGGCTATCGCCGATTTCGGTGGCACCGCCCTGGGCCAACGCGCAGGTCGAGGTCGCGCGCGCCCACCACGCGAAGGGTCTGCGCGTCGCCTATGCGCCAGACATCGCCGGCATCGGCGTCGATGCTGAGATCGACAAGATCTGCCGCGCGACGGCGGTGCGCCTGCGCGACGCCGGTGCGACCGTCGACGAAATTAGATTTGACGTTTCGGACGGCCGCGACCCGTATCAGGCTTGGCGCGGCGCCTGGATGGTCGCGCAACAGTTTGAGAACATATCGCGGCTGGAGGAGTTCGGCGAGAACTTGATGGGTAGCGTCAAGCGGGGCCTCACTGTCACGACGCTTGATCTGGCGAAGGCCGAACAGACTAGGCAAATCGTATTCCACCGGTTCCGAACGCTGTTCGAGCGCTACGATCTGTTGCTGACGCCAGCTGCACCAATCCGGCCCTTTCCGGTCGAACAGAATTTTCCGACAGAGATCAACGATCTCAAGTTCGAGAATTATGTCGACTGGATCGCGCCGGCATTTTTGGTCACGCTGGTAAGCTTGCCGGCTGGTAGCGTCCCCGCCGGTATGACCAGCGATGGCCTTCCGGTCGGATTGCAGATCGTAGCGCCGCGCTTCGAGGAGCCGCGCATTCTATCTCTCGCCAAGATTGTCCAGCAGATGAATCCGATCGGCTGGCCGCCGGAGGGGTGATGTTCGTGGCTTTAAATGATAATAGTTGTCCCTGTCGGAAATCAAATCCGAACATACTGATGGTGTAATCCGCAAAGAATTGGTGTCTGCAGAATTCGCCCGACGGCCTGAACAGCTCGTGGTACCGGCGCATCCTTGTTCAGGGATAGATGTGTCCGAGCGCCTTTGTAATACTGCATGTACGAGAGGAGCACGTGGCGCAGGTGCCGCTCGCCGAACACGACGACATGATCTAGGCATTCCCGTCGGAACGAACCGATCAGCCGTTCTGCATGCCCATTCTGCCATGGCAATCGCGGCGCAGTTGGCCAGTCACTAATGCCCATCGCACGAAGACGCCGGGTGAATACATCGCCGTAGACCCGATCCCGATCGTGGACGATGTATCTCGGTGCGGGTTCCCAGCCGCAGGCCTCGGTAAGTTGCCGAGCAATCCATTCGGCGGTCGGGTGTGCTGTCACTTCCAGCCATAACATATGGCGTCAGCCGTGCCGTAGAATCAGCAAGCCATACAGCAGCCGAAATGAGATTGTCGGAACCACAAACAGGTCAATCGACGCAATCCCATCGGCGTGGTTGCGGAGAAACGTCTTCCAGCCTTGAGATGGAGACCACCTCTGCCTTGCAATGTACTTGGCGACCGAGGTTTGCCCGATGTCGATGCCGAGCTTGAGGAGCTCTCCGTGAATCCGAGGGGCGCCCCAGAGTGGGTTGGCCAGGCTCATGTCGCGGATCAGTTGGCGAATTTCGAATGGCACCTTTGGTCTGCCACTGCGATATCTCGACTTCCATCGCCAGAACGAACGAAAACCAGCACGATGCCAACGGATAACAGTTTCCGGCTCCACGATCACCAAGGCATTCACAACGCGCGACACCAACCGATAGAGGCTAGCAAAGACCAGACGATCGAGATTGCTGAAAGCGAGCCTTTTCGGTGATTTTCGCCGCAGTACATTGAGCTGATGGCGGAGCGTCAGGATCTCCGCCTCAAGCGAAGCTCTTGATCGGAAAAGCCCGACGACCGCCAACCAGATCAGGTTGAAAATGTCTCTCATTAAGCAAAAGCATCACCCGATTCGGTGTTACTCCCCAGTCAAATAGAGTTTACGATAGGACAGGTACAGAAAATTCGTCAGGTCAGTCAGTCATGCGTCTTGAAGGAAAGATCGCTGTTATAATTGGCGCAGGCCAGGGTCCCGGCGAAGGGATAGGTAATGGCCGTGCTACGGCGATACGCTTTGCGCAGGAAGGGGCCAGAATTCTTGCTGTTGATCGAGATATAGAACTTGCTAAGGAAACAGCGATTTTAGCGACAAAAGAAGGAGGGGAATGCGTTCCGTTTCAAGCAGACGTCACTAAAGAACGCACACTTGCCGCAGCAATTATGGCTGCTCATCAACGATGGGCGCGTGTCGACATTTTGCATAACAATGTTGGCGTTAGCATTGCCGGTGGTGATGCCTCACTTCTTGAAATCACTGAAGAAGCTTTTGACCGGATCTGCGCAATTAATCTACGCGGCACAGTTATGGCCTGCAAACATGTGCTGCCGATTATGCGTCAGCAACAGTCCGGGGTCATTATTAATATTTCATCGATTGCGGCATGGGAGGAGTATCCGTTCGTCACCTACAAGGCGACCAAAGCCGCTTTGATTGCTTTCACCCAACAGGTTGCTATTCAAAACGCAGAATTTGGCATTCGTGCGAACGTCATTCTACCGGGATTAATGGACACACCAATGGCCGTCGATACAAGAGCGCGTGCCAGTGGAAAGAGCCGCGCCGAGGTGGCCGCGCAACGCGATGCCAAGGTACCGTTACGCAAACGCATGGGCACTGCTTGGGATGTGGCTAATGCAGCATTATTTCTTGCCTCGGATGAAGCAAATTTCATAACTGGCGTTGCTCTCCCGGTTGATGGCGGAGCGCTCGTTCGGATCGGCTGAATGCGGGATAAGAACGAATTCTAAGAACGTTACCGTTTTAATTTGAGATAAATTGGGCCCGGATTCGCATAATGACAGGTTACGAAATAGCCTAGGCTCGGTTGGATTATTGCGGCATCGGTCAGCGCCCCGCGCCGACCAACGGGAGCGGTTGGTCAGCGATCATTCCTTTGATGACCACGTTGCGTGCCTTTTCTGGATCAAGCCCGTGTTGCGCAATGAGATCGTGACACTCGCCCATGATAGCGTCGACATCCTGCGTCATCTTCATATTTTTGTAGCGGTCTTCGTGGCGGAAACCCATGCTCTCGCCTACGATCTCGAGAATATTGACGATGCGGAAGGGCCAATCGCGCTCGTGCGCGCACAGCTCGCGATGGTCGGAATGATACACCGCCGCCAACGCATCCACTCCAGCCTCGCGAGCGGCCTCCAATTCCCTTAGCTGCACTTCACGCTTGTAGGCCGGAAGTACAGCAAGGTTGATGCTTTGCAGGCCGACGGCGGGCTGTTTCAAATCAATCAATTCGATCCCGGGGACAGCGCGCAATATCTCTTCTGCCGCTTCCATCACTCCAGCCACGCCCGGATGACGATGAAGTGCCACTCGCATCTCAACCCGGGTACGCAGGAAAGGTCGCAGCCGTTCAAGATTTTGGCGCAAAAACCGAATGAATGGCGTCATGTCGAACGGCCGTTTGCCGGTTTCGCGCTCGAATGTTGGCAGCATGTTCTCCGTGAACTGCACAAAGCAGCTCGGGCACCAAGCGAGCACCTGCCCGGATTTCGTCTGGGTAAATTTATTTAGTGTGTTATCGGCGATCCGCGAGGACACACCGAGGTCGCCGGCTCGGAACTGCATGACGCCGCAGCAGTGTGTCGGTCCGCCCATAACACGATATGTCACGCCTAGCGTGTCCATTATGTCGAGACAAAGCAAAGCAATGTGTGGCGTCTTCAGAACATTGCAGCCCGTGTAAAATACGATATCCGGTGTTTCTGCATCTTCAGGGGCCGCCGACTGATGGCTAGATTGTCCTTGGCCGAGGCGCTCCAAGGCCTCGTCGGTAAGCTGCAAACGGGACAGAAATTTTACGTCCTGGCTCAACTTGTGAAAACTCTCGACGCCGGCACGACGCCGGTCGGCGGGTTCCTTTTCCGCTCTGGCCATACTGACGCGTGCAACGGCGAGCAGGAAACGCGGATTGACGCCATAGTCGCAGGCCTTGATGCAATCACCGCTCAAGATGCATGAGCTCGCCCACTTGCGAGAGGCCTCAGGCCCGGAGCCTTGCCGAATGATATCGAGGATGCCGCTGGTCACCACTTCGGGATCGGCATCTGCAAGGCCCGCTGGCTCGGTAATAGGGCAGGCCTTGAAACACGCACCGCACGCTGTGCAGGCATCGAGCATACCCCCGATGCGCCAGTTGAATGCGGTCTCGAAGCCGGTCTCGCTCATCTGATGTCTCGGACGCCAATAGCGTCACGCTAGCATATTTTGCTTCCAGATTCCGTCAGTTTTTAAGCTTTGTTCCTCAATTTTTCCAGGCTTGGGATTCACAGAATGGCAGGTTACGGAACATTATCGGCGCTGTAACAGCGTAAATTCCCGGCTCTTGTAGTTTTGAGGGTGTTGGCAATTTAGCCCACACACCGAATGTTATTGGCTGCGTTTGTTATCGGACGCAAACGGATCCGGGCTGGTGTCGGCGGCCTTATTTGACTCTGCTGGCTCGTCAAAAAATTCGATTGGGGCGTCGGATCCGGAAATGCCATGAGCCGAAATCGCACCGGCGATGTAGGTTGACGCGATCTTGCCTATCAACAACACTCCCCACTCGTTTTAACACCAGCCTTTTCGTT
>JAYTFS010000337.1:0-13161 GCA_043734185.1 Pseudolabrys sp. | reverse complement strand
AATATACCCGCGATCTCTTGTCGGCGATTCCGCATCCGCCGGTTTAATATCCCGCAGGCTTTCACATGAGCATGCTGACGCCTGGCGCCAACCCTCCGGGAATTTCGTGGCCGCGCGTCACGCGCGCCGAGGAATTGCGTCTGCAGATCGCCGATGAAATCGTGCGCGGCGCGCTGGCGCCGGGTGCCGCACTCGACGAATTCACCTTGGCGCGGCGTTTCGCAGTGTCGCGAACGCCGGTGCGCGAGGCGATCCGCCTGTTGGCGGCGAGCGGGCTTGTTGTGGTTCGTGCGCACCGCGCCGCCGTGGTGGCGCGGCCGAGCGCTGAGCAGCTCGCAGGCATGTTCGAGGTGATGGCTGAACTGGAGGCGCTGTGCGCCGGCTTTGCCGCCGAGCGCATGACCAGCGCCGAGCGGCGCGCACTGGAAGATTTCCACGAGGAATTGCGGGTAATGATTCAGAGCGGCGACCCGCAGCGCTATCACGAAGTCAACGAAGCCTTCCACAACACCATCTATAACGGCGCGCACAACACCTATCTGGCCGAGATCACGCTATCGACCAGGGCGCGCGTGCAGCCGTTCCGCCGCGCACAATTCCGCAATCTCGGCCGACTCGCCAAATCTCACATCGAGCATGACCGCGTGGTGCAGGCGATTATGCGCGGCGAACAGGGTATCGCCTCGTCCGCGATGTACGCGCACATCGTCACGGTGCGCGAGGAATACGAGCATTACACCGAAACAATCTAAGTCAGGCCGGCTGCTTTTCCTGCACCAGAAATTTACGCCAGCCGCCGAAGCTTGAAATATCCTTCGCGCCGACGGCGGCGGCAGCCTCAAGCAAAAAGCCCTTCACGCCGCGGCCATCGGACATTTTGATGGTACCGATCGAGAGCGGCGCCGGCACGCCTTCGACAAAACGGCCAAAACTTTCCACGCTCAGCGCCCAGACTTCGATTTCGATGGAGGCGCCCTTCCCGCCCTCAACGCGCAGCAAGCCGGGCTTCGGCGGCGTCGTGCCGGCCAGCGCATAAAGTCTGTAGTCGGGCGCGGTCTTTGCCGTTTCGAGCAGGCGGCCGCCGAGCGCGAGCAATTCGCCGTTGAGGGGCAGGCCAGACAGATGCGCGCCGACCACGGCCACCGCGACCTCGCCATGCGCGGGCGATTTCGATGGAGGCACCAGCGCCGGCTGCGGTTGTTTGATTGCGCCGAGCGGCAGCGCGGTGTCGGCGTGGAATACGCGGCCGATCTCGGCCAGCCGCGCGTCATTGCCGCCCGGGGCCAGCAAGGTAATGCCGAACGGCACGCCGCTGTCGGTCATCGAGGCCGGCAGCGCCAAGCCGCAGAGATCAAGCAGATTAACGAAGTTGGTGTAGGTCCCAAGGCGGCTGTTGAGCTGGATCGGGTCGGCCAGCACTTGCTTGACGGTATAGATAGTCGGCGCGGTAGGCAGCACCAGCGCGTCGACCTGATTGGCGAAGATGTAGTCGGCGACGCGGCGCAACCGTTCCAGCTTGTAGAAGGCGGCGAAAGCGTCGATCGCGGTCGGCCGCAAACCGCTGAGAATGATCTCCTTGGTCACCGCATGAATGGCGCCGGGATCGGACGCCAGCAGCGAACGCGCGGTGATGGTGCGCTCGGCGACCCAAGGACCGTCATAGAGCAGGCGCGCGGTCTCGTAGAACGGCTCGATGTCGACCTCGACGATCTCGCAGCCGAGCCGCGCCAGCCGCTTGAGAGCATCCCCGTAAGCGGCTTCGTATTGCTTGTCGCCGAAAAACAGCCGCTGGCCGGGCAGCGGCACGCCGAGCTTCACATGCGGCGGCATGGCGCCGAGCGTGCCGAGCGGGCGGCTGCGTGAATAGCTGTCAGAGCGGTCGGGACCCGCCATGATGACGGCGGCGGTCCAGGCATCGTCGACGGTGAGCGCAAACACCGACACGCAGTCGAGCGTGCGGCAGGCCGGCACTACGCCGTTGGTCGAGATCAGGCCGGGGCTGGGTTTAAGGCCGACGATATTGTTAAAACCGGCGGGCACCCGGCCGGAGCCGGCGGTGTCGGTGCCAAGCGCGAGCGGCACCAGCCCGGCGCCCACGGCGATGCCCGAACCGGAGCTCGAGCCGCCGGGGATATTCTCGGCGTTGAACAGATTCTTCGGCACGCCATAGGGCGAACGCACGCCGACAAGACCGGTGGCGAATTGATCCAGATTGGTCTTGCCGATGATAATGGCGCCGGCCGCCCGCAGCCGCGCTACCGATGTCGCATCGTTGGTTGCCTTGTAGCTGAAGGCCGGACAGGCGGCCGTCGTCGCCATTCCGGCGACATCGATATTGTCCTTCACCCCGACCGGAATGCCGCAGAGCGGCAGGTTCTTGTCCTTGAGCGCGCGTGCCTCTGCCAACGCTTCGGCTTCCGGGCGCAGGCTGATGAAGATGGCGGCGTCGCCATGCGCGCGGACGCGGGCATAGCTACGCGCGACGGTCTGTTCCGGCGTCGTCGTTCCGACCCGGTGTGCCGCCACGAGGGCGGCGACGGTCTCAGCCACTATGCCCCCTCATCGCCTTCTAGTTCGGATTGACCCCGGCGGCCTTGAGCAATTTTCCATAACGATCCACGTCGGCGCGGATCACGGCATCGAATTCTGCAGGAGTATTGGTAACAGCAAGGGCGCCGATCGTCTGCCAGCGCGCCTGCACGTCAGGCAATTTCATCACCGACGCGATGTCTTCGCTAATTTTTTTCAAGATCGGCGCGGGCGTGCCCGCGGGCGCAAAGAAGCCGAACCAGGAATCGTATTTGTATTCCGGCATGCCGGCTTCCGCGAAGGTCGGGACATCCGGCAGCGCCGGGTTGCGCGTCACGGTCGCAATCGCCAAGGCCTTGACCTTGCCCGATTGAATGAAGGGCAACGCATTGCCCATGAATGCCAGGCTCATTTGTGTATCGCCGCGCATGATGCTGGTGAGCTGTTCCGGCGTGCCCTTGAATGGGACGTGCACAATATCAATCTTGGCGGTCTGCTTGAACATTTCGCCGGCGAGATAGTTCGAGCTGGCGGGTCCGGCCGAAGTGAAATTCAGCGTTCCCGGCTTTTCCTTGGCAAGCGAGATAAGCTCTTTCAAATTCTTGACCGGCAGTTCGGGCGGCACAATCATCACCACGGGAACCGATGCGATCATGGTGATGCCAGCGAAGTCCTTCACCGGATCGACCGGCAGATCCTTGTTGAGTACGGAGATAATCGTGTGCCCGTTGGAACTCGACATCAACGTATAACCGTCGGGCGCGCTCTTGCCGACACTGATCGTCCCGGTGACGCCGGGTTTGTTTTCCACAATGACGGTCTGCTTCCAGAGCGTGCCGAGTTTTTCCGCCAGCACCCGCGCCAGCAGATCGCTGACGCTGCCGGCCGTGAACGGATTGACGATCGTCACCTGTTTCGTCGGATAGGCCAGCGCGGTCTGAGCGACGGCTCCTGACGCCAATGCCAGCAACGACGCAGCACAGAGCAGGACGACGCGAGCGGTCTTCATGTGAACCCTCCGGATCTTGTCTTTTTTATATTTTTAGCAGTTTTCTTGCATTGGCGCCAAAGATCAACGCTCGATCATGATCGGTTACGGGCGCGACGTCCATCCATTTGCGGCCGATAACATTATCCATAAAGGGCCAGTCGACCGAAAACAAAATGCGATCCACCCCCATCTCGGCGATGGAGCAGGTCAGCGCGGCATCCGAAAAAGCGCCGCTGGTGGTGAGCCAGAAATGGTCGCGGTAATAATCAGCGAAAGAGCGCGGCATCGGCATGCGCTCGCTCAGGATGTTGCTGGTCCGCCAGAGCAGAAAAGGCGCCGTTTCGCCGAGGTGACCGACAATGATCTTGAGCTTCGGCAACGCGTCGAACAGGCCGCTGACGATCAGCCGGTAGGTATGGGTCAAAGTCTCCAGGGTAAATCCGAGAGGCGCGACCGCGAGCGCGGGGTACTCTTTGAAATAGGCTTGGTGCACCGCCGGATGCGGCGGCGTCGGGTGGATATAGACCGGCACGTCGAGTACCACCGCCCGCTCAAAAATTGGGCGGAATTGCTTGTCGTCCATGAAGCGCCCATGCGTGAGCCCCATGATCATGGCGCCTTTGAAGCCCAGCTTGATGACGGCGCGCTCGAGTTCGTCGGCGGCCGCTTTCGGGTTCGGCGTCGGCAAGGTCGCAAAACCGGCGAAGCGGCCGGGATGCGCGCGCACGGCTTCGTGCAGCGCATCGTTGGAGGCGCGCGCCAATGTGACGGAAGTGTCGGCGTCAAGATTTTGCGTCGCCGGATTATTTTCCGAGATAACCTGTGGGTCGATTCCGGCTGCATCCATTTCGCGGATACGCAGCGCACCGAGGTCATCGAGCTTGCGTTGAACCGGCGTGTCCTTTTCACCCCGCAATGCGCGGAGTTTTGGCGAGGTGAAATGTTCTTCGATGGTGATGACTTTGGGCGGCGCGCTCAATGTCAAACCTCGACGCCGTATGTCTTGAAAAGGTCGGGTGCAAATTTCAGCCCGAGACCTGGCGCCGTCGGCACCGTCATCACACCATTGACCGGCTTGGGCGGATTTTCGAACAAACGCCACGTCCACGGCATGTATTCAACCACCAGCCCGTTCGGAATGGCGGCGATGAGATGGACATGAATCTCCGGCAGCAGATGGCTCGCCACCGGCATGTTGAAGGCCTCCGCCATGCCGGCGATCTTCATCCATTGGGTGACGCCGCCGGCGCGAACCAGATCGATCATGACGATATCGACGGAATGATGCGCCATCGACTGCCGGTGCGGCTCGATGCCGTAGAGATATTCACCGGCGCAAACCGGCGTCGTCAAAGCATCGGCGATCTTGGCGAGACCCTGGTAGTCGTTGCAGGCGGTGGGGTCCTCGAGCCATGCAAGACCAAGATCCTCGACGCGATGGCCGATGGAAATCGCTTCGGCCACGCTCCAGCGCTGGTTGATGTCCACCATCAAAGTGATGTCCGGGCCAACAGTGTTGCGGATGAGACGAATGCGTTCGACCTCCTGTGCCGGCGTGAGCCCTTCCACCGCCATTTGAGTCTTGATCTGGCGATAACCATTCTCCACCAGGGCGGCGGCGGCGCGTTCGATCTTGTCGGTTGGCGTGGTTCGCGTCAGTGCGCCACTGGCATAAGCGGGCACTTTGTCGCGCAAGCCGCCCAGCAGCCGCGCCAGCGGAACGCCGAAGGCCTTGCCGCGAATATCCCATAGCGCGATGTCGATTGCCGAGATCGCCAGGGTGGCCAGCCCCCCTGGCCCGCAAGGGGCCGACGCGGCGCGCAGTTTTCTGGTCACGAGTTCGGTGCGCAGCGGGTCCTCGCCCTTGATCAGCTCACCGAATTCATCGAGCGCCGACTTGAGCGTCCGCACAATTTTTCCGCCGAAGGTGGTGACGCCGATGCCCTCGATGCCGTCATCGGTGAGCACCTGCACGGTGAGGAATTCGCGCAGCATGCCGGTCATGGGCGGCGCGCCGACCAGCGGCTCTTCCAGCGGAAGCCGGACAAGGTTGGTTTTGACTTGCGTAATTTTCATCGTGTCCTCGCTACGCCATTGCCATCAGTCGACACGTAATTTTTCCAGAAGCGCCAAATCCGGCTCGATGCCAAGGCCCGGACCTTGCGGAACGGGTAGATACCCATCGACCGGCTCATACCAGTCTCCGAACGGGCTTTCAGTGAGATCGCAATACAGCCGCTCAATCATGGGCGCAGACGACAGCGCAGCGCTTACATGCGCCGTCGCGATCAGGCCGGCACCGAAATAGGCCGAATGCGGCGCGACCGCCATTTTTGCCTGATTGGCGGCGATGAATATGTCGCGCGCGATGGAAATTCCACCGATCTTGGCGACACTCGGCTGAATGTAATCCACCGCCCTGCTTTCGATCAGCCGCGCGAAGTCAGAGGGCGTCTGAACATTTTCACCGATCGCGACCGGCACGCCGCTGGCGCTGATTTGCTTTGCACCGCTGAAATCCTCCGGCGGCCAGATCGGCTCCTCGATCCATTTGAGGCCGAGTTCACGCAACGGCGCCGTCTCCGCCAAAGCCTCCTGCGAATTCCAGGGCGCGTTGACGTCCACCATCAGCGAGCCGCCATTGTGCCGGCGCAGCAGTTTTGCGGCTGCCGTGATTTCATTGCGGCCGGTTTCGTGAATTTTCAGTTCGCTGTAGCCGCGGCCGAGCGCTTCTTCGCAGGTGCGCACCACAATATCGGTATCGTTGTATTTGAGCAGGCTGGCGTAAGCCGGAGTTTTCGCGCATGGCGCGCCGCCGAGCAGCTTGTAGATCGGCAGGTTCGCCGTTTTTCCTGCAATGTCCCACAGCGCAGTATCCAGGCCGGACAGAGCGTACATGGCCGGACCGGCGCGTCCGACGCCGTGCACGTGATAGATCAGTTTTTTCATGAGCGCGGGAATGTCGGCCGGGTTCGCGCCGATGCAGCCCGGCGCGATTAGAGTCTCGAGCAGCGATTTGACCGCCGGCCAGATCCGATGCGGAAAGGCCTCGCCCCAGCCCACGAGCCCACTGTCGGTTTCGACCTTGACCAGCAGCGTTTCGAACGCATTGCGCCCCTCGCCTGCGAATTTTGGCTTCGGCCCGCCGGGTTTAAGTTGCTGGCGATAGACAACGCCCGATACGCGCGTAATTTTCATTGCAATATGGACCCAGCCTTGCGCCGAGCCTATCATGCGCGACGGAGGCCGTCATAGCGGCCGCCCGAACCATAAAAAAACTCGGGCCAGATCGGGAGGTTTACATGCCAAAGAAAACAATAAGCAAAACAATTCAGCCAGTGACGCGCCGCCAAGCCATCGCGACAGTGGCCGGCGGCGTCAGCTTGCTGGCAGCGCCTTCCATCCTGCGCGCGCAAACCCCTCTCACGGTGAAATTCGTGCAGCAGCGCGGCCTGCTTTATCTGCCCGTCGACATGATGGTCAGCGGCGAGATTTTGCAGAAAGAAGCAACCAAGATGGGGCTTGGCAAAATCGACGCCACCGTGACGACGTTAAGCGGCCCGGGGCCCGTTACCGACGCGCTGCTGTCGGGCGCCGCCGACTACGGCACCGCCGCGCTGCCGTCGCTGCTCACGCTGTGGGACAAGACCCACGGCACCGCGAACGAGATTAAGGCCGTCGGAACCGTCGCGAACGGCGCTATGGTGCTCTACACCATCAATCCGAACGTTAAGACGATCGCTGACTTTACCGACAAGGACCGCATCGCGGTGCCGTCGGTGCGCATTTCGTTCAATGCCATGATGCTGGAAATGGCGGCGGAGAAATTGTGGGGCGACCCACACCGGCTCGACCATCTGACCGTCGGACTAAGCCATCCGGATGCGGTCGCAGCGCTTTCCGCGGGCTATGGCACGGCTTCCGTGACCGCACATATCGCCGTGCAGCCCTTCACCGACCGTGGCCTGAAACTTCCGGGCGCCCGCGTCATTGCCGATAGCCGCGATGTGTTCGGCGGACCGTTGACGCAAATCACCCTGCTGGCAACCAAGCAGACAAAAGAAAAGAATCCGGCGCTGTTCACGTGCGTTGCCAACGCGCTGGAGGAATCGATCAAGGTCTGCAACGCGGACAAGAAAGCCGCCGCGGTGCTCTGGAAAAAGGCGCAGAACGCGCCCGAACCAGTCGATGATCTGTTCGCCCTGCTCAGCGATCCGGGCTTCGAATTCACCTCGCAGCCGCACCGCATTGCTCATTTTGCGGGATTCCTCAACCGCATCGGCGGCATGAAGTCGAAGGTCGGCGACTGGAAAGAACTGTTCTGGGAAACGGCCTACAAGCAAAAAGGCGACTGATCCAAGCGCCGCGACAGAGGGCATCTTCGTGAAGTTAGTGCTTTTCCAGGCTACGCCCGGCACGGAAACATTGCCGGGCGTTCTCAGCGATCGCGGCGTCATTGATATCTCGGCGGCGGTGAAAAAAAGCTACACGCCGCAGTTGACGATGCAGGGCATCATCGACGCATTCGACGCGCTGCGGCCCGCTCTGGAAGCGCTCGCGAAAACCGGCAATGCCATGCCGCTGGACCGCGTGCAGCTGCGGCCGCCGTTGCCGCGGCCCGGGAAAATTCTCGCCTGCATCGCCAATTATTGGGAACATGCGCAGCGCGAAGCCCGTCCGCTCAACATGTTCATGAAGAACCCCGATGCGGTTATCGGGCCCGGTGACACGATCGTGTTGCCCGAGTTCACCGTGCCATGGATTTTCATGCATGAGGCCGAGCTTGCCCTTGTGATCAAGGGGCCAGCCAAGATGGTCAAGGCGAAGGATTGGAAAAGCGCCGTCTTCGGCTACACCGCGATGATCGACGTCTCGGCGCGCGAGCAAGGCCGCAAGACCTGGCCGGCAAGCCCGCTCACAAGTTGGCTCGGCAAGTCGTTTGATACGTTTGCGCCCATCGGGCCCTGCATCGTCACCGCCGACGAAGTCAGCGACCCCAACGATCTGATCGTACGATTCTGGAACGACGGGCAACTTCGTCACAACTACAATACCGACGACATGGAGCATCGCGTTCCGGAACTGGTCGAATTCGCCACCACGGTCATGACCATGAACTCCGGCGACCTCATCGCCTGCGGCACCAACCACGAAGGCCTTGGTGCGTTACAGGATGGCGAGACCGTCGACATCGAGATTCAGAATATCGGCAGGATGACATTGAAGGTCGCTGACCCGCTCAAGCGCAGCTGGGAGCGCGGGATCTATATGGGCGCGGACTCCACCAATGCCGACGCGGTCAAACGTCACCGGCCGCAGGGCAATCCTGCCAAGGCATAGCGAGTTCCCCATGGATGCAGCAAAGAGCGAAATCCGCGACGGCATGCAGATCGATTGGGACGTCGCCATTCAGATGGACGATGGTGTCATCTTGCGCGCCGACGTATTCCGGCCGCCCGGTGCCGGCAAACATCCGGTCATTCTCAGCTACGGTCCCTATGCGAAAGGGCTATCTTTCCAGGAAGGTTACAAAGGCAATTGGTCGCGCTTGACCAAGGCCGCGCCCGAGGTGCTGGCTGGCTCAAGCAACAAATATCAGAATTGGGAACTGGTCGACCCGGAGAAATGGGTGCCGGACGGTTATGTCTGCCTGCGCATCGACTCGCGCGGCGCCGGACGTTCGCCGGGCTTTCTCGACGTGTGGTCGGCGCGCGAGGCGCAAGACCTTTATGAATGCGTCGCATGGGCGGGCACGCAAGCCTGGAGCAACGGCAAGGTCGGCATCAACGGCATCTCCTACTACGCCATGAACCAGTGGAACGTCGGCGCGCTCAAGCCACCGCACCTTGCTGCGCTTTGCATCTGGGAAGGGTCGTCCGACTACTACCGCGAGCTGTGCCGGCACGGCGGAATCTTAAGCGATTTTCTCAACAGCTGGCATCCACGCCAGGTGGCCAGCGTGCAGCACGGCGCGGGCACGCGCGGCGCCAAGAGCGTGGTGACGGGTGAACTTGTCGCCGGGCCACAGACGCTTACGAAAGAAGAACTCGCCAAGAACTGCGCCGACATTCCCGGCGAAGCCAAGCGCCGGCCGTATCGCGACGACTATTATGCGGCGCGTACCGCCGATTTTGCCCAGATCGAAGCGCCTTTGCTGTCGGCCGGCAATTGGGGCGGCATGGGTCTGCACACACGCGGAAACTTCGAAGGCTGGCTGCAAGCCGGCTCAAAACAGAAGTGGCTGGAAGTGCACGGCGACACGCACTTCACGCATTTTTACAGCCATTACGGCGAGACCCTGCAAAAACGGTTCTTTGGCCACTTTTTGAAGGGCGTGGACACCGGCTGGAGCAAGCAACCGCGCGTGTCGCTCAACATTCGCCATCCGGGCGAAAAATTCGTGTTGCGCGGTGAAAACGAATGGCCGCTCGCGCGCACGCACTGGACCCAATATTTTCTGCAACCGGACAGCTTGGAACTCGCGACCAACACGCCCGCGGCCGAAACGAAACTGAGCTATGAAACCAACGGCGATGGCCTCACCTTCCGCATGCCGCCGCTGACAAAGAGCCTTGAGATCACCGGCCCGGTCGCAGCCAAGCTTTGGGTGTCGTCGGACGCCACCGACGCCGACCTCTTCCTGGCGCTGCGCCTGTTCGATCCTGCCGGCAAGGAGGTCACCTTTATCGGCTCCAACGATCCGCGCGTGCCGGTCGGGCTTGGCTGGCTGCGCGCTTCGCAGCGCAAACTTGACCCGGACAAGTCGCTTCCATACCGGCCCTGGCATACGCATGATGAAACCTGGCCGCTGAAACCCGGCGAGCCGGTCGAGCTCGACGTCGAGATCTGGCCGACCTCCATCGTGGTGCCGCCGGGTTATCAACTGGCGTTGAACGTGCGCGGCAAAGACTACGAAGTCGATGGTAGCGACGTGGCGTTACCTAACGCTATGTATCCGATGAAGGGCGTCGGACCTTTCCTTCATGTCGACAATGACGACCGGCCCGCCGCTGGCCGCAATACACTGCACTTCGTCACAGGCAAGCAGCCTTACCTCTTGTTGCCGATCATTCCTCAGGCGTAAGCTTGCTGCCAAAAGCAAGCCGGGAGGAAACGATCATGAGGCGCATCGCTGCCGCGACACTGGCCGTTGTAGGACTCTTCGCCGCCACCACGCCTTTACTGGCGCAAGATTATCCGAACCGCAACGTCACCATTATTGTGCCCTACCCGGCGGGCGGGCCGACCGATCAGGTCGCGCGCGTGCTGGCGCAGGCGTTGTCGGACAAGCTGAAACAGAATTTCATCGTCGAGGATCTAAGCGGCGGCGGAACGACCATCGCCACCAACCGCGTCGCAAAGGCGCCGCCGGATGGCTACACGCTGCTCATCCACAACCTGCAGATTTCCGCGAATGTCGGGCTCTACAAGAACCTTCCCTTCGACACCGAGAAAGACCTGGTGCCGGTCATCTTCATCAACAACAACCCGCTGGTGCTGGTGGGGCGCAAGACGCTCGAGGCGAACACGCTTACGGAGTTGCTGGCATTGATGAAGCAGGCAACGCTGAAGGTAGCGACCCCGGGCGTCGGCGCCACCGGCCATCTCGCCTCATCGCTGCTCGCGCAAGAGGCCAAGGTCTCGTTCGATCTCATCCCCTATCGCGGCGCGGCGCCGGCCTTGCAGGATATTCTCGGCAGCCATGTCGATGTGTTTTTCTCCACACCGCAGGCCGTGGTGAAGCAGGTCGCCGCCGGGTCGATGAAAGCCTACGGGATCACGGCAAGCGAAAAGTCGCCGCAATTTCCGACCGCCGAAAGCTTTGTCAAATTATTCGGGCCTAAGCTCGAAATTCTTTATTGGCACGCGCTGTTCGTTCCGGCTGGAACGCCTGACGCTGTCATCAACAAACTGAATTCGACGCTGCAGGAGATCATCTCCGATCCAGCGCTCCTCAAAAGCTGGGAGGAAACCGGCGTTGAACCTTATGCCAAGGATAAACGCTCGACGGCGGCAGCGCGCGAGATATTCAGAAGCGAGATCGTGCGCTGGAGCCAGGTCGTGCGCGACAACAAGATCGAGGGACCCCAGTAAATCTTGGATGCTGCGCCCTACCGCGCTGGCTGCAAGACCTGTTCAAGCCAGTCCCACATATAGGCCGAGCAAATGCTCTGATTGTCGATCTGGCAGTGGTGATAGCCGCCCTCGTCGCGGGTGAATATTTTCATCGTCTTTTGTTTCGAGCCGACGGCGTCAAAGCACTTCTGCGCCTCACTTAATGGAATTTGCTCGTCGCCCTCCCCGTGGAGCATGAGGAAGGGACAGGTGATTTTCTGCACTACGCCGTCGAGATTGAACGGCGCCAATCGCTTTATCGCGTCGTCCTGAGACGTCGCATTCAACACCCAAATGATGTGTTGCGAGGCCACCGAGAGCGCCGGCGTCACCGCGCGCGCGATGCGTTCGAAGCGGTCCAGCCAGATCTTCTGGTAATCCCATTGCGCGCCCCAGGCGATGCAACAGGCGTAGCGCTGCTCGAATGCGGCAGCGCGCGGCGCATAATATCCGCCGAGGCTGATCGCCATGACGCCGATGCGCCTGGAATCGATTTCTGGCCGTGACGCGAGATATTCCCAGGCCGGGTTCGCGTAGCGCTCGGTTTCGTGATGCAGATAGAGGCCACGGAAACGGACGCTTTCGCCATTTCCGGGGCCGTCCACGATCAGACAGGCTATGCCGCGGGACACCAGATCGGCGACACCTTTCAGATATTGAATTTCTTTGGTGACATCGAGCCCGTCGAAAAACACCATGGCCGGTACCTTGCCGCCACCATTCGCCGGTTCGGCGTGAACATAAATCGCCGGCAGGCTGGTCCCCTCGTACGGAATTTCCACGTGCTCCATGCGCGGGCGTTTCAAATACTTGGCCGCGTCGCGCAGGCAATTCACACCGCGCATATAGGCATCCAGCCCCGGCTTGCTCTTTGGCTGCAGGAAGCGCTCGCCGACATGGTAATAGGCGCTGGCCCGTTGCAGATATTGCGCACCACTGGTTGCGTGCCCTTCGGCGATGCGCTCACGGCCGCGGTCCTCGACGGCGCGTGCTTCGCGCGACCATTCCCGGAACCACGCGTCGTCGTCACCGATGAATTTCTTGAGCCGAAGCCCAATGCGATTGACCTCACCGATTTCGGCGCCGCCCCATGGCGCCATGTTCAGCCCAATCAGGAGCCCGTGCGACCAGCGATAATTTTCCGGGAAATAGACGAAGGAGAGTTCTTCCTGCGTAGCAACCATACTAGCGCCCCCTTAAGACAGGTCGGCATTGTATCGGGCGAGAGCCAGGAAGTGCCACTTTGGGTATAGCTTCTGGGTCCGATAGCACCCTAGGAAGCGAGCGCTGAGGCTGGCATAATCTCTACACGCCAACCCTGCCGGGAGGCTTGAATGGCAAATGCCCAGCTCAAATCGCAACGGGCAGCGCGTGTTTGGCCATTTCAGGTCAAACCGCTGCATCCTCTACTCGGCTGCGAGATTACTGGCATAACACTGGCCGAAGCAGTGTCGCCGGCGATATTCGCCAAGATTTATGAGGCTTTCCTCGACTACGAACTAATCCTGTTCCGCGATGTCGATCTA
>JAYTFS010000336.1:0-15263 GCA_043734185.1 Pseudolabrys sp. | reverse complement strand
GGGATCGCGGAACATGGCGACCCGGCCGGTCTCGAAATAGGTCGAGAACACGGCATTGTTGACGTGGCCCTGCGGATCGAGATCGGCGTAGCGGATGTTATCAGTGACGCGGTGGGGAAAATCGGCCAATCGCGGCACCGGCTTGCGCACGCGCGCGGATGATTGTTCGCTCACGGGCCGTTCAACCCTTCATCCCGGCGGGCGCTACGATCGAGGACTTCAGCCCCATTTCGTCAAGCGCGCTGCGCGCCAGACCGGACGCCTTGGCTTCCTCGATGAATTGGCTGACATAGGCCAGCGCCGCCGGCTTGCCCTTCGGCACGCAGACGGCGGTGGTGGAATTGAGAAACGCATCCGGCAGAATGCGCGAGCCGGGAATTTTGGAAACCAGGCCGCCCAGCGACTCGCGCGACAGCGCAATCGCTTCGATCTTGCCTTCGTTCATCGCGGCGGTGGCGATATCGACGCCCTTGAATTCGATATGGGTCGCCTTCGGTGTCGACGCCATCGCGGCGCGGAAGGTCGCGGTATTGGCGACGCCGCCGATGCCGACGCCTTTGGCATCGGCATCCTTCACCGATTGCATTTTGGAATTGGCCGCCACCAGAAACGTGCTTTGCAGCAGGTGATAGGCGCTGCCGAAATCGACGAATTTCTTGCGCTCGGCGTCGACAGGGAGGAACGCGACATCCCATTTATTGTCGGCGGCCGAATTCTGGATTTCACCCGAAGCCGCATGCGGCACGATCACCGCCGGCACGCCGAGCTTTTTGGCGAGCGCCTGGCCGAAGATGACGGCGACGCCTTTGTAGGTGTCGCCATCCTTGATGGCGAATTGGGCGGACGGCGAGGGCGCCACCGCCACGGCGATGCGCAGTTTTCCGGTGGGGGCGAGTTGTTGCAGCAAAGCGGCGTCGGGCATTCCAGAAACTCCGGTGATTGAGCGATGTTACTTCGCAGCCGGCGGCGCCACCGCCGCCTGCTGGTTGCTGCGCTTGATCGCTTCGACGACGAAGCCCGACGCTTTCATCTCCTCGACGAACCCCCGCAGATATTCCGCGCCGGCGAGCCGCCCTTGGGCGTGCCCATGGCCTGCTGGATTTCCATGAAATGGCCATCCAGCATCCGCACCTCCGGATGCTCCTTGGCATAAGCTTCCAGCGGCTGTTTGACGCCCGCGGCCGCTTCGAGCTTGTCGTTGACGAACATGTCGATCATGGCCTTGCCGCCGCCCACGGATGCGCGCGTCACGGTGGCGTTCTTGATGGTGCGGGTCAGGAACAGATCGTAAGCGGAGCCCACGCCAACGGCGATGCGCACGCCCGAACGGTCGACATCGGCATTGGTCTTGATGGGCGAATCCTTGGGCACCATGTAGCAGCCCTCGATGATGACATAGGGCGCGCTGAATTCGATTTCGGCGGCGCGCACCGGCTCGATGGCGATGAAGCCGATGTCCCACTCGTTGTTCTTGGACCCCTCGAATACTTTGCCGGCGGCGTTGTAGACGACGAGTTCGACTGCAACGCCCAGCCGCTTGCCAAGCTCGTTGGCGAGATCGGGCGTTATGCCCTTGGGCTTGCCGGTGGCTTCGTCCGTCTGCGCCAGCACCGAATTGCCGAGGTTGATAGCCGCGCGCAGCTTTCCGGTGGGCGCGAGGTCCTTTAAGACCACATCTTTCGCGCTGTCGCTAAGGGCCGAAGAGGTCATTCCGAAGGCTAGCATGGCGGCAAGCAGAATGGCGCGCGGTTGAACGGTCACGGATAGCCTCCCCGGTGGATTATGTTTGTTGCGCAGAGCCTAGGCGATTTCCGAAAACGATCCAAGGCGGGTTGCCGTGCTTCATGTCGCGGTCGTGGGTTGCTAGTCTGAGCGCTGATCCTCAAAGGGGATCGTGAGCGGGTGGGTCGTTGGGATGTTCGTCAGAATCCTGGGTGCGGTTCTTTGTCTTGTCGCCGTGGTCTGGTTCGCGCTGTGGTATTTCATCCCGGCGCCGCCTCACGAACTGACGATCGCGGCGGGCACTAGAGGCGGGGGCTTCGAGCACATCGCCAACCGGTACAAGGAACGGCTCGCTCGCCATCACGTCACACTGAACCTGCGTTTCGCCGCGGCGGGCGAGTCCGCCAAGCTCATCACCGATCCAAATTCCGGCGTCTCGGGGGCCTTTGTGTTCGGCGGTCTGCTGACCAGCGAGAGGGCTCCGGACATCGTGTCGCTCGGCCGCATCAACGCCGCTCCGTTCTGGATTTTCTATCGCGGGCCGGAGACGCTTGACCGCCTGTCGCAGCTCAAGGGCAAGCGCGCTTACATCACCGTCGCGGGTGGCGATCTCGTCGATCGCATCCTCGCCGCGAACGGTATAAAAGCCGGTGATATCGCAGTTTCCACAGAGCGCGGCGCTCAGGCGGCCGCGAAGGTGCTGCAAGATGGCGAGGTGGATGTCGCCATCCTGCCGCCGATCGACCTGAATGCGCCGAACATCCAAAAATTGCTGCGCGATCCGAATATCCGACTTATGAATGTCACTCAGGCCGAGGCGATCACGCGCCTGTTTCCTTCGCTCAACAGGCTGGTTCTGCCGCAGGGCGTGATCGACCTTGAGAAGAATATCCCGCCCGGCGACGTGAGCCTCATTGGCTCCACCAGCGCGTTCGTGGTGCGCAAGGACTTGCACCCGGAGCTCATCTATCTGCTGGCACAGGTTCTGAAGGAAGTGCACAGCGGTGGAGGCGTTTTTCAGAAGCCCGGCGAATTTCCTTCCATCAATGATCCGGAATTTCCCGTCGCGGAGGAGGCCGCCGATTACTACCGCAATGGCCCGTCGTTCCTGCAGCGCTATCTGCCGTTCTGGATGATCAACTATGCCAAGCGCGTCGCGGCGATCGTTGTGACTGCGATTGCAATCGTTATCCCGCTGTTCACGCTGACGCCGAAGCTGTACGCGTGGCTCTTGAACCTGCGGCTGGCGCGATTGTACCGCCGTTTGCGGCTGGTGAACGCGCGGCTGCGAAACGACCTGAGCACCGATCAAGTCGCGGCGTTGCAAGCCGACTTGCAAGGCATCGATCGCGCCGCGAATATCCTGCCGATGCGGCATTCGGACCTGTTTTTCTCGCTGCTGATGCACATCGATATGACGCGCACGCGGCTTGCGGCCCGCTCGGCAACGTTGCAACGGCCCAACAGCGCGGCGTAATCCGTCGCCTAGTTACCTGCCGGCGGTGACGACGTGCGCGCGGATCAAGCCGTCGACCGGCCCCTTGCCGAAGCGGCGGGAGATTGCCTCGGTCACGGCCTGCGTCGCTTCCTCAAGCCGCGCGGCGTCGCGCGTCTCGATTTCGCTGCGCAGCGGCGTGCCCTGGCAATAGGCGATGGCCGGATCGCGTGGCGAGGCCGCTTTGCTGCGATGATCGACGGTTTCGATCACGATATCGGTAAAGCCCGCGGCGGTCAGGTCGGCGCGGATTTTATCGACGTCGTGATAACCGTGCGGCGTGCGCGCCATGAAGCGCGGCGGGTCCCGCGGAAACAACTCGGCCAAGACCTGCGTCACGACATCGGCAAATTCGTTTGCGGAAATTTCATCCCATACGTTGAAGAAAAAATGGCCGCCCGGCTTGAGCACACGGCGGGCCTCCTTGTAGCCCGCGACCTTATCAGGGAAGAACATGGCGCCGAACTGGCAGGCTACGACATCGAATTTTTTATCCTCGAACGGCAGAGCCATGGCATCCGCCTGCCGCCAGGTTATCCGATCGTCACCCGCCTGCATGGCGGCGGCCTGGTTCAGCATCGGCTGATTGAGATCGGTGGCGGTCAGGCGGGCACCAGGTATCCGCGCCGCGATGGCTCGCGTCAGCACGCCGGTGCCCGCCGCCGTCTCCAGCAAGTTCTTGGGCGCCGCGTCGGCGATCCGCGCGGCGAGATCGGCCGCATAAGGCTCGAATATCAGGGGCACCATGAACCGGTCGTAAATTTCGGGGATCGAACCCGCGAATAGTTTGTCGGTCGTCGCCATAACGCACCTCTGGTAGCCGGCCCCCTCGATAACTTAGCAGGTTTCAGAAAGTTTCCGGTGCGGCTATTGTGCCCTTATGTTCGTCACCTTCTTCACCGAGCTAAAATCCGTCGGCGTGCCGGTGACGCTGCGCGAATACCTGACACTGATGCAGGCGATGCAGGCCGATCTCGCCTCGCGTCGGGTGGAGGATTTCTATTATCTGTCGCGCGCCACACTGGTGAAGGACGAGCGCAACCTCGACAAGTTCGACCGCGTATTTGGCTCCGTGTTCAAGGGCCTGGAAATGATCGGAGATGCAGCCAACCCCGAAATTCCGGCGGAGTGGCTCAAGAAACTCGCCGATAAATATCTGACCGAAGAAGAAAAGAAGCAGATCGAGGCCATGGGCGGCCTGGAGAAGCTGCTGGAGACGCTCAAAAAACGCCTCGCCGAGCAGAATGGCCGCCACCAGGGCGGCTCGAAATGGATCGGCACCGGCGGCACATCGCCTTTTGGTAACGCCGGCTACAACCCGGAGGGCGTCCGCATCGGCGGCGAGAGCACGCATCGCCGCGCCGTGAAAGTGTGGGACAAGCGCGAGTTCAAGGATCTCGACGACGAGGTCGAACTCGGCACGCGCAATATCAAGCTGGCGCTGCGCCGGTTGCGAAAATTCGCCCGCACCGGCGCGCCCGAGGAACTCGATCTCGACGGCACCATCAAGGGCACCGCGCACAAGGGCTATCTCGACATTCTATTGCGCCCGGTGCGGCACAACGCCGTGAAGGTATTATTGTTCTTCGACATCGGCGGCTCGATGGACTGGCACATCAAGGCGACCGAGGAATTGTTCTCGGCCGCGCGCACCGAGTTCAAGCACATGGAGCATTTCTACTTCCACAATTGCATCTACGAGAAACTGTGGAAGGAAAACCGTCGCCGCTTCCAGGTCACCACGCCGACTTGGGACGTGATGCACACCTATCCGCATGACTACAAAGTGGTATTCGTCGGCGACGCCTCGATGTCACCTTACGAGATCACTGCGCCGGGCGGCTCGGTTGAGCATTACAACGATGAGCCGGGCGCCACATGGATCGAGCGCGTCACGCGCACTTATCCGGCGACGGTGTGGCTCAACCCGGTGCCGGAGCGCGAATGGGACTTCACCCACTCGATCCAGATGGTGCGCCAGCTCATGGGCGGGCGAATGTATCCGCTCACCTTGGAAGGTCTCGACCGCGCGATGCGGGAGTTGGTGAGGTAGCTCCAAAACGACACCGCCGGACGTTGCGGCCCGGCGGTGCGGCATCCCCCGTAACTTAGGTGTTTAGGCGGCGTTGGCGGCGCGCGGGCGCACAGGCGATTCCGCGGCCTGCTGCTCGCGCTGCAGCGTCATCACCTCGCGCATCAGCTGCGCGAAGTCCTTGCGGCCGGATTCCAGCGCGCCTTCCACTACCGCGCGTTCCAGCCTCTCGCGCTGAACCGCCGCGTTGAGTTCGTTGATGGTGTTCTCGGCGCTCTGCTTCTCGTTGGCTAGCGTTGCTTCCAGGGCCGCGATCCGTTCATTGAGCGCGGCATTGGCGTCCTCGGCGCGCCCGAGGGCTGCTTCCTTCATGGTGAAGGCGCGGGCCAGCGTGGCGCTGCGCTCCATGTAGGTGCCGCGGGCCTGATCGACTTCGCTGAACTCGGATTCGAGCTTGATGCGCTCGGCTTCGAGTTCGGACACGCGCGCGCCCAAGGTGTCCCGCTCCTGGGCGAGTTCGCCGAAGCGCCGGTCGTGTTCGTGTATATCCTCGGCGCGGGCGAGCAGGTGTTCGCGCGCCTCGCCCAGAAGATTCTCGGTGGCGGTGGCGCGCGCCTGCAACGCGTCGAAGCGCATGTGCTGGCTTGTGATCTCGTGCTCGTGATGCTCATTGGCTTGATCAAGCGCGGTGACCAGGCGTGAACGTTCGGTATTGACCTCGGTGAAATTGGCCTCGACGTGGCGCAGGCGGCCTTGCGTGGCATTGAGGCTCGCCTCGGTCTCGGCCAACTGGCGCGACAGACGCGCGGCATCGGCGCTGGCCTTGTTGAGCGAGGTCTGCTGCGCGCGTTTCTCGTCCTCGGTCATCATCAACTTCTGGCGCGTGGCGTTAAGATCGGATTCGAGCGCGATGATGCGCTTGTCGGTGGCGGCGAGCCGTTCGTCGAGCCGGCGGTTTTCTTCGCGCAGCAACTTGTTTTCGCCGGTCTGCTGGCCGAGGCGCTGTTCCAGCTCGGCGATCTGGGCACGGCGGGCCGCGACATCGATGGCGATTTCGGCCTTGGTGGTTTCAGCGGTACGCAACAGGCTTTGCGTGGTGGCAAGCTCCTGGCGCAGCGACTTGCACTCCTTGTCGGAAGCCGCCGTTTTCTTCTCCAGTTCGGCGACCTCGTTGCGCAGCTTGCCGTAGGCGGTGCGGGTATTGTTGAGCACCGTTTGCAGGCTGATCTTTTCGGATTTCTCCGACTCCAGCGCGCGCAGGGTCTTGCCAAGCGGATCGGCCAGCTTGTCGACCGCGGCCTTGATGGTGTCGAGCTCGGCGATCTTGGCGCTGGCATCGAGCATCAGGTTGCGCAGCGACTCGTTGTCGCCGCCGATCTGGGCGCCGAGCGCCGAGAACAGCTCCTCGTCGAGCTCGAGCGGGTTGTCGGGCAAGGCGGTGGGGGTAGCGGGGCTGACTTGCGTTGGTTCGGTGGGGGCATCAAAAAGGGCGGTCTTGCGGCCGAAAAAGCCGGCGATTTTGCTCATCGAAGCGATCCTTGTATGCGCCGATCCGCCCGGCCGTAGCGACGCCGAATCACCCTGAAATCCGTCGTGAATTGAATCTGGATCGCGATGGTAAGCAGGTGGTTAACGGTGCCGCGATAGGCACAAAAGACCGTTCTTTATCAGGCGGTTGCTCGCATTGGCGGCCTGACACGGCTGCGTTTTTTTTGGTGCTTCTCGGCCCTTCGCGGCACCTGTGTCGCGGATGCAACAACCCGTGAAGATCGAATGGGGACAACTCCGCCACCGCATTATCTCATTGCTTCCTGCGTTGTTCCGGTCATCGGGGGCTGGATCGTGAACGCGGCCTACGACGCGCATCCTGAGTGGGAGCCGGGCGTCAAGAAGCACGGCAAGAGAAAACACGCGAAGATGTAATTTCAGCTTCGCATCGTCGGATTCAAAAAATCGCCGGCACCGACTTCATGTCAGTGCCGGCGATTTTATTTTTTTAACGTGATCGCTATGCCCGGCTGGCGATGAAGAGGCCTTCGCACAGGCGGAAGGTGAGTTCCGCGCCTGCGTCTTTAGGCTCCAGTGTGGCTTTCACGTCGGGGGTGACTTGCGCCAGCATCGAACGCAGCAGCGCCTGCATGGTGGCGTCGTGGCGGCTGGCCCAGCTCTTGAACTCCATGTTCTTGTAGATCTGCTCTTCGTGCCCGATGGCAAAGCCGTGCGCCTTCAGCGCCGCGCGCCACTCGTCCATGGTCCAGGCGCGGATGTGGCTCGGATCGCGGAAGCGCTCGAACGCATTCACATAGTCGCCGACGCTGCCGTCCGGCACCACATTGTCCACCACGGCGAATAGCCCGCTTGGCTTGAGCACGCGATGCACTTCGTCGAGAAATTCGGCAATCGAGTCGAAGTGATGCGGGGCGATGCGGCAGGTGACCAGATCGAAACTGGCATCCTCGAACGGCAGCGCTTCCGCCTTGGCATAGGTAGTGCGGATGTTGGCGAGGCCGCGCTTGGCAGCCTCGGCTTTGACCATGTCGAGCATTTCCTGGGTGATATCGGTTGCCCAAATGCGCTCGACGTGCGGCGCGAAAGTGTAGGCGACATGGCCCCCGCCGGTCGCGATATCGAGCGCGCGCCAGGTCTTTTGCGGGGAGGTGAGGGCGACCAGACGCTCCAGACTCTTGCCGAGCGCATGCGGCGTGGAGGTGAGATAACTGGCGGCGGTCTTGCCGAAATGTTCCTGGACGAGCGTCTTGTTCATTGGTTTTCCTGAATTGCGATGGCAGGCACCAATATACCCTGTAAGACGCTGCCGTGCGACGGGGGTGTCTTATTTTCCGTCGCCGCCGCTCAGATCGTAATAGCCGTGACGGTTCGAATAGAACACGAGTGCCATCAGGCCGCCACCGACCAGTAGCGAGAGGACGACGCCGCCGGCGATGGCCACGTAGCCATAGACCGGGATCTCCTCGCCGCCGAAATGGCTCCAGGCGCTGCCGGCGAACCAGATCGCCAGCGCCAAAATTCCAAAAAGACCAAGGACGAGCAGTGTGCGCATGCCCCGATATAGGCATGGCCGGCGGTGAAAGTATCGGACACATGCATAAAAAATGGCGCCCGGATTTGTGACCGGGCGCCGGTTTGGAAGCGAATTTTAGTTATTTCGCGGGGCTGATCGGGCTCAGGCTTTTGATCGTGTCGGTAACGCCGGACCCGGTCGTCTGCGCCTTGACGTCGTCGAACGCAAAGGTCGGCGCCTTTTTGAGGTCGTCCTTGCTGTAGGCCACTGTGATCTTGTCGATCGCGCTCGAGTCCGGCTTGCGCGAGATGTTGAGCGCATCAAGCGGCACCGCAACATTCTTCTCGCCGCCGAGGAAGCCGCCGACGCCGATAACGACGGCGCGGACCACGCTGTCATTGGCGATCAAGATGTCGTTGACGGAACCGATCGAGGCGTTGTCCGGGCCGTAGACGATCGCGCCGATCAGCTTAGAGCCGCGCCAGTCTGTGGCGTGCTGGCTCTGCACGAAGTTTTCGCGAACGCTCGGCACGGAATTCTGCGTGGCGGCGGGCTGGGGAACCTGGGCGAAGGCGGGCGATGCAAAAATGGCGGCGAAAGAGGCTGCAGTCAGCGTGTGTTTGATCATCGTGTCCATCCTCACAATCGGAAATTCGGAAATGAGCGGCACACAAGGCGCCACATAAAGTAAGAACGCGGGACCGGTGCCCCGCGTTCCAATATTTGACAAATGTTTAGCGCGATCGGAGGGTATATTGCCGCCCGCTTAGGCGGTTTCAGCGCCCTTGGCCTTTTTGCCCTTGGCCGAGGAGTCGGCGTGAGCGGCATCGGCCGGCGCCGTCGGGGCCTCGTCGAGCGGAACTCCACGCCGCAGCGTCGAGCGCCGCGACTTCGCTTTGCAGCCGCGAATTGTCCTTGCGCGCGGCTTCCAACGCGCCTTCGACCACGGCACGCTCCATGCGCTCGCGTTGCAGGGCCGAATTGAGGTCCTCGACCCGCTTTTCGATGTTGGTGCGGCTGACCTGGACGTCGGCTTCCAGATGGCCGTTGCGCTCGGTGAGGGCGGCGATTCTTTCTTCGGCGCGGGCGAGCGCGGTCTCGCGCGCCTTGAGTGTCTTGGTGATGGCGTTGTTGCGCTCGGTCAGCGCGGCGCGGGCCACTTCGTGATCCTTGATCTGGCGTTCGCGCGCTTCGTGCGCGGCTTCCATCTGCGCCAGCCGTTTTTCCGAATTGTTGCGGCCAATGGTGGCTTCCACCGATTTACGGTCGAAGGCGCGCACTTCTTCGGTGCGGGCGAGGAGATTTTGCCGGGCTTCCGTCAACAGCCGCTCGGCGGTGGCGGCGCGCGACTGCAGGGCGTCGAGACGCATGTTCAGATTGTTGCGCTCGGCCTGGTGCTGTTCCTTGGACTCGTCCAACGCGGCGCCGAGGCGGCCGCGCTCGGCATAGGCTTCCGCGAAGCTCGACTCGACCTTGCCGAGTTGCGCGCGTGTCGCGGTGAGGGTGTTTTCGGTTTCGGTGAGGCGGCGGGTGAGGCGGGCGGTCTCATTGAGGGCCTGATCGACCGCCAGCTGCAGCGAGCGCTTCTCGTCTTCCAGGAGTGCCAGCTTCTCGCGCGCGGCGGCGAGTTCGCCTTCGAGTTCGCCGATCCGTTTTTCACCGGCGTCATATTGTTCTTGCAACGCACGGCGAGCTTCGCTGACCGAGCGCCGTTCGCTGCTCTCCTGCGCCAATTGGAGTTCGAGTTGCCCGATCTGGCTGTGACGGGCGGCGATGTCGTTGGACAGTTCGATCCGCGTGCTTTCCAGGCCGCGGTTGGATTCGCGCGCCAGCTCGAGATCCTCGCGCAGCTTTTCCGACTCGGCTTCGAGCGCAGTGGCCTTGCGTTCGATCTGGTAGAATTCGGTGCGCAGCGTCTCATAGGCCGCGCGCGACTCCTCGAGCATGCCGGACAGACCGAGAGTCTGCGACTTTTCCTGCTCGAGCGCGCGCAGCGTGCTGTTGAAGGGCTGAACGATCTAGTCGAAAGCTTCCTTGAGTTCGTCGAGCTCGCCGATCTTGCGGCCGGTGTCGCTCAGCAGGTTACGCAGGACTTCGTTTTCCTCGCCCATGCGCGAGCCGGCATCGGAAAAATGTTCGACGTTGATGTGGTTGCCGTTCCCGTTGCCATTACCGCGAGGCGTCAAGCGAGAGGACGACTTGTCGTCGCCCTTCCGGCCGAAAAGGTCCGAAAACTTCGCCATCACAACGCCTCCAACCATACGCTACAGAAATCGCCCAAGAATGCGCGATTAAGATATTATATACTATTGGCGATGGGAACACTCGTGGCGCGCCACTACCCCCTTCGTCGATCCAGACCGCGAGCATGGTTAATGCCCCAAATCGTAGGTGAATCCGCCGCCAGCAATAATTTGTCATGCGGAACTCAGCGATGAGTGTCCCAATCAGCGACACTTATACCTACCGGCCATCGGCGATGGGGGCACCCTCGCAATTCAAGCTGACCCCCGACGGCATTGAGTGGGTTGCCGGGAGACGATCCGGCCTGACGGAATTCCGGAATATTCGCCGGCTGCGCATGTCATACCGGCCGGCCAATATGCAATCGCACCGCTTCATGACGGAGCTGTGGGCGGACGGCGCGCCGAAACTGAAGATCATGTCCAGTTCGTGGAAAAGCATGTTCGATCAGGAGCGGCTCGATCGGCCTTATTCGGCCTTCATCGCGGAATTGCACCGGCGCATCGCGCAATCTGGCGCGCGACCGCTGCTCGAACAGGGTAGCCATCCGCTAATCTACTGGCCGGGTCTGATTGCGTTCGCCGGCGTGATGTTTGGGATGCTTGTGTTGATCATGCGCGCGCTGCAATCCGGCGCCGTGGGTGGCGCGCTGTTTATTCTGGCCTTCGGGCTGCTGTTTGCATGGCAGGGCGGAAATTTCCTGCGGCGCAATCGGCCGGGCATCTATCGGCCGGACGCACTCCCATCGGTCCTGATGCCGAACGGCTAGGCCGAACCGCGAACCACCAGCACCGAACATTTGGCGTAGCGTACCACATGGCCTGCGTTGGAGCCGAGGAAGTAAGTTCGCATCGCTGGCCGGTGTGAGCTCATCACGATCAAGTCGGCGTTGAACGCTTTCGCCTGTTCCAGCACCTCGTGATAAATGCCGCCTTGCCGCACCGCCCATGACACGTGCGCGGCATCGAGCCCGCATTCGCGCGCGATGATGGCGAGCGCTTCCTCCGACGACTTGCGCTGCTGGGTGTCGAAATCCGGCGGCACATATTCCGCCAGCATCACCGGCGTCATCGGCAGCACATTGACGAGTTTTACCGATCCGCCGGATGTCTTCGCCATGGAAACGGCGGTCGCGATGGCCGGCTTGGCCAGTTCGGTGTCGGCGAGATCGACCGGAACCAGGATCTGCTTGTACATGACGGCGCCCCACGTTTCGCTGCGAGGGCGCAATCATTGCACATATTCCCGGGCAAGTTGAGAGCGATTAGTTGGTCGCCGCTTCCAGCGACTTCGGCGAAACGAAGCGTTCCAGCCGGCCGGATTGCGGATGCAGCTTGTTCCAGTCGTCGAAGGCGAAGTCGACAATAACAAGGCCCGCCGTCGGCAGTTTCTCGCGCAACCGCTCGCGCGTTTCGATGTCGCCGGAGGCGATCAACATCATCGCCACCTCATGCAGCCCCGGATTATGGCCAATGATCAGGAGTGTATGGGCCGGCGCCGGCGCCGCCTTGATCACGGCCAACAACGCATGGGGCGTCGCATCATAAATCCCCTCAACCGACATCGCCGCAGGGGACGGCCGAAAGGCGCCGGCTGCGTATTTCCAGGTTTCCTGGGTGCGGGCGGCCGGGGAGATCACGACTTTGTCGGGGACGATGCCGTGGCCCGCCATATAGGCGCCCATCTTGGCGGCATCCTTGCGGCCGCGATCGACCAGCACGCGGGCACGGTCTTCCATGCCAGGTTCGGAGGCTTCTGCCTTGGCGTGACGAAACAGAATCAGGCGGCGCATGGGTTGTTATAAGGTTTTGGGCCACGCCGTGGCCAGCGCGGCACAAATTCGCTAACAGGATAGAATGAGCGACAACGATCCCAATGCTGCGGGCTGGTACGAGGCGACGAGGGTGCCTGCGCCCGAGCGGCCGCGGCTGAATGTCGATCTCGATGTCGACGTTTGCGTGATCGGCGCAGGACTCGCCGGCCTCACGGTCGCGCGCGAGGTGGCTCTTCGCGGCTGGTCGGTTGCGGTGCTGGAAGCCAATCGCGTGGCCTGGGCGGCGTCAGGACGCAATACCGGTTTTGTACTGCCTGGGTTTGGCAGCCACATCGACGACGTTGTCGAGCGCGTCGGGCTCGATCACGCAAAGCAGCTTTGGGCGTTGTCGGAGCAGGGTCTCAACTACGTGCGGCGCACGATTGCGGACACAAATATGCCGGGCGTCGATCCGGTGCCCGGCTGGTTGCACATCTCCAAGACCGACAATGACGTCGAACTTCGCACCTTTGTCGAGCGGCTGCGCTGGATTGGCTCAGACGTCGAGGCCTGGCCGAAGGAGCGCGTGCGCGAGCAACTCGCCAACCAGCGCTATTTCAGCGCCGCGCATTATCCCAATGCCTTTCATATCCATCCGCTCAATTACGCCCTCGGCCTTGCGGCGCTGGCGGAACAAGCCGGCGCGCGCATCTTCGAGGAAACGCCCGCGGTTACCATCGACGCCGGAGGCGTGCGCAAGCGCATCGGCACGCCGAGCGGAAAAGTGCGGGCGGGCCATGTGGTGCTGGCCGGCAATGTGCATCTCGGCGCATTGATGCCGCGGCTGGCGGCGACGCTGCTGCCGGTTTCGACATTTGTGCTGGTGACCGAGCCGCTACCCTCGGTGCTGCATGAGGTCATTCGCTATCGCGGCGCCGTCAGTGACACCAACCGCGCCGACAATCATTACCGCATTGTCGGCGGTGATCGCTTGCAGTGGTCGGGACGTATGCGCGCGTGGCAAGCCGATCCGCGCTGGGTCAGGCGTGGGCTGGTCGACGACATCAAGCGAAATTTCCCGGCGCTCGGTAAAGTCGAAATCGCGCACCTGTGGCGCGGCACGTTAGGGCGCACCATCCATCGCATGCCGCAGATTGGCGAAATCGAGCGCGGCGTGTGGCTCGCGAGCGGCTTTGGCGGGCATGGACTCAACACCTCGGCAATGGGCGGCGAACTGGTGGCGCGCGGACTGGTCGAAGGCGATCAGACCTGGCGGATGTTTGCGCCCTACGAGCTGGTATGGGCCGGCGGGCGGCTCGCCGGCGCATTGGCGCAAGGCATTTATTGGGGCACGCGGCCGATCGAGCGTGCCGAGCAGAGTTTGGCGCGGTATCGCGAGCGCGCTCGGCAGCGCAAAGAAGGGCGCAAGCAGCAGCGCTTGGCTGCGCGTCAGGGGCCAGGAACGGGCCAAGAAGCGGCAGAGTAGGGCCGAGCTTTACCATCGTTCAACGTCACCCGCCTGTGGTAACCTTTGCACGCGAATCTCGCTTTGATCCTGAGTCGTTCATTCATGCGCTTTATGCACTTACCTATTGTGGCGCTGATGCTGGCGGGCTGTGCCGAGGGCGGCTCGTTCGGTTCTTTCGGTTCGCTAAGCGGCCCTGCGCCGCGGCCCAAGACCATTGTCGTGTCCGATTTCATCTTTGACTCCGACGTGGTGGCGGTCGATCGCGGCTTCACGGCAAGGCTCGAGCGCAAGGTCGGCGGCTTTCCGACGCATGAGCGCAAGCAGCGAACCAACGAACGAGTCAACGACGAGATCGTGGCTTCCATTGTCGCCAGCCTGCGCGAGGCCGGATTCGATGCGCAGCCCGGTAACGAGGATTCAATTTCGGTCAAAGACGACATGGTCTTTGTCAGTGGACGCTTGCGGCCCGCCGACAGGGATGCCGGGAAGAAAAATCTGGCGGGCTTCGGTTCAGGCCGTAGCGGCGTAATTGCTGAGATGGCCGCGACCCGCAACAAACGGCAATTGTCGACTTTCACGGCGGATGGCGGCAAACGCGCGGGGGCGCCTGTGGCCGGCAAGTTGACGGCGAGCCGCAATTCCATGATCGCGGAATCGCTGGTTGCTTCCAAAGCTGCCGCGGAAAAACTCTCGCCCGATGTGGAAGCCCAGGCGCGCAGCCTCGGCCGTGCCACGGGCGAAAAAGTTGTCGCCTTTGCCAGGGAGCAGGGCTGGCTCACCAAGCCCGAAGGCGCGGAGGCTGCGCCCGAAGCAGAAGCGCGCGTGAAGTTGCTGGATCCGAAGCCCGCGCGGATGCCCGCAGGCAGGAAGCCGCCGCAACCTGCGGACCCTGACGATCCGGACAAGCCAAATTAGCGGCCCTCGCGTCTCGCCATAAACGCTAGCCGTTCGAACAGATGTACGTCCTGCTCGTTCTTGAGCAGCGCGCCGTGCAGCGGCGGAATGAGTTTCTTCGGATCGCGCTCGCGCAATGTGTCCGGTCCGATATCCTCGACCATCAGCAGCTTGAGCCAATCCAGCAGCTCGGATGTCGAAGGCTTCTTCTTGATGCCGGGCACGTCGCGGATCTCGTAGAAAAATTTCAGCGCCTCGCTCACCAGCCGCCGCTTGATGCCGGGGAAATGCACCTCGAGGATGGCGCTCATGGTGTCGGCATCGGGAAACCGGATGTAATGGAAAAAGCAGCGGCGCAGGAATGCGTCAGGCAATTCCTTTTCGTTGTTCGAAGTGATGATGACGATGGGCCGCCGGCGCGCCTTCACGGTTTCGCCGGTTTCGTAGACAAAGAACTCCATGCGATCGAGTTCGAGCAATAGGTCGTTGGGAAATTCGATGTCGGCCTTGTCGATTTCGTCGATCAGCAGCACAGGGCGCTCGTCGGCGACGAAGGCGTCCCACAATTTGCCGCGCTTGATGTAGTTGCGAATGTCCTGCACGCGGGCGTCGCCGAGCTGACTGTCGCGCAGC
>JAYTFS010000335.1:0-2889 GCA_043734185.1 Pseudolabrys sp. | reverse complement strand
GGTCGAGAAACGGCTCGGCCGGCTGTAGAATCGGCGGCGCAACGCGGCGATAGCCGGCGCGCTCATAGGCGCCGACCAGCGCTTCGGCCCGTGCGTCGGCCTGCGATGGTTTGGTCTCGATGCTCATCAAATTGCCGTCCCGCCGCGTCTTTTGCGCGTTGGGCCAGGGCTTTAGCACGGCAGCCTTAAGGTTTCGACGACAACCGGTCCCTGCCCTCAATGGCGAGCGGTCAAACGCTTGGAGGGTTAATGGCTAGCCGAACTCCCCGGCTCGGGGCCAATTGTTATAATATCACATTTGTCGTGAAAGCGAGGTAGCAGGTTGGTTTTCAGCCGGTGCGCCGGCTCCGTGCGCGCAAACTCGACCGCGTTACGTCGTTACCGCTTTCTTAATATTCGTTCCTTAATCTTTCATAAGCGGAGCAACTGGTCCAAGGAAGCCCATGCCTGTTTCACGCCAGCGCGTGCGGGATTTCTACGACGCGCGCATGTCGCGCAATCCGGACCTCATCGCGCAATTTCTCCATGATGATGTGGAGTGGGCGGTCGCCGGTCCGGTCGATCTCATCCCATTTTGCGGACAGCATCATGGCAAGGAAGCCGCCCTTAACACCCTGGTGCACCTTGTGCCCTCGGTCCTCAAAATCACCAAGCTCGACCTCGACAAACTCCTGATCGATGGCGATCACGCCGCCGGATTTAGCCGGCTGACCGCGGTCCAAAGCGGAACCGGCCGCACCATCACCTATCAGCGCGCGGAATTCTTTCAGTTCCGCGACGATAAGATCGTGACCTACCGCGTCATTTTCGACAGTTTCGATATGGCCGAACAAATGCTCGGCCATGCGATCAACACGTCGCTCACGAATGCGCCGTCGGATTTCGCCGCGAGCGGCAACCGGATCGCACTTTAAGCCCGCGGACGAGCTAAGCCTTGCGGTCTGGGCTTGCGGATTTTGCCGACAGATCGGAAGCGGTTGCAGCCTGCCCCTGCGTTTCGGGGACCGGCAGTTCATCCGGCCGCCCGTTCAGGGACGGCTTGGTCTTCGGGATCGATCGGTTGCTTCCGCCGTGCCGCTGCATGGCTTGCGAAATGCCTGGGTCCCAAGGGGAACTCATGGCGACCTCCCTGGAATGATTTTTTTATTCAACGCAACACAACGCTCGGCGAACAAGATTGTTCCACCAGCGTCGTACTCGACAAACATGGCAGAAAAAAATCAGACCTGAGAGGTCTGGCTCAATTTGGCCGCCGTGGTTAACCCCACACGACACCGTGGCGCGTCAGAACCTGACGCACGGCCTCGACCAGCTTATCCTCGGGCACGGCGAACTGCGCCTCGGCCTGCTTTTTCAGATACTCGTCGCGGTCCTTGATGGCGGTGAGACCGCCGCCCAGGATCAAGTCCTTGATCTGGACTTCATTTTTCAACTTTTCATCGCCGCCCTGGATGATCGCGCAAGGACTGTTGCGCTTGTCGGCATATTTAAGCTGCTGGCCGACATTGTTCTTCGGATTACCCAGATAAAGTTCGGCGCGGATGCCCGCGTTGCGGAGCGTTGCAACCATCTTCTGGTAGTCGGCGACGCGATCACGGTCGAACACCGTGACCAGCACCGGGCCGGGAGCGGGTTTGTTGTCGAGCTTGCCGAGCAGGGTCAGAGCCGCCTGCAAGCGGGATACCCCGATCGAGAAGCCGGTCGCCGGAACCGGCTCGCCGCGAAAGCGCGAGACGAGGCCATCGTAACGCCCGCCGCCGCCGACCGAGCCGAACCGAACCGGGCGGCCCTTTTCGTCCTTGGTCTCGAGAGTCAGTTCCACCTCGTAGACCGGGCCGGTGTAGTACTCGAGCCCGCGGACCACGGATGACGAAACGTGGATTCGCCTGGAACCGTAGCCACTTGCACGACATAGCGAGAGAATATCTTTGAGTTCCGACAGCCCAGCACTTCCTAAAGCAGAGTTTTCGACGTGCTTTGACCAAGCAGCAATCAATCGATCCTGGTCCAAGAAAAAATTGTAATCTTCTGTTCCTTCAGCATCCTCTCCAAAAATTTCCAATCCAGTTCGGATGAGTTCATCATCAGTCGGCAGCGTGGAAGTATCTCGCAACTCCATCCAAGCTTCGAACTCACCACCTACGATATCCAAAATCGCCTTGATTGCATTGTCGTCAAGTCCCGCACCGTTGGTGAAATCACCGCTTTCGTCTTTCCGACCCGGCCCAAGCAGCAGCGCGACGCCCTTTAGGCCAAGCCGATCGAGCTTGTCGATGGCGCGCAGCACCGTAAGCCGCTTGCCGGCGTTTTCCTCGCCCCCGATGCCGATGGCTTCCATCACGCCATCGAGCACCTTGCGGTTGTTCACTTTCACCACATAGGCGCCGCGCGGGACGCCGAGAGCTTCCATCGTATCCGCCGCCATCATGCAAATCTCGGCGTCGGCGGCCATGGAGGCGGCGCCCACCGTGTCGGCGTCGAACTGCATGAACTGCCGAAAGCGTCCCGGGCCCGGTTTCTCGTTGCGGAACACCCAGCCGAAACGATAGGTGCGATAGGGCAGCGCGACGTTTTGGAAATTCTCCGCGACATGGCGCGCCAATGGCGCCGTCAGGTCATAGCGCAGGCTCAGCCACTGCTCGTCGTCGTCCTGGAACGAAAACACGCCCTCGTTCGGCCGGTCCTGGTCGGGCAGGAATTTGCCGAGCGCGTCGGTGTATTCGATCGCCGGCGTCTCCACCGGATCGAAACCGTAGCGTTCATAGACCGTCCGGATCGCCTCGATCATATGCCGCGTCGCCGCGATCTCGGCCGGGCCGCGATCGGCGAGCCCGCGCGGCAGCCGCGCCTTCAGCTTGTTGGATTTTTCGGCCATATGCTCGGACAAAT
>JAYTFS010000334.1:0-5014 GCA_043734185.1 Pseudolabrys sp. | reverse complement strand
GTTGAACTCGGTCGTGAAATTCGGCAGCGTCATATCGGCGACGAGCTCCGCTTTCACACCGGTAAACTTGGCCACCCAGCCGTCGCGCTCTTCCTTCGTGCCGTTGACCAGATCCATCGTAGCCTTATCGATGGCGCGTTTGAAGCTCATCGCCACCTCCGGATTGGCCTTCAACCAGGCTTCCTTGGCAATGTACGCGGTAATGTCCATGCCGGGAATATTTTCGAGATAAGGCTGTGCGAAAATACGCGCGTTGCCCGTCTTCAGCATGATGGTCAGGAACGGCTCGACCGCCCAGACAGCGTCGATGCGATTCTGGAACAACGCATCCGGCATCTGCGGGAACGGAAGCTCAAGATAGGTGACAGTCTTGCCGTCGACCTTATTCCGCTCAAACCACTCCATCATATGAATGTGATTGACGCTATTCACGAGGCCGGCCGAGATTGACTTACCGGTCAGGTCCTTCGGCTCCTTTATCGCGTCGCTGGTGCGAACGAGTAACGCCGAGTTGTCCGGCGTCGCGCTACGGATCTTGGCGCCGGCCGTGAAAAACATAACGTCCAGACCGTTGCCGCGCGCAACCATCGGTTCAAGAATCGAGCTGCCGCCGATCTGCGCGCTTCCGCCGTACACAGCCTCGACGGCGACGCCGCCCGAGCCGGGAACCGCAGTCCACGTTACCGCCAGATTTTCAGCCGCAAAGTAACCCTTGTCGCGCGCCACAATCAGCGGCGTGTAGTTCGTGATCGGGGCGCTTACCACGCGCAGTTCGATTGGCGCAGGTTTCGTTTGTGCCTGTGCAGCAATTATAGCAGGACCGATTATGAGTGCAGCCGCAACAGATGTAGCGACAACCTTTAGACTTCTAACCATGAGATAACTCCTGTTTGAATTAGTTAAGGCGACCGCTGCTCTTGTAGTGCCAGTTCAAAGCCCTGCTCTCGACAAAGAGGAAAAGCCGGTTCATCATGTAGCCATAGATGGCAATAGTGAAGAGGCCGGCGTACATGTCGGGAATTCTGTACGTGCGCTGAGAGAGAAGAATGAAGTAGCCGAGACCGTTGTTGGAAACGATCATTTCTCCGAGCACCGCAAGAATAAGTGAGATGGCGAGGCTGATGCGCATCCCAGTGAAGATGTGCGGACTTGCTGCCGGAATGATTAGTTCACGAAATGTTTGAGCCGTCGTCAGGCCGAGTGTTCTCGTCGTGTCGAACTGAACTGGGTCGATAGAGCGCACCCCGCTATAAGAGTTCAGCAGAATGGGAAAGAACGATGCCACAAATACCAGAATGACTTTCATGTCATTCCCTATACCAACGAACAGCACGAGCACGGGCAGATAGGCCGGCCCCGGAATCGGGCGCAGCAACTCCACAAGCGGCTCGAACAGATTATAGAGCGGCCTGAAATACCCGATTGCCAAACCGAAACTGACGCCCAGAACGATGGCCAGAATAAAGCCAAGCATCTGCCGCCAGAACGTAGCGAACAGGTGTATGAGCATTGTGCCGTCAACGATATTGGCGAACCACCGCTCAAAAACCTCGGTTACAGGAGGCCAAGTCGGCAAATGGACAATGACAGTCGCGGAATATTGCCACAGCGCAAGCAACAAGCCGATGAACAGAAAACCGATAATCCGCGTATTCTGCAGCCGAGCCGACAGCTTCATGACTTTGCGCCGCGCGTATTGGCAACCTGGTCAACCATTGTCTGGAATAATCTGCTTCTCAGGTCGAGAAATAGTGGATTGCTACGAGTCTTTAGCTGATCGCGCGGATATTCGAGCGGAACATCGACAATGCTCGCGATCGACCCGGGCGATGCACTCAGCACGATCACGCGCTGGGCGAGGTATAGGGCCTCGTCGATGTCGTGCGTGACGAAGAGAACGGTCAGGCCGAGCTCGCGCCAAAGCTGAAGCAGCAGATCCTGTAACTCGACGCGAATCATGGCGTCGAGCGCACCAAAAGGTTCGTCCATTAAGAGTATTTCAGGACGCCGCGCGAGAGCGCGCGCGATTGCCACGCGCTGCTGCATGCCACCGGATAGTTGATACGGGTAGTAGTCCGCATATGCACCAAGGCCAACAAGCTCGAGTTGCGCGCGGCAGAACTGCTTGAGATCTCGGTCGGAGCGCGGAGACTGATACTTCACGCCCAGCATCACATTATCGATGACGGACTTCCAAGGAAAAATTGATTTACTGTACTGCTGAAAGACGAACATGGTGTCAGCCCGCGGATTATCTACCCGCTCACCTTTGACCGTAACCGATCCAACTGTTGGCCCGGATAAACCGGCCGCAATGTGCAACATGGTCGACTTTCCACAACCGGATGGACCAATAAGCGCGACGAACTCGCCTTTCGATGCAGTGAACGAAATATCTTTGAACGCCAGATTGCCGTGCTCACTAAAACTTTTTCCGAGCGATTGGACTTCAAAGTAGTTTTGCATCAATTAAATACCGTATAATTATTACAACACTAGGAATTCAAGCATTATTGCACCAGGGACTCAAGCGATGAACATGCAAACGCTTTACCAACGCGGCCTGAAGCTTCGGCAGGCACTTTTCGGCGAACAGACGGTCGCAGCGAGAATGTCGGCCGCTGGCGACTTTGGGGAACCACTGCAGAACATCATCAATTCCTACTGTTATGGCGATGTATGGAGCCGTCCGGGCTTATCGATGCAAACAAAAAGTCTCGCCGTAGTTGCAATGACTGCGGCAATTGATCGCCCCAAGGAATTTTGTGTTTACGTAAAAGGCGCGTTGAAAAACGGATGCACTCCGGAAGAAATTCGTGAAGTGCTGCTTTTAGTGACAATGTATTGCGGGATACCCGCGGGCAATGAAGCGCACCGCATGGCCTGGGAGGTCATCAATCAGCACAAGGCCGAGAATGCACAGAAGGCCAGCACAATCTAACATGCGCGCGATATGTTAGATGCATATGTCGAGCAAAGCCGATGAGTGGCCAGATCAATAATAGGAAGCAGCGATATGAATTATTATAAGATGAACCTCACAGACGCTGCGGCGGCCATTAAGAGCAAGCGTGTCAGTTCTGTCGAACTCGTCAAAGACTGCCTCGCTAGGATTGATGCAATTGATGGGTCCATCGAAGCGTGGACCTATCTCAACCGTGAGAACGCCCTGAAGGAAGCAGCGCGCGCCGATCAGAAAGCGCGTACCGGCGAACCGCTCGGCGAGCTTCACGGTGTTCCAATCGGTGTTAAGGACCTGTTTGAAACTGCCGGCATGCCGACCGAATACGGCTCGCGCTTGTGGGAAGGCAATGTTCCGACGCGCGACGCAGATGCTGTCGTGCGCTTGCGCGCTGCCGGCGCGATCATCATGGGCAAAACTGTCACGACAGAATACGCTTATTACCAGCCCGGCAAGACTCGCAACCCACATGACCTTGAAAGGACGCCCGGTGGCTCGTCGAGCGGCTCGGCCGCCGCAGTTGCGGCGGAGATGGTGCCCGGTGCAATCGGCACGCAGACCACTGGCTCGGTCATTCGGCCGGCCTCGTTCTGCGGTTGCGTCGGCTACAAGCCAAGCTTTGGTTTGATTTCGCGAGGCGGTGCGCTGATGCTCTCTCGCGCGCTCGATCAGGTAGGCGTTTTCGCCCGAACTGTCGATGACGTAGCTCTGCTCGGCGGCGCTCTGATGGGCAGCAACGAGCGCGACCCTGACGTGGCGGATCGTTCGGGGCCGCCGATCAGCCCAGTCGCAGCCAAGTCAGCCAAGCCGCGTTTTGCGTTCGTCGGTACTCCCGTTTGGGACAAGGCCGAAGCCGACACCGTGTCCGGCTTTGCCAAACTCAAGGACAGACTCGGCAAAATGATCACCGACGTCGAGATCGACAGCAGCTTTGCGCAGGCTGTCGATTTCCAGCGCATCATTATGGAAGTCAATATCGCGCAAAACTTCACAAAGGATCTCGATCGCGGCGGCGACAAGCTCAGCCAATCGTTGCGTGACGTTATCCTGCGCGGCGCAACGCATACGCCGGAGATGTATCAAACCGCGCTCGAGCGGCGGCCTGGCTATGTCAACGCAATCCACAAGGTTCTCGAACAGTACGATGCCATCATCACGCCATCAGTGCCCGGCGAGGCGCCGATCGCGGTCGAGAGTACCGGAAGCCCGATCTTCTGCACCATCTGGAGCTACCTCGGAACGCCCGCGATGAGCCTGCCGCTCATGCAATCGAGCCGGGGGATGCCTATTGGTGTTCAGATGATCGGCAAGAAGGGCGACGACGCTGAGCTTCTAAGCAATGCAAAATGGCTGTTCGAGTTTCTCCAGACCTGATTGCTGCCATGCAACTCATCTGACACTTCCATGGGCGGAGAATACCATGAAGCATTCACGACTTGGGCGCGCAATCCTTTTCGCCGAGATGATGCCCGAGGCATCCTTCAAAGAGAAGTTCAGCGCTTGGCATGGCACGGAATATCTGCCAAGCCGGATGAAGTGTCCCGGCCTCGTCAGTGGTCAAAACTATTGGGCAGACACCACAGACAGCTTACTGACAATTCTAGAGGCGAAAGATTCGGATGCGTTTGGCTCACCCGAATATCAGCAGATTGAGACGCAGCACAACGAATTGAGCGACTCGATGCTGAGCAGCGATCGCCGCCCCAGCCGCTATCTCGGTGAGGAAATCTATCGCAACAACCCTCCGATGCCTGACGCGGAAGACTCGCCGCTCCTTTTTGCAGTATGGTGGCGCGTGCCACCCGAGCGCGAACCGGAATTCGGTAATTGGTACGAGCGCGAACACGTCCCATTGTTGACGGGTTGTCCGGATTGGAGAATGGTGCGCCGTTTTCGCGTCATCGACGGCCAGCCTGAGGCATGGAATCACCTCGCGTTCCACTACTTGGGCAGCAAGGGTGCGCTGCAGTCGCCTGAACGTGACGCCGCGCGCAAGACGGTCTGGCGCAACAAGTTGGCGGCCGAGCCGTGGTTCGAAGCGACATATTCGCT
>JAYTFS010000333.1:0-8068 GCA_043734185.1 Pseudolabrys sp. | reverse complement strand
CGACGGCATCCCCTACCGCACCTATCCCGGCACCCACCCCACCAAGGGCTCGTTCTTCACCCGTGGCACCTCGCGCGACCGCTACGCGCGCTATTCCGAAGAAGGCGCTGTCTATGCCGACAACATGCAGCGGCTGCTACGCAAGTTCGAGACCGCCAAGGACCTCGTGCCACGCCCGGTGCAGGCCAACGCCAGCAAGCCGACCAAATACGGCGTGATCTATTTCGGCTCGACGGCACCGGCGATGGACGAAGCCATTCACATGATCGAGGCGCGCGGCCACGCGCTCGACCGCATGCGGCTGCGCGCCTTCCCGTTCCATTCTAGCGTCAACAGTTTTGTCGCCGACCATGATTTCGTGTTCGTGGTCGAGCAGAACCGCGACGGACAAATGCGCTCTCTGATCGTCAACGAATGCGGCATCGATCCGGTGCGGCTGGTGCCGATCTTGCACTATGACGGCACGCCGATCACTGCCCGTTTCATCGCCAAGGCGATTGGCGACCATCTCGAACAGCTTAAACTGACGCCGATGAAGGTGGTCTCATGACCTATCTCGCCAAGCCGAAATTCCATCACCCGGACCTGCCGAAAAACGACCTCGGCTACACCCACCGCGACTATGAGGGCACGGTCTCGACATTGTGCGCCGGCTGCGGCCATGACTCGATCACCGCGGCAATCATCCAGGCGTGCTTTGAACTCTCCATCGAGCCGCACCGTGTCGCCAAGATTTCCGGCATCGGCTGCTCGTCGAAGACGCCGACTTATTTCCTCGGCAATTCGCACGGCTTTAATTCGGTGCATGGCCGCATGCCGTCGGTGCTCACGGGCGCTAACCTGGCCAACCGCGACCTGATCTATCTCGGCGTTTCCGGCGACGGCGACAGTGCTTCGATCGGGCTTGGCCAATTCGCCCATTGCCTGCGTCGCGGCGTCAACATGACCTATATCGTGGAGAACAACGGCGTCTATGGCCTGACCAAAGGACAATTTTCGGCCACCGCCGACCGCGGCTCGAAATCCAAGCGCGGCGTCATCAATACCGACAATTCCATCGACCTCGTGGCGATGGCGCTGCAACTGGGCGCGAGCTTCGTCGCGCGCTCGTTCTCCGGCGACAAGGCGCAGCTGGTGCCGATCATCTCGGCCGCCATCACGCACAAGGGCGCGGCCTTCATCGACATCATCAGCCCCTGCGTCGCGTTCAACAACCACGCCGGCTCCACCAAAAGCTTCGATTTCGTGCGCGAGCACAATGAAGCGGTGAACCGGCTCGATTACATGCCGAGTCGCATGCCCATCGAAGTGAAATACGAGCCCGGCACCGTCGAGGTGGTCGAGCAGCATGACGGCTCCAGGATCGCGCTGCGCAAGCTCGCCGCCGATTATGACGTTCATGACCGAACGGCAGCTTTGGGGTTCCTGCAGCACCACGCCGCCAAGGGCCAGATCGTTACCGGGCTCCTGTATATGCAGAAGGATTCAGGCGACCTGCATACGCATCTCGACACGGTGGATGCGCCGCTCAATTCGCTGGGCGAACGGGACCTCTGCCCCGGCCAGGCCGCGCTGGACAAATTCAACGCCGGTTTGCGCTGATTACTGGTTGATGCAGCCGCCGATATAGGCGTTGCGGTTGCCCGCGGCGTCGCCATAGACACCGGCCTGGTGCGCGCAACGCACAGCGCGATCCTGCGATGTCTCGGCACCGCCCGAGCCCGACCCGATCATCGGCAGATTAGGCAGAGCGCGTCCGGTTTCTGGCACCACGACCGGCGGCGGCATTTCGGGCGAACGCGGCACCACCACCTGTTGTGACGGCGGCGGGTTGAAGCCCTGCGGCGCCGGCAACGGGATCGGGTAGACGATGCTGGACGAGCCGCGCCGTTTTTTCGGCTGCTGTGTGGGCTGCTCCGGTGTCATGATATCGGGCACGCCGGCATTGGACGGGCTTTGCGCCGACACGGATGGAATGTCGACCGCCAGCAGCAACACAACAATAAGGGCATATGCGCGCGTCATCTGCATGAGATAACTACCTAGTTGCTCTCCTCCTCCGGCGCGTCCACAATCGGGTCGTAGCGCTTGGCGTCGAAGCCGAGCAGGTTCCACGATTGTTCCATATGCGGCGGCAGCGGCGCGGTGACGTCGATGGTACCGCCGCGCGGATGCGGCACCGCGATGCGCCGCGCCAGTAGATGCAATTTGTTCTGCATGCCGCCGGGAAATTCATAGTTCTCGATATTGAAATATTTCGGATCGCCGATAATCGGGTTGCCGACATGCGCCATGTGGGCGCGCAACTGATGCGTGCGCCCGGTGACGGGCTTGAGCGAAATCCAGGCGAGCTTCTGCGCTGCCGTGTCGACCACCGCGTAGTAGGTCACGGCGTGAACGGCATCTTTCTCGCCATGCTTGGCGATGCGCATGTAGGAATCTTCTTCCTCTTCCTGCTTGGCCAAATAAGTCGAGACGCGGCCCTGCTTGGGCTTCGGCACGCCCGCCACCAGCGCCCAATAGATCTTGCGCGCCGAGCGGGTGCGGAATGTTTTCGCCAGCGCCGCCGCGGCAAAGCGGGTCTTCGCCACCAGCAGGCAGCCGGCCGTGTCCTTGTCGAGCCTATGCACCAGGCGCGGACGCTGGGCGTCGGCGTAGTTGCCGCGAAGTGCGCCAAGCATGTCGTCGATATTCTGTGACACGCCGGAGCCGCCTTGCACGGCAAGCCCGGCCGGTTTGTTGAGTACCAGCACGTCGTCATCTTCGGACAGCGTGATCGAGCGGATGAACTCGCGGTCGCGCATGGCCTGCGGCGCGTCGTCGCGCACTTTGGGCGGATCGAGCTGGAGCGGCGGAATGCGCACCGCCTGGCCTGCTTCGAGACGGTTTTTCGGCTGCGCGCGCTTGCCGTTTACCCGCACTTCGCCCTTGCGGATGATGCGCTGGATATGGCTGAACGATAGGCCGGGAAACCGCGCCTCGAAGAAACGGTCGACGCGCATGTTGTTCTCGTCGGCCGTGACCGTGACGTTCTGCACGCCGGCGGAAAAATAAGTCGGTTTCGGCGCAACGACCGGCGGCGGCGCGGGCACGAAAGCAACCGGCGCTTCGCGCGGCGGACGCGCTGGGAACGCTCTGCCCCGTTTGGGCGCAAACTTGGGTGAATGTTTGGCGCGCAAATCGGACTGGCGCAAATTCGAGCGTTCTTTCGAGCGTTCCTGTGACCGCTCGCGGTTTCGCTCGTCGCGGTCGCGGCCATGACCGCGGCCCCGCGGAGCGGCGGTCTTCTTGCCCCCGCCATAGCCGCCCTTGCGCATTCTCATTTCAACATCATCCGTATTATTGACAGCGGTGCATGACGCCTAGCGCGCCGCGGTCCCAAACCACCGAAAGCCGCCCGGCCTGCTGATGCGGCGACACCGGGATCGATTTCTCGCCGGTCTCGCCCCAGCACAGCGCCTGGATATGGACCGTATCGCCCGTTTTGTACATGCGCCCGATGCGGCAGGAAACGCCCGACCAGCGCACGGCGTAACTGGTGACGACTAAAGGCGACTGCGCGCCCGAGCCGCCGAAGCTGTCACAGGACGCCGGATTGACCGCCCAGCGGCCGTTAACTGATTCCTCGGCTCGGCTTGTCGCGTTGATAGCGGACAGACCCGTAAGTACTACCGCGAACTTCCAAGACTTCATTCCGAATTCCGTTCCTTGCGCAATTTTTCCCAGTAATCCAAACGCTTCTTGATCTCCCGCTCGAAACCGCGCTCCGGCGGATTGTAGAACTGCTGGCGCGGCAGGTTTTCAGGGAAATAATTCTGACCGGAAAAGGCCTCATCCTGATCATGGTCGTAGGCGTAACCACGGCCGTAGCCTTCGTTCTTCATCAGCGTCGTCGGCGCATTGAGGATGTGCTTGGGCGGCAGCAACGAACCCGCCTCCTTGGCCGTGCGCATGGCAGCTCCATAGGCAGCGTAGGCGGCGTTCGATTTGGGCGCGGTCGCGACATAAATAAGCGCCTGCGCGATAGCCAGTTCGCCTTCGGGCGAGCCGAGGAAATCAAACGCGTCCTTGGCGGCATTGGCGACCACCAGCGCCTGCGGATCGGCCAGGCCCACGTCCTCAATCGCCATGCGAACAATGCGGCGCGCGATATAAAGCGGTGGTTCCCCGGCATCCAGCATGCGGCAGAGATAATACAGCGCAGCGTCCGGATCGGAGCCGCGCACGGATTTATGCAGCGCGCTGATCAGATTGTAGTGGCCATCCTGCGCCTTGTCGTAGATCGGCGCGCGGCGCTGCACGATCTCCTGCAGCTTGGCGGAATCGAAGATTTCCCCTTTGCGGGCGGCGCGCCAGATTTCCTCCGCCAAAGTCAGCGACGCGCGGCCGTCGCCGTCGGCCATGCGCTCGAGCGCTGTACGCGCTTGCGCATCAAGCGGCAGCGGCCTGCCCTCGATCTGCTCGGCGCGGGCGAGCAGCTTCTCAATCGCGGCCGCGTCAAGCGACTTGAACACCAGCACCCGCGCGCGCGAAAGAAGCGCAGCGTTGAGCTCGAACGAAGGATTTTCCGTGGTCGCGCCGACCAGAACGATGGTGCCGTCTTCCATCACCGGCAAGAAGCTGTCCTGCTGAGCGCGGTTGAAACGGTGTACCTCGTCGACAAACAGCAGCGTGCCTTTGCCGCTTTCGCGCCGCAGCCGCGCGGCGTCGAATACTTTTTTCAGATCGGCCACTCCGGAAAACACCGCCGAAATCTGCTCGAAATGAAGTTCGGTGGCGTCGGCCAGCAGGCGCGCCACCGTGGTCTTGCCGGTGCCGGGCGGGCCCCAGAACACCATCGAGCCGAGCGAGCGCGTCGACAGCATACGCGTGAGCGCGCCATCGGGACCGAGCAGATGGTCCTGCCCTACGACTTCGTCGAGCTTGGTGGGCCGTAGCCGGTCGGCGAGCGGACGCGGCGCATCTTTGTCGAGGCCCGCGGCGGCGAACAAATTCGGCCCAACCGCTTTGGCACGCGGGCTCATCCGTTGAACACCGCGGAAATCTTCTGCCCGCCGCGCAGGATGCCGATGCGCCAGCTGGCGCTCGGCGCCTTGGTGACCCGGTCGAGGTCGCGGGTCTTGGCAATAGCTTCGCCATTGACCTCCTGGATCACGTCACCGCGCTGGAAGCCGAGATTGCTGGCGTAAGAGCCGTTGTCGATGTCGAGAATGACGACACCGGCATCGACATTCTGCAACTGCAACTCGTCGGCCAACGCCGGTGACAGATTTGCGACCTTGGCGCCGGAGAACGGCGAGCGTGAGCGGATGGTGATCTCATCGCGCGGCGTCTCAGGCGCGGACTGCAAGGCCACCGCCGCCGTCATTTCGCGCCCCGCCCGCCAGGCCCCGAGCTTGGCGGTGCCGCCGAGCGCCTTGGTGGCAAAGCGGTAGTCGAAAGCATTGGTGTCGTCGACCGCCTGGCCATCGACCGACACGATCACGTCTCCCGGCTTGAGGCCGGCGCTCGCAGCCGGACTTCCAGCAACCACGCTCGCAATCAACGCGCCAGCCGGGCGCTTGAGGCCCATGCTGTCGGCGATGTCGGGCGTCACCGCCTGCAACTTGGCGCCGAGCCACGGCCGCTTCACGGCGCTGCCGCCGCCTTTAGCCGAGGTCACGACCACCTGCACCATGTTGGCTGGGATCGCGAAGCCGACGCCTTGCGAGCCGCCTGAGCGCGAGAAGATCGCGGTGTTGATGCCGACAAGACGCCCGGTGAGATCGACCAGCGCGCCGCCGGAATTGCCGGGATTGATGGCGGCATCGGTCTGGATGAAGAACTGATAATCGGTGATGCCGACCTGCGTGCGCGCCAGCGCCGATACGATGCCGTGCGTCACAGTCTGGCCTACGCCGAACGGATTGCCGATGGCGAGCACGATGTCGCCGACCTCGAGCGCGTCGGAATTGGAGAATTCGAGGAACGGAAATTTCTCAGGCCCGCCCTTGATACGCAAAATCGCCATGTCGGTGCGCTGGTCCTTGAGCACCAGCGTCGCTTCGAACTCGCGCTTGTCGGAAAGCGAGACCTTCATTTCGTCGGCGCCGTCGATGACGTGATAGTTGGTCACGATCAGTCCGGAGGCATCGACGATAACGCCGGAGCCGAGCGAGCGTTGCACCTGGCTCCCGCCACCGGGACCGCCGCCCGGCACACCGAAGAAGCGGCGGAAGATCGGGTCCTCGAACAGCGGGTTGCGGGTCTGCACGGTCTTGGCGGCATAGACATTGACCACCGCCGGCGCCACCCGCTGCACCACCGGCGCGTAGGACAGGCGCAACTCGGCGGCGTTTGGCACGCGCCGTTCCTGGGCGGCCACGGTCGTGACACCGGCCCAAGCGAGGGCTGCGGTTAAAATGGCGGTCAAAGTGGGCTTCAAATGCATGGATTCCGGTCCCGGCAATGCACCGAGATATAGGCTCCCCGCTGGGCTAAATGAAGGCCTTAGTCCTTCGGCGGCACCGTGCGCAGATAGGTCACGGCCGCGTCGAGGTCACCGGCGGTCATGTTGGCGTAATATTCAAAGCCCATCGGCGGCTTGAGCTTATTGCCTTTGCGGTCGACGCCTGTCGTGATGGCCTGCTTGATCTCAGCGTCGGTCCACTCAGCGATGCCCTTGGTCTTGCTCTGGGTGATGTTCTTCGACACCGATACGCCCCACGGGCCCGGGAACTCAAATCCGCCGGCGCCAAGCTTGTCGGCATATTCAGGCCCGCGCGGACCGCGCGGCGTGTGGCATTCCATGCAATGGCCGATGGTGACCAGGTAGAATCCCTTCTTCACCGGATCGCTCATCATGGTTTCGGTGTAGGGCGTGGCCGAGCCGGGGAAGGCGTTATGCGGCAGCGGAATTTTGTAGATCGGGGCCGGCACCTTGTTCACGACCGGCTTGAGCGTGCGCAGATAGGCAACGATGGCGTCCATGTCGTTGTCAGTGACAATCCCGTAGAAAGCGGTCGGCATGATCTCGGCGATCTGAATGCCATTCGGGCGTACGCCCGTGCGCATCAGCTTCTTGATGTCGGCGTCGCTCCAAGCGCCGATGCCGGTCTCCTTGTCTTGCGTGATGTTGGACGCGGTGACGTCGAAGGGCGGCTCGTCGAAGCGCAACCCGCCGCTGTAATCCTTGCCGGCGGTCGCCTCGGGCGGGCCCTTCGGCGAATGGCAGTTGGCGCAGGTCATGATGGTGTTCATTAGATAATCGCCGCGCTTGGCCAGATCGGACTGCGCGCTGGCGCTGCCGATGCTTGCCACAAACGCCGCGAGGAAAATCGTTAGGTGTCGGACCATATCGCCCTCCCTTTTCTTGCGAGGATTATACAGAGCCGGCACGATGCGGCTATTGCCGCACAATAAAAAAGGGCGGCCCGAAGGCCGCCCTGTGAATTGTATTGGAGATGGAGGGCTCAGGCCGGAACGGCTTCGGCTTCTTCGACCTTCCTGGCCTGCACGGGCCCGGAGTCCTTGCCCTTGGCCTCGACATCGCGGTCAACGAACTCGATCACCGCCTGCGCGGCATTGTCGCCCTTGCGAAAGCCGGCCTTGAGCACGCGGGTATAGCCGCCGGCGCGCGCCTTGTAGCGGGGGCCGATGACGTCGAACAACTTCTTGACCATCGAGATGTCGCGCATTTCCGAGATTGCCTGGCGGCGCGCGGCGAGCCCGCCCTTCTTGGCGAGCGTGACAAGCTTCTCGACGATCGGGCGCAATTCCTTGGCCTTGGGCAAAGTCGTCACGATCTGCTCGTGCTTGATCAGCGAGGCGCACATGTTCGCGAACATGGCAGTGCGATGCGCGGAGTGCCTGCCCAGTTTGCGGTGAACTTTTCCGTGACGCATCGCTCTTCTCCAAAGTCAGAAAGTTAGTAGTGGTCCTCGAAGCGCTTGGCGAGATCTTCGATGTTTTCCGGCGGCCAGCCCGGCACTTCCATGCCGAGATGCAAGCCCATTTGCGCCAGCACTTCCTTGATCTCGTTGAGCGACTTGCGCCCGAAGTTCGGCGTGCGCAGCATTTCGGCTTCGGT
>JAYTFS010000332.1:0-8469 GCA_043734185.1 Pseudolabrys sp. | reverse complement strand
CATTTCGCGCATAAGACCGCCAACTGGACCGGGCATCCAACGGCCTTTTTTCTCGCCGTCGCCGTCATTGTCGTCTGGATCGTCTCCGGCCCGATGTTTCATTACAGCGATACGTGGCAATTGGTGATCAATACCGGCACCACGATCGTTACCTTCCTGATGGTGTTCCTGATCCAGAACACCCAGAACCGCGACATGATGGCGATGCAGATCAAGCTGTCGGAACTGGTGCTGGGTTTGAAGGGCGCAAAAAACAAGTTCGCCTCGATCGAGGACCTCAGCGACGAAGAACTGCAAGAACTACACACCGACTGCCACGCGCGTGCCGAGCTTGCCGAGCACCATATTGAGCATCGCCGTCGCAGTGGTAACAGCAACGGCCACAAGTCCCAGGTCGCCGCAAGTCGCACCAACAAGACCCGGCGCCGAATGCCGCGGCACTCCGCAAAATCCTGATAGGTCGCGATTGGAACTTGTGTTCCATCGCCCGCTTAAGCAAATTATGCCGACAGCTCGACTGGCCTGTCATGCGCTTGCCATGATCGGACAGTCAGTCTTGCTAAGGTCGTCGCGGCGGAGGGGTCTGAGCCTATGAATTTTTGGATCGTGGCCGGGATCGCGCTCGCGTGCGGCATGGCGAGCGGCGAAGCCAGCGCCGGTGGCCCAAAACAAATTGCCGGGGTCGCCGCATATTATAGCCAGAATTACAAAGGCCAAACCGCCTCGGGCGACAATTACGACCCGAACAAATTTACCTGCGCGCACCGCACGCTGCCGTTCGGCACGAAGCTTCGCGTCACCGACGCCAAGACAAAACGCAATGTGACAGTCACCGTCAACGATCGGGGGCCCTTCACCGAAGGCCGCGTCATCGATTTGTCGCTCGCCGCAGCCAAGGCGTTGCATATGATTGATCGCGGTCTGACCCAGGTGACGGCTTCGATCAAATAGGCCCTTGGCAGGCCCCGAGCGCTTTCGACTAGGATATTCGGACATACCTAAATAGCCTGCCCGCTCCGCCTCCTACCACAAGGACCTGAAAGCCATGCCCGCCAAGCGCCCGGCGCCTCGCCTGCCCGTTCTCGACGAAGCGCAAATGAACGACGCGCAGCGCGCGCTCATGGAGGCGATCCGCTCCGGGCCGCGCGGCAAATCCATCAGTCCGCGCGGACCGTTCGCGGTCTGGCTGCATGCGCCTGAATTCGGCCAATTGGCGCAGGCGCTCGGTGGCCATTGCCGCTACAAGACGGCGTTGCCGCCGCGGCTGTCGGAATTCGCTATTCTATGCACGGCGCGGCTGTGGCGCGCGCAATATGAATGGTTCGCCCACGCGCCGATGGCCGAAAAAGCGGGCGTCAAGCCCAAGACCATCCAGGATCTGCGCGCCGGCCGTATGCCAAAATCCGCGCCCAAGGACGAGCGCGCGATCTATGATTTCATTCAGGAGTTTTACAAGACCAAGCGCGTGAGCGACCGCGTCTATAAGCGCCTGCACGCTATTCTAGGCGACGCCGCGATGGTCGAGCTGGTAGGAATTCTTGGCTATTACGTAATGATTTCGATGACGCTCAACGTCTTCCGCATGATGCCGCCGGCGGAAACGCCACTGCCCTTCAAAGAATAGAAATAACTCAAATACCGGCGCGCATGACGCGCCGGGATTCGAGTTCAGTATTCGCCGTAAAACTAGTTAGCAGCTGCGGCGGGTCTTGAAGATAATCCGGCCGCTTGGGGTCTCGATCCGTTCACGAACCACACGGCATTCCGCACGATGGCGGCGCCACTCTTCACGATGACGCCAACCGTCACGATCGCCATCGCGCTCACGAACGGCAACACCGCCCTCACCGGCACGAATGACGACTTCAGCGGAAGCCGGCAAGGCTCCCATGACAGTCGCGGCAATTGCAGCGCTCAAAATAAGCAAACGCATGTTCAGCTCCTATGTCACCCCTCTGATGGGTGGCAATACAGAACTGCCGAGATAGTTCCAATGAAGCATCGTCGTGCTAGCGGTATTTTTCGGCGTTAATTCTTTATAAGCATGCGCGAAATGGGCGCTTATGCCCTCAACAACGAAGCGCGGCATTTCTGTCGAATGGCCATAATTGTCATGCTAGTTTGCGCGCCATGGCAAACGACGAGCCCTCTTCTTCGTCCCAAGATGAGCGCCGGGTGGTGAGTTTCCGCCGCGGCCCGGCTGGCATCCGGCCGCGACCACCCGAGCCAACGCCCGTCGAAGACCTCGCCAAATATGAGGGGCGCGAAAGCCCGGACGACTATCGCAACCGCATGGCCGTGAATGTGGCGGCCTTCGTCTTTGTCGTCGCGCTGATCGGTGCAGGAATCTGGATCGCCGACACCATGGCGCGGATGCGGAAAGATCAGGACTGTGTCTTGTCCGGACGGCGGGGCTGCACGCCGGTCGAGGTCACCAAGCAGCGTTGGTGAAGGCCTGATTTAGGCCCTGGCGCTGCGTTTGGTTTTAAGTACCCCTCGCCATTGAACTTGACCCTATGCTTCGCTATACGGGCAGCGACCGCTTGCCGGGTTTCGGCCGACAAATCGGCAGAACGCCAAATCAATCAGAGAGTTGCCATGTCTTCGACCTACGACACAATCGCCAATATTATCGCCGAAACCTGCGATATTCCGCGCGACACGATCAAGCCCGAAAGTCACGCCATTAATGACCTTGGCATCGACAGCTTGGACTTCCTCGATATCGCGTTCGCCATCGACAAGGCGTTCGGGATCAAGCTGCCGCTCGAGCAGTGGACGCAGGAAGTCAACGACGGCAAGGCGACCACCGATCAGTATTTCGTTCTCAAGAACCTCAGCGCCCGCATCGACGAACTCGTCGCTGCCAAGGGAGCTTAAAGCTCACCGCCACCATGCGTCTCGAGTACTTCCAGCTGATCGACCGGATCGTCGCCCTCGACCTGGCCGACCCTACGATTAGCAGCGAAGCTAACGTGCCGACCGAGAGCACGATCTTCGAGGGACATTTTCCCGGCTACCCGCTGATGCCGGGCGTGTTGCTAATCGAAGCGATGGCGCAAACCTCCGGCTGGCTAGTCGTCGCCATGAACGGGTTCAAACGCATGCCATTCCTGGCAGCGGTGAAGGAGGCGAAGTTGCGGACCTTCGTCATCCCCGGCCAAAAGCTCATGGTCGGTGCTCGTCTCGACCATGACGGCTCGGGCTATGCGATGACCAAGGCAAAGATCCACTGCGCCGGCACCCTGATCTGCGAAGCCACGCTGACATTGCGCGTACTTGATTTCCCCAATCCCGAGATGGAGAAAGAGATGCGCAAGAACGCCGTCAGGATCGGACTGAACGTTGGGGCTCCGGCCAATGGCTGAGGCCGAACGCGAAGCCTGGATAACCGGCGTCGGCATAGTCTCCTGTCTCGGCGAAGGCCCGCAAGCGCATTGGGACAAACTAATGGCGGCCAATCCCGGTGCCGATACAACGACCTTTGCGCCTTACGTCGTGCATCCGCTCCCGCCGATCAATTTCGACGTACAGATCCCGAAAAAAGGCGATCAGCGCCAGATGGAAAATTGGCAGCGCATCGGCACCTACGCCGCCGGACTCGCGCTTGAATCCGCCGGTGTCAAAGACAAGGCCGACATTCTGTCGCGCATCGACATGATCGTCGCCGCCGGCGGAGGCGAGCGCGATCTTGCAGTGGATTCGACAATTCTCAGCGGCATGCCGCACGCCGCCAATCCGGCGGCATTTCTCAACGAGCGGCTGATGAGCGACCTGCGGCCGACGCTGTTTCTGGCGCAATTGTCCAATTTACTCGCCGGCAATATCTCTATCGTGCACGGCGTCACCGGCTCGTCGCGTACTTTCATGGGCGAGGAATCCTCCGGCGTCGACGCCGTGCGCATCGCGCTTTCGCGCATCGCCGCCGGGCAAAGCGACATCGCCCTGGTGGGCGGCGCTCATAACGGCGAGCGCATCGACCTGCTGACCCTGTATGAGTTTGGCAAATTCAATCTCAAGGGGCGCTATGCGCCCGTCTGGGAACGGGGCGAAAACGGCGGCTTCGCGCTTGGATCGCTGGGCGCGTTTTTGGTGATTGAGGCGCGCGAACATGCCGAGAAGCGTGGCGCCAAAGGGCTGGCGCGGCTCACCGCCGTCTTTTCCGACCGCACCAAGCGCCAGCCGGGCGCGGTCACCGCCGGACTGTCGCGGCTGTGGGACAAGATCAAAAGCAAAGTGAAGACCGCCCACGCCGCGGTGCTTTCGGGCGCTACCGGTGCTACGCCGGTCACCGCGGAGGAACGCGCCTTTCTAGCTGCGCACGGCGACCTTGCCGTGCGCGCCACAGGTTCCTATGTCGGGCATGGGCCGGAGCCGCAATTCCCGATGAATGTGGCGCTGGCCGCCGTCGCGGTCGGTCATGGTAGACTGTTTCCACCGGCTGACTCGTCGGGTGTGGAGTTGCCGATGGACGGGGAATTGAGTCAGGTCGTGGTGACCAGCGTTGGCCATTGGCGGGGCGAAGCCCTGGCACTGGTCGAGCGGGTTGGTTGAGGGAGAAGCACGAAATGCCATCGACCAAAGACAAACTGGGCCGGCCGATCGTCGTGGTAACCGGCCTTGGCGTCGTCACCTCGCTCGGCGCCGGCAAGACCGACAACTGGGCCAAGCTCACCGCTGGTGAGTCAGGCATTCGCGCGATCACCCGCTTTGCCACCGAAGGCCTGAAAACCCGCATCGCCGGCACGATCGATTTTCTGCCGCCACAATCCTGCACGGCCGCGCTGTCGGAATCCTTCGCCGACCTGGCCGCGGAAGAAGCGATCACCGAATCCGGCATTGGCTCGCGCGGCGATTTTCCCGGACCGCTGTTCCTGGCGGTGCCGCCGATCGAAATGGAATGGACCCAACGGCTGGAGGTCGGCGCCAAAGCCGGCGCCAACGACAAGGTGACTTATATTGATCTGTTGCGGGTGAGCAACGAATTCCCCACATACCACTATCGGTTCCTATTCGGCTCGGTGGCGGATTATCTCGCCGAGAAATTTGGCACGAAGGGTTCGCCTATCTCGCTGTCGACCGCTTGCGCCTCGGGCGCGAGCGCGATCCAGCTCGGCGTCGAGGCAATCCGGCGCGGCGAAACCAACGCGGCGCTTTGTATCGGGACCGATGGCTCCATCAACCCGGAGGCCTTGATCCGCTTCTCGCTACTCTCGGCGCTGTCGACCAGCAACGACAAGCCGCAGGCCGCCTCGCGGCCCTTCTCCAAGAATCGCGACGGCTTCATCATGGCGGAAGGCGCCGGCGCCCTGGTGCTGGAAAGTTACGAGGGGGCTTTGGCGCGCGGCGCCAAGATTCTGGGCACGCTGGAGGGCTGCGGCGAGATGACCGATGCGTTCCACCGGACCCGCTCGAGCCCGGACGGCAAGCCGATCATCGGATGCATCGCCAATGCGATCAGCGACGCCGGACTGACGCCAGCCGACATCGACTACATCAACGCGCATGGCACCAGCACGCCCGAAAACGACAAGATGGAATATCTCGGTGTCTCCACGGTATTCGGCGAACGCATGAAAACCATGCCGATATCGTCCAACAAATCAATGATTGGACATACGCTGTCCGCAGCCGGCGCGGTCGAGGCCGTGTTCTCGCTCCTCACGCTGCAACATCAGCGCATCCCGCCCACCATCAATTACGACATACCCGACCCCGCTATCCCGCTCGACGTCGTGCCAGGCAAGGCGCGCGACGCGCGCGTGCGGCACGCCATCTCCAATTCCTTCGGGTTCGGCGGGCAAAACGTGTCGCTGGTCATGGGGCGCGAGCCGGCCTAACGGCCGCGCCCGTCAAATAATCCCATGCGCGCATTACAACTCATCGCCGATCGTAAACTTGAACTTGTCGAGGTGCCGGACCCGCCCGCGCCCGACGAGGGCGAGGTGCAGATTCGCATTAAAGCCGTCGCGCTCAATCATCTCGACGTTTGGGGCTTTCGCGGCATGGCCTTCGCCAAGCGCAAGCTGCCGTTGGTCGTGGGTGCGGAGGCTTCCGGCGAAATCGCCCACGTTGGGACCGGCGTCTCCGGGTTCAAAGCCGGCGACAAGGTGGTGATGTACGGCGCCATGACCTGCGGGCACTGCGCCGCCTGCCGCGAGGGCCGCGACAATTTGTGCGAAAACGTCGCAGGTATCATGGGCTTTCATATCGACGGCTTTGCGCGCGACCTAATCAATCTGCCGGCGCGGCTGGTGATCCCGGTGCCCCCGGGCGTGTCGCTGCGCGACGCCGCCTGCGCGCCGATCGCCTTCGGCACGACCGAACACATGCTGTTCGACAATGCCAAACTCAAAAAGGGCGAAACCATTCTGGTGCATGCCGGCGGTTCTGGCATCGGTTCGGTCGCCATCAAAATGGCGAAGGCTATTGGCTGCACCGTCATCACCACGGTTGGCGACGACGCCAAAGCGGAAAAGGCCAAAGCGCTCGGAGCCGACCACACCATCAACTACAAGACCGAGCGCTTCGAGGGGGTCGTGCGCAAGTTGACGGCCAAGAAAGGTGTCGATGTTGTGTTCGAGCATGTCGGCGGCGAAGGTTTCAACGCCTCGCTGTTCTGCCTCAAGCGTGGCGGGCGGCTTGTGACGTGTGGTTCAACCGCCGGGCCAAGCGTCACCATCAACCTGATGCAACTGTTCCAGCAGCAATACAAGATTTTCGGCTCGTTCGGCGCCTCGATACGCAATATCCGCGACAGCTTGGCTAAAATCGCAGCCGGCATGTCGCCGATCATCGATAGCGAGTTTCCATTGACGGAATTTGAACAAGGCCTGGCGCGGCTCGAAAGCCGGCAGGTGTTCGGCAAAGTGATAGTCAACTTCTAATGCCTATGGCGCGGATGATGCTGCGCTTGCGCCGCGGCGCAAAGCGCGCCGCCGACGACGTACTGGGTACGTTGGCGGTAGGACTTCTCAATAGCCTGCGGCACGCCAATCCCGACCGCACGGCCGATTTTGCCGGCTGGCTGATGCGCACAATCGGTCCGTGGTTTCCGGAAAACCGGATCGGCCGGGAAAATCTCACCGCCGCCTTCCCGGAAAAATCCGCGGCCGAGATCGACACTATTTTGCGCGGGGTCTGGGACAATCTGGGCCGGGTCGGTGCCGAATTTGCCCAACTAGATCAGCTGTGGGACTTCGACCACACCCAAACGAACCTAACCACCCGCATTGAGCAGGTCCCCGGCGGCGTTGAGCGCTTCGTCCAGCTCATGAATGACGGCAAGCCCGCGTTAATATTTTCTGCCCATCTTGCCAACTGGGAACTGCCGGCGATCAGTGCGGCGACGTACAAGCTCGACAGCGCGATTCTTTATCGCAAACCAAACAACGAAATTATCGACCGTTGGCTGTGCAAAACACGCGCCGCCACCATGGGCGAAATGATTCCGACCGGGCTGAGTGCTCCGGTAAAGCTCGCCGAGGCGTTAACGCGCGGCGCCCATGTCGGAATGCTGGTGGATCAGTACTATGTGCGCGGCGTCGAAGTGATGTTTTTCGGCCGCCCTACCCGCGCCAATCCGCTGCTGGCGCGGCTCGCCCAACATTTCAACTGCCCCATCCACGGCGCCCGCATGATAAGACTGCCGGGCCACCGATTTCGCGGCGAAATTACCGAAGCGATTGCGCCGGTGCGCGATGCCGACGGCAATGTCGACATTGTCGGTACCATGCAGATCATCGCCGGAATCGTCGAAGGCTGGATCCGCGAGCATCCCGAACAATGGCTTTGGTTGCATCGGCGATGGCGGCCGGAAGACAACTAACCCAAAGCCGGTTCAGGTTTTGGTCGGCAGGCCCGCCGCCTTCCAGGCGATGATGCCGCCGGCGAGATGGGATTTAAACGGAAAACCCTGATCCTGGGCCGCCACTGAAGCTGTTATGGAGCGCCGGCCCGAGCGACAGGCAAACACCACCTGCTTGCCTTTCGGATCGGGGATGGCGGAGGGATCGAACGCCGAGAGCGGCACGATCACCGCGTCGGGATAGCTCTCAACCGCAGTCTCGTTAGGCTCGCGTACATCAACCAGCAAGATGCGGCCTTCGCTGATCCCGCGCGCGACTTCGTCCGGCGTCAGATTCTGCACCTCGTCGGCGCGCGGCATTTGGTCGGACATAACGCAACTCCGATCTCGATAGCCGCATTTCTAGCCGGAATTGAGCGGCCCTGCACTATTCTTTTATTTTAGACGGTGACCTGGGTGCCGACTTCCACCACGCGCCCGGTCGGGATCTGATAATAGTCGGTGGCGTCGTTAGCTGCGCGGGTGAGCCCGATGAACAGGCGGTCCTGCCAGCGCGGCATGCCAGAATGAACCGCCGGCTTGAGCGTGCGGCGTGACAGGAAAAATGACGTCGACATGATGTCGAACTGCCAGCCGAGCTTGCGCGCGATCGCCAGCGCATT
>JAYTFS010000331.1:0-17060 GCA_043734185.1 Pseudolabrys sp. | reverse complement strand
TGAGCATGGACCACGACCTTGACGAGAAATCGGGCGTCAACCGGCCGGGTTTCACGCTGCACGGCGGCGTCTTGAGCGCGCGCGATGACGTCAACTGCGCGGTGCACGTCCACACCAACAATGGCATGGCGATCGGCGCCTTGAAGCACGGCCTGCGCATGGTGTCGCAGCAGGCGATCCGCTTCTATCAGCGCATCGGCTATCACGCCTATGAAGGCATCACCGAGGATTTCGACGAACGCGCGCGCATCAACAAGGATCTCGGCAAGAACCGCGCGATGATCATGAACCATCACGGCCTGCTCACCGTCGGCAAGTCGGCGCGGGAATCCTTCGTGCTGATGAAGGCGCTGATCGACGCTATCGACATTCAGTTAAAGCTGGAATGCACCGGCAGCGAGCCGGTCGAAATCCCGGCGGCGATCTGCGCCAAGACCGCCGAGCAATACGAGCACCACGACGCAGGCCGCGGCAGCCACGACTGGGCGGCCTATCTGCGCACGCTGGACAGTTTCGACACCAGTTATCGGAACTGAGGACGGCATGCACATAAATGGCGTGCTCAAACAAGCGCTATGCCTCGCCGCGGTGGCGGCAATCCTTGTCGCCGCAGCTGCGCCGGCGAATGCGCAATATCCGAACAGACCCATCCGGGTGATCAGCCCTTATCCGGCCGGAAGCGCCTCGGACACCGTAACGCGCGTCGTGATGGACCAGGTGTCGCAACTCATTGGGCAGCCGGTGGTCATCGAAATGAAGCCCGGCGCCGGCGGCAGCATCGGCTTTTCTTCCGTCGCCCGGTCCGATCCCGATGGCTACATGCTGGTGACCAGCTCGTCGTCGATGGCCACCGAAACCGTGCTGCACAAAACCCTGCCCTACGATCCCGTCAAGGATTTCGTGCATGTGGCTTTGCTCGGCACGTCGCCGAATTTGGTGGTCGCTTCCGCCAAGAGCGGATTCAAGACACTCGCCGACCTCGTGACGGCCGCCAAGGCAAACCCCGGCACCCTGACCTTTGCCTCCGCGGGCATCGGTTCCTCCTCGCACATGGCCGCCGAGCGATTGCGTCTTGCCGCCAAGATCGATGTCCGCCATGTGCCGTTCAAGGAAGGCGGCCTGGTCCAGGTGATGGCGGGAAATATCGACTTCTATTGCATTCCGCTGGCGGCGGCAGCCTCGGCGCTTGGCAGCGACAGGCTGGTGGTTTTGGCCGTGACTTCGCCGAAGCGCGTGCCGCGCCTGCCGGAGGTGCCGTCAGTCACCGAAGCCGGCTATCCGGACGCCGTGTTTCGCTTCTGGAACGGAATTTCGGCGCCAGCCAAGACTCCGCGCGATGTTGTGACAAAATTGCACGACGTGACCCAACAGGCGCTGAAGGATCCCGCCCTCCAGGAGAAGCTTGCCAAGCTTGGTGTCGAGCCGGCGCAAGCGAGTGTCGAGGAATTCGACAAGTTCTTCAAAGACGATCTCGCCGCGACGGTGCAACTCGCCAAAGATGCGCAAATTCAGTCGCTCGACTAACCGTCGCCTATAAGGAAATCCACAATGACGATCGTTCCGCCGCGCATCGGCCCGCAGCCGTGGGAAGTCGTGCGCACCAAGCTCGACCAGACGCTGCCCTTCGCCAATATGCGCGATACGCCCTATTACCGCGACGCGGTTTGGGAGCAATTCTCGAAAGCCGAATACGACCGCCGCTATCGCGCGTTGCGCGGCAAAATGCGCGAGCACAAACTTGACGTGCTGATCGTCCCCGGCGGGCCGAGCCATTGGAGCTTTGGCGGCGGCATGCTGTGGCTGACGGGCCATTGGGAGTGGCACGCGCTTTCCAGCTACGTGCTTGTCCCCCTCGAAGGCGAGCCCACGCTGATCTATTCGATGGGCGGCACGCACGCCGAGGCCGTGCGCCGGCAGGTCGAGATCGCGGTCAAGGACGTTCGGCATAGCCGCAGCGGCCGCTATGCCGACATCATGGTCGAGCGTATCCGCGAACTCAAACTCGAGCGCGGCCGGGTCGGCCTCATGGAAATCGATCCGCGGCACGGCGACTATCTTCCGGTCAACCAATACAACCTTTTGCGCGAGAATCTTCCGGACGCCGAACTGGTGTTCACCAAGGGTCTCCTGCACGAACTTTTGTCGATCCATAGCGCCGAGGAACTCGACTGCATCCGCAAGGCCGGCGTGCTGTGCACGGATGCCATGGACGCCATGGTCGCGCGGGCGCGTGCCGGTGTGAAAGAGTACGAACTGCGCGCGGCGGCCGGCGCGGCCATTCTGGAAGGCGGCGGCGATATCGACTTCCTGATCATCGGCTCGACGCCGATGGCAAACCCGGCCATGGTTTTCGGCAACCCGCGGCCCTCCAGCCGCGTGCTGCAAAAAGGCGACATCATCAACATGGAATTGGCCGCAGGCTATCGCGGCTACACCGCGCAGATCGGCTCACCCATCTGCGTCGGCGAGCCGACCGACATGGTGAAAAACTTCTGGAACGACATCACGCTGCCCGGTTACCGGCGCATCGTTGCCGAGATCGCTCCCGGAAAGCCGGTGGAAGCCATGCGCATCGCGAGCAAATTCTTCCGCGACAACGGCTACCAATCGCGGCCGACCCAGGTGCACGGCATCGACCTCGTCACCGACAAGCCGCACGTCTCCGCCGAGCACGTCTCCGCCGAAAAATTCGAAGAGATATTGAAGCCCGGCATGGTGATCATGGCGGAGCCCAATCCGATCACGCCAGACGGTCTTTTCGGCATTTTCCTTGGCCACACCTTCATCGTCACCGATAAAGGGCACGAAGTGGTCGATGACTTTCCGCTGGAAATCGCGGTCGCGAAGGGCTGATCAGCCCCACTTCCAGAAGTCGCGGCCTTCCGCGCGCATGAAACGCGCCAGCACCATTTTGTGCACTTCGGATGCGCCATCCACGAGCCGCGCCGAGCGGGCATAGCGGTAAATCCATTCCAGGATCGTGTCCTTGGAATAGCCGCGCGCACCGTTGAGCTGGATCGCTACGTCAGCCGCGTTATTCAGCGTGTCGGCGACCTGGATTTTCGCCATAGAAACTTCCTTGCGCGCGCGGTCGCCCTGGTCGAGCTTCCAGGCCGCGTGCATGGTGAGCAGACGGCCGATCTCGATCTGGTGTGCGATATCGCCGAGCTTGATCTGCACGCTCTCGCGGTCAGCGAGCTTGATGCCGAAGCCTTCGCGCCGCTCGACATATTCCTGTGCGATCTCCATGCAGCGCTTGGCGAAGCCGAGCCAGCGCATGCAATGCGTCAGTCGCGCGGGACCGAGGCGGATTTGCGTGATGCGCAAGCCGTCGCCTTCTTTCAGCAGAACGTTCTCGGCAGGAATTTCCAGCCCGTCATATTCGATCTCGCAATGGCCGCCGTGTTCCTCCGGCCCCATGATCGGAATGCGCCGCAGGATCTTCCAGCCCGGCTGATCCTTGTGAAACAGAAACGCGGTCAACCCGTTGCGCGGATCGTTCGAGGTGCGCGCCAGCAGAATATGGTGCGCCGCGCCCTCGGCGCCGGTGATGAACCATTTGCGGCCGCGCACGATGTAGCGGTCGCCCTTTTTCTCGGCGCGCGTGGTCATCATACCGGGATCGGAGCCCGAGCCAGGCGCGGGCTCGGTCATGGCGAAGGACGAGCGTACCTTGCCGTCGACCAGCGGCCGCAGCCATTTTTCCTTCTGTGCCGGCGTGCCGACTTTGGCGAGCAGGTTCATGTTGCCGTCGTCCGGCGCCATGCAGTGGATCGCCAGCGGCCCGAAGATCGAGCGCGCCGCTTCTTCGTAGATCGCGGCCCAAGCGACGATCGGCAGACCCATGCCGCCGAATTCCTTCGGCGATTGCGGCGCCCACAAGCCGGCCTTCTTCGCCTTCGCGCGTACGGCGGCGAGTTTGTCTTCCGGGATATTCTCATGGTCGGTGAAATTGGCCGGGTCGAATTCAAGCGGCAGCACGTGTTCTTCGATAAAGGCGCGCACGCGAAGGCGGGTGGCTTCGATTTCGGGCGAAAGCGTGAAGTCCATGGCCGTCCCCTATCCCCTGATCGCCACGACCTGCCCGCCATCGACCACGACGGTCGCGCCGGTGATGTAGCTGCCGGCGTCAGAGGCAAGCAAGAGCAGCGAACCATCAAGGTCGCCTGCGTTGCCAAAACGGCCTATTGGAATCTCGCGCTTGATAGCAGCCCCCGCCTCGCTCGCCAGGTAGTCGTCGTTCATTTCCGTGACGAACCAGCCGGGCGCAATCGCATTGACGCGCACGCCCTTGAACGCAAGTTCGACCGCCAAAGCTTTAGTCAGCTGCACCACGCCGGCCTTGGCCGTGGCATAGGCGGCCGAGCCCTTGGCGACGGCGAGGCCCAGCACGGACGCGATGTTGACGATCGCGCCCTTTTTCTTGGCCGCCAGCATGCGGCGCGCCGCCTCCTGCGCCCAGAAGAACACGGCGTCGAGATCGGTGGCCAGGATTTTTCGCCACTCTTCCGGCGGCATGTCGACGGCCCGGCCGGAATGCGCGATGCCGGCATTGTTCACGAGGATGGTGACCGTGCCGAACTCTTTTTCGGCAGCGTCGAATGCGCGCGTCATGGCGGCGCGGTCGGTGACATCGGCCTCGATTGCCACGGCGCGCCCGCCTGCGGCTTCGATCGTTTTTTTCAATTCGGCAAGCCGGTCCAAGCGCCGCGCCACCAGCGCGACGCAAGCACCGTTATCCGCCAGGGCCTTGGCGAATTGCTGGCCCAAGCCGCTCGACGCGCCGGTCACCAGCGCCACGCGGTCTTTTAGGCTGAACATCTCGGCGGCTTTCATGCCGGGCTCTTATACACGGCCCATGCGACGATATGGAATAGACTAGCAAACGCGGCCCGCGCCGTTGTAGGACAAGCCGTTGACCGGGGTGGCTGGCGTGAAACGACTTTGGCAGGCGGCGATCAATAGCTGGAACGGCATCGTTGCCGCGACGCGATCCGAACAGGCGTTCCGCGAGGAGCTTGTAGCGCTGGCGATCGGCGTGCCGCTCGCCTTCTGGCTGACCCCCGACACCGGCAAGCGCTTTGCGCTGATCGGCACGCTCCTGTTCCTGCTCATCATCGAGTTGCTCAATACCGCGATCGAAAAGCTTTGCGACCGCGTGAGCCGCAAGCATGATCTGGCCATCAAGCGCATCAAGGACATGGGCTCGGCGGCGATTTTTCTGTCGCTGCTGTTTACCGGAGCGGCGTGGATCTGGGTCGCCGCCGAACGCTTCGGGTTTTAGCGTCCGTAGAGCGCGTGGGGCACCGCTGTCGCCAGGCCGGGCACGTACCACAGCGCGACCAGCGCTAGGATCTGGATCAGCACGAACGGAATAATGCCTACATAGATATGCCGCGTTGTGATTTCCGGCGGCGCGACTCCGCGCAGATAGAACAGTGTCGGCCCAAGCGGCGGATGCATATAGGAGGTCTGCAAATTCACCGCCATCATGATGCCGAGCCAGACCGGATCGACGCCGGGCAGCTTCAACAGCGCCGGCGCCACGATCGGCACCACTACGAAGATGATCTCGAAGGCATCCATCACGAAACCGAGCAGGAACATTGCCAGCATCACCGCCAACACCGCGCCGGCGGTGCCGCCCGGAAGATTACTGAGCGAGCGATGCACCATGTCGTCGCCACCGAGCGCGCGGAACACCAGGCTGAACAACGTCGCTCCGATTAGAATGAGAAAAATCATGCTGGTGATCTGCGCCGTCTTTTCCACCACCGGCGTCATCACTCCACGGAGGCCCGTCTTGCGCGCGGCGAGCAGGATCGCGCCGACCGCGCCGACTGAAGCCGCTTCGGTCGGCGTCGCGATGCCGCCGAGGATCGAGCCGAGTACCGCGAGAATGAGCAGCACCGGCGCGACCAGGACTTCGGCGAGCTTGCGCGCGAGTTTGGTTCCGCGCGGCGCCTTGGAATCGGGTGGCATCGCGGGTGCCGCCTTCGGCCGCAGCACCGCGACCGCGATCACGTAGGCCAAATAGAGCGCGACTAGCGCAAAGCCCGGCAGCAGCGCGCCCGCAAACAGATCGCTGACATTGACCGAACGCGGCGACGTTATGCCCTGCGACAGCTGCGCCGCCTGATAGGCGTTGCCGAGCTGGTCGCCGAGCAGCACTAGCACAGTGGCGGGCGGAAAAATTTGCGCCAGTGTCGCGGTAGCAGCGACCGTGCCGGCGGCGAGCCGTGGGTCGTAGCCGTAACGCAGCATGGTCGGCAACACGATCAGGCCCATCGTCACCGTGGTGGCGCCAACCACGCCTTTCGCCGCCGCCAACAGCGTGCCGACGATGATCACGGAAATGCCGAGCCCGCCGCGCAACGTGCCGAACAGGCGTCCCATGGTCTCCAACAGCTCTTCAGCGATGCGCGAGCGCTCCAGCATCACGCCCATGAAGATGAACATCGGGATCGCTAGCAGGGTGCCGTTGGTCATGACGCCGAAAATGCGTTGCGGCAGCGCGCCCAGGATGGCGAAGTTCATTACCCCGATGGCATGACCGAAGACGGCAAAAGCAAACGACACGCCGGCCAGTGTCAGCGCGATCGGATAGCCGGCCATCAGCGCGGCGACGACGGCGACGACCATGAGGACCGCGATGATTTCGGCAAGCGCCATCAACGCGTCCTCGTCAGCGCGGCAAATGCGCGGATCGCCTGCGCAATCCCTTGCAACGCCATCAATCCCGCAAACAAAGGAATGAACGCTTTGAGCAGGAACACCAGCGGCAGCCCACTGGCTTCCTGCGAGCGCTCGAGGATGCTCCACGAGCGCGCAGCGTAGGGCAGCGACAGAAGGATCAGCACCAGCGCGAACGGAAGCAACAGTAGCATCGCGCCAGCCAGATCGATGATCGCTTTCGTGCGCGGTGATGCGTCCGCATAAAATATGTCCACGCGCACATGGCCGCCGGCGCGTAAAGTCCAGGCGCAAGTCAGCAAGAACAGCGACGCGTGGGCATAGATCACGGCTTCTGTCATCCAAATCGAGCCGAGCCCGAACAGATAGCGCGCCACCACCAAGGCGAATTGCAGCAGCACAATCACCAATGCCAGCCACGCCACAGCGCGGCCAATGCTTGTGTTGAAACGGTCGATGCGGTCGGCAACAGATTGCATGCGCCGATGATGACACAATGCACGGCCTTCCGCTAAGCTGCGGCTATGAATGCAAAGCTCAGTGATGAAGCGGCCTGGATCACCGGCAGCCACGAGGAAAATCCGACCTTGGGCCTGCCCTGCCGCGTTGTATTTTCGACAGATCAGCGCCAAGTCGAGCTTGTGGGTCTACTACTCGAAGACGAGGCGACCGAGCAACATAAAGGCGTGTGGGGCTGAGAATGGCGGTACACGATCACCATCACGACCACGATCATTCCGAGCTCTCGGAGACCGAATTGCGCGTGCGCGCGCTAGAAACCGTGCTGACTGAGAAAGGCTATGTCGATCCGGCCGCGCTCGATCTCTTGATCGAGACCTATGAGAAGAAAGTCGGCCCGCGCAACGGCGCCCGCGTTGTGGCAAAGGCCTGGGCCGATCCCGCCTACCGCGCACGACTCATTAAGGACGCCACGCCAGCCATCGCCGAGCTTGGCTTTGCCGGCCGCCAAGGCGAGCACATCGTCGCGCTGGAAAATACGCCAAAGCTTCACAACATGGTCGTCTGCACGCTGTGCTCTTGCTATCCGTGGCCGGTGCTCGGCCTGCCACCGGTCTGGTACAAATCGGCGCCCTATCGCTCGCGCGCTGTCGCCGACCCACGCGGCGTGCTGGTCGATTTTGGTTTCACGGTGCCGAAGGACACCGAAATCCGCGTGTGGGATTCGACCGCCGAGATTCGCTATCTCGTTTTGCCGATGCGGCCCGCCGGCAGCGATGGCTGGAGCGAGGAAAAACTCGCGGACCTGGTGACGCGTGATTCCATGATCGGCACTGGATTGCCGAAACGACCCGAGGATTTGAAATGAACGGCGGCCAGGATCTCGGCGGCACGCAAGGTCACGGCCCCATCGCGCCGGAGCCGAACGAACCCGTGTTCCACGCCGACTGGGAACGGCGCGCCTTCGCACTGACTCTTGCGGCCGCGGCACCAGGACAATGGAACATCGACATGTCGCGCTTTGCGCGCGAGAACCGCCCGCCGGCCGAATATCTTTCGATGAGTTATTACCAGCTCTGGTTTTACGCGCTCGAGACGATGCTGAAGGAACGCGAGCTGGTCAGCGACGACGAGATGGTGGTTGGCCATGCCCTGCATCCGGCGATTTCGGTGAAGCGCGTTCTTTCGCCCGATGATGTGCAAAAGGTACTGCATCGCGGCGGGCCGACCGAACGCGAGACCAAAACGATAGCCGCTTTCAAACCCCGCGACAATGTGCGCGCAAAAACCATCAATCCCCTCACCCACACGCGGCTGCCGCGCTATGTGCGCGGCCGCGTCGGCGTGATTGAGCGCGTCATCGGTTGTCACGTGTTTCCCGACAGCAACGCCACCGGCGCCGGCGAAGACCCGCAATGGCTCTACACCGTGCGCTTCGACGGCCGCGAGTTGTGGGGCGAAGGCGCCGACCGAACCGTGAAAGTCTCGATTGACGCTTGGGAGCCCTATCTGGAGCCAGCATGATCGACCAAGCCGCCGCACGCCGAGCCACCCAAGAGGTGCCCAGCATTCCGCGCGACAGCGAGGGGCCGGTATTTCGCGAGCCGTGGGAAGCGCAGGCCTTCGCCATGACGTTGGCGCTGCACGAGCGCGGGCTGTTTACGTGGGTTGAATGGGCGGCGGTGCTCGCGGCGCAAATCAAGCGCGCGCAAGGCTCGGGCGATCCCGACACGGGCAAAACTTATTATTCGCATTGGCTGGCAGCGCTGGAGAAACTGGTCGCTGACAAAGGCCTGACGACGTCACACGACCTGCATCGCACGCGCGATGCCTGGGATCATGCCTGTGATCGCACCCCGCACGGGCAGCCGATTACGCTAACGGCCGCCGATTTCCACGACTAATGTTTCGGCCAGCTTCGCCGCCGGCATCTGCCGCACACGCGAAACGCCACGCCCCGCCCACAACGAGATGTAATCCGACATGCCTTGCTTGCCGGATTCAATGCGCATCGGCCGGGTCAAGTCGTTCTGCTGACGGAACGGCAGCACTGGACGCCTTCCGCCATGTCGATGAATGTGTTGTGCAGGCCGCGGGCCGGACGGCCGGAATAGGCGCGCGTGATCAAGGTCGGATCGCCTTGCGCGGCGATGAGCGCCTGCTTGTAAGCGGCCGGCGCGCCGGATTCCGGGCACACCAGAAACGCGGTGCCAAGCTGAGCCGCCGCTGCGCCTGCGGCGAGCATGCCGGCGATGTCGCGACCGTCCATCAGGCCGCCCGAGGCGACGACAGGAATTGACACAGCTTTCACCAAGCCTTGCAGAAGCTGTTGGATCGGCACCATCGATTGCTCGAAGGGCGCCAGAAAGCTACCACGATGCGCGCCCGCCTCGTCGCCCTGCGCGACGATGGAGTCAACACCGGCGGCGGCGAGCTTCTGGCCTTCTTCCACCGTCGTCGCGGTGCCCGAAGTACGAATGCCCGCCTTGCGCAGGCGCGCCAATGCGTCAGCACTCGGAATGCCGAAGGTGAAGCTGAACACCGTCGGCCGCGCTTCGATCACCGCCGCGAGTTGATCGTCGAACGGACTCTGTGGGTTGGGCGGCAACACCGGCGGTGCGAGGCCGAGCTTTTCGTGCACGCGAGCGACCAGCGCCAGCATTTGCGCCGGATCGACCTGGCGATGTGGCTCGTAGCCGCCGGCGAACAGATTGAGCGCGAAGGGCTTGCCGGTCAGCGTGCGGATTTGATTGGCGGCATCGAGAATGTGTTGCGGCGTCGAATAAGCGCCGCCCCAGGAACCAAGCCCGCCCGCGTTCGACACCGAGGCGACCAGTTCCGGCGTGCCGCCCGAACCCGCCATGGGCGCCAGAATGATCGGATGCTCAACGCCCAATTCACGCAAGAAATTGTGCGGCATGCGGCGCTCCATCGTCAGCACAGGCAAGCTAGCGCCGGCGCGTTAAACCGCAATGCGTATGTCGCGATAGCAGCCTTCAATCGGGGCGATAGCTATCAGACGCCCATCAGGCGCTCGCTCACAATGTAGCCGGTGAGCAGCAGCGCGCCGAAGGCGACAATGACCGCCGCCGCCGCGGTTTCCATGCCACGCAACATCAGCATGCCGGCGCCGGGTTTCGCTTTCGCCCAGCGCCCCGCGAGCCCGCGCGCGCCAACCGCGAGCGTGGCGATAACGGCGACCGTGATCGCGGTGCCTAGTCCCATGGCGAAGGTCGCAGCGACGCCGGTCCAGAACAGGCCTTGCGCCAGCGCAAACACCAGCACGATGATCGCGCCCGAGCATGGCCGCAATCCGACCGCGACAATAGCCGAGAGCCCGCGCTTCCACCAATGACGGCCGACGAGTTCGTTCGGCTCCGGTGCGTGGGCATGGCCCCAAGCATGGGCTTCGTCGGCGTGATCATGGTCGTGATCGTGGCGCGCGTGAGAATGACCATGATCGTGATGATGATTGTGGCCATGATGATGGTCGTGATGCTCATGCGGTCGCGGTCGCAGTAAGCTCAAAAAGGCGCGCCCTTTTACCCAGAGCAATCGCAGGCCGATCAGGATGATCAGCGCATAACTCACGATCTCGATGACTCGCACAGCGTTTCCCATCGCCTTGGCAGTCGCCCCTAACAGCACGGCGGCGATGCCAACGATCGCAATGGCAGTAAGCGCCTGCAGAATGGCAGAGGCAAATGACAGCACGATGCCGCGCTTCCACGTTTCGTTATTGGCAACCAGATAAGAAGAGATCACTGCCTTGCCGTGGCCAGGGCCGGCGGCATGGAAAATGCCATAGAGAAACGAAATGCCGAGCAGAGTGTAAGCGGCGCTGCCATCGTTTTTGGCGGCGCGTATGGTGCCAGAAAACAGCCGATAGAACTCGGCCTGCTTGGCCAAAATCCAGCCGGTAAAGCCGCCGAGATCTGGATGACCGCTATCACGCGCGATGGCGAACGGCTGCGCCAGCGCGGCATCGAAGGCGACAAGCAGAAACAACATGCAAAGGATGAGAAACGCGAATCTCGCCAGTGGGAAGTTCATGCGCTTACTGACAATGCACCAGGATCTTGTTGGCGAATTCGGCGCCGGTCATTATCGTGTTGGGCTGGTCGGCTGGAATTTGGCTTAGCCTCTTGCCTTCCGCGAAAGTCATTTCGCGTGGCAGCGCCACCTGAAGCTTGCAGCCGGCCGGTGGGTTAACCAAATGGGCCGGCGTTTTCTTGTCGAAAGAGAAATCGACGAAAATCGTCGGATCGTAGATATCGATGCTCAGCTCCTTCGCCTTCGCCTTCGCCGGCGTCTTGAACGGCACAGTAAAATTCAGCGTAAGCACTTGGTCCTTGTAGTCGAGCCAATAATCCGGCAGCGGCTCGGCCATCGGCACTTTCACGCCGTCGACGGTAGCGTAGGTGAAATAATCGTATTCCTTGAGTGACTCGATGTTGACCTTGGCGAGTGGCGCCAGTTCATCGCGGGAAAACTTGCCCTTCTCTTTGCTGTCCAGCCCTTGCGTGGCAAAGGTGGAAAACATGTCGTCGAAAGACCAAGCGTGGCGCACGCCGGTGACGGTGCCGTCGGGCGCATAGATTACTTCGGATTTCATGGTCACCCAGACATGCGGATGCGCGCGCGCAAGACCCACGAAGGCCAGGCTCAGCGCGGCAACAAGCAGAAGGCGGATCGAAGCGGTCATGCGCGTCACAATATCATGGAGTGCGGCACAAAGGTGGCGTGTTACAATATTGCAGTTACGCGGAATTAATTAGACGCCTGCCGCGCCACCATCGGCGCGTGGGTCGTGGCCACCTTCCAGCGTGCCATCGGCATGTAATATGACGGCGCCGGCGTGCCCCACGGTGTCAGAATAGGCATCGCCAAGTATTTCAACGTCGTGGCGAGCCGACATCAGACGATCGATCAAGCCCTCATCGAAACGCGATTCCAGCCGTAGATTGGTGTGGCTCGAACCCCAGGTGCGGCCGAGAAGCCAGCGCGGCGCATCGAGCGCGCGCTCGAGCGGCTGGCCGAACTGAATGTGGCGCGTAAACACGGCAGCCTGACTCTGAGGCTGTCCATCGCCGCCCATGGTGCCATAGGCCATGACACGGCCATCCTTGAGAACGGCCAGCGCCGGATTGAGCGTGTGGAACGGGCGGCGACCCGGTTCGAGCGCGTTGACCGCTTTCGGATCGAGCGAGAAACTCGAGCCGCGGTTCTGCATCAGCACGCCGGTTTTGGGCAGTACGCAGCCAGAGCCGAATTCCCAATAAAGCGACTGGATATAGGACACGACAAGTCCGCTGGCATCCGCCGCGCCCATCCAGATCGTGTCACCCTCTCCGTAGGCTGCTGGCCACCGCGCGGCTTTCTTCGGGTCGATCTTGTCGGCCTCACTATCGAGAAATTCTGTATCCAGGAAATGCGTGAGGTTGCCGTCGATCTTGTCGGGGTCGGTGACAAAACGGTCGCGCACGCGGAAGGCGCGCTTGGTGGCTTCCACCAGGCCGTGGACGTGTTCGAAGCTCTCCGCCTTTCCAACGCGCAGCCGGTCGAACAGCGCTAGGATCATCAGCGAGGCCAACCCTTGCGTCGGCGGCGGCGTATTGTAGAGCGTGCCCGCTGCGATCTGAACGCTGAGCGGCTCGGCAATTCTCGCCTCGAACCGCTCCAGGTCGGCACGCGTCACCGGACTGCCGATGCGCTCCAGATCGGCGGCAATCTCGCGACCTACATCGCCACGATAGAAATCGTCGAGCCCGGCTTGCGCAAGATGCTCGAGCGTAGCGGCCAAGGCAGATTGTTCGAGCTTGTCGCCTGCTTTCGGTGCTTTACCATCCGCCAGAAAGGCCTGTACGAAGCCGGGTGCACCCTGCAATTCGGCATATTTATCGACGGTGAGCGCCGCCTGGCTGCGCGTGACTGTGTAGCCTTCACGCGCGTGCTTGATGGCGGCTTCAAACAACACATGCAGCGGCAACTTGGCGCGGGTACCCTTGCCCGTTTGCGCTTTGGCAGCCTCGAACGCCAGCATCCATCCCGCGACCGCGCCTGGCACGGTGAGCGCGGCGAATGGTCCGCGCGACGGAATTTCATGCATGCCGGCATCGCGGTAAAACTGCCGCGTCGCTTTGGCGCCGGCGCGGCCTGCGCCCATGATGGCGCGCACGCGGCCGGATGGTTCGCGGATCAGCCAGAAGCCATCGCCGCCGACATGATTCATGTGCGGATAGACCGCGGCGATGCTCGCGGCCATCGCGATCATGGCCTCGATGGCATTGCCGCCTTCCGCCAGAATGTGGCGGCCATCCTCGACGGCCGCAGCATGCGGCGCGCATACGACGCCGCGGCGATGTCCGGCTGTGTGCAGGTTCATTGGAGCATGGTGCCCTAATCAAGGAAATCGTGATATAGAAATTCCCTCGGCCGGTAACGCCGACTCACAGGAACACACGCCATGCCCACCAAATTGAATATGAGATTTTTTGCCGCGGGCGCACTCGCGATCGCCGCCGTTTCATTTCCTGTGTCTATTGTCGCTGCAAGCGAGCGCGCCGCCGCAACGACCGAATTTTCCGCGCAAGCCCAGGAAGACCCGAAACGCAAAAAGGAAGGCCCCAAGAATGTCGCGCCAAAAGCTCCGCAGGGCGGCACACAACCACAGATGCGTAGCGGGCCGCCGCCAAGCGCCCCACGAAACATCGAGCGCCGTGTAGAGCCAAGGCGCGATGCGCCGCGCACCATGGAGCGCCGGGTAGAGCCGCAAAATGGCGGCCGGAGAGATTTTGAGAGGCGCAGGGATCTGGGTGGTCGGAAGAACATCGATACCCAGAACAAACTCGCGCCGGCGACGACGACACCGCGCGTCGGCGGTACAAATTCGGGAACGGCGAAGATTGTGCGCAGGACCTTTACCCCGCGTAGCGCCAATTCGCGCGTCGTGAGTGCGGCCAGGATCCGTGGTGTTCCAATGCGCGGCGTCGGCCGGACCACGATCAGCGGCCGGAATTATTCGGTCTGGCGCAGCGGTTATCGCGTTCGCCGCGGCGGCGGCTGGCGCACCTTCGTCGCGCTTGGCACTCTCGGCGCGCTAGCGATCGGCGCATACGAATATTACCCTTACGCCTATATCGAGGCGCCCGAGGAATACTGCGACGGCCTGACCGAGGACGGCTGCCAGCTCGTGTTCGACGACGTCCAAACGCTGGAAGGCGGCAGCGCCGGTCAGTGCGTGGCCTACTGCCCGCAGCAATAGCGGCGCGCTATGAAATGACGGGCTCGGCCGCCGCGCGGTCGAGCCCGCGCTTTTTGAGCATCGCATCGACCGTCGGCAGGCGGCCGCGGAACGCCGTATAGGCTTCAACGGGATCACGCAGATTGCCGGCGCTGTAGATGAAGTCACGCAGCCGCTTGGCGGTTTCCGGGTCGAAGGCGCTGCCGGCTTCCTCGAAGGCCTCGAAGGCGTCTGCGTCGAGCACCTCCGACCACATGTAGGAATAGTAGCCCGCCGCATAGCCGCCGCCGGAAAACAGATGCTGGAAATGCGGCAGGCGGTGACGCATGACAATCTCAGGCGGCATGTGCAGCGCATCGAGGGTCTTGCGCTCAAAATCGGTGACATCGAGCCTTTTGGTGTCGGTTACCGAATGAATATCGAGATCGACCAGGGCGCAGGAGGTGTATTCCACCGTGCCGAAACCCTGATTGAACGTGCGCGTCGCCAGCAATCGGTCTAGCAGCGCCTTCGGCATTGGCTTGCCGGTCTGCGCATGCACGGCATACTTCTGCAAAATCTCCGGCACTTCCAGCCAATGCTCGTAGAGCTGCGACGGCAACTCGACGAAGTCGCTCGACACGGAAGTGCCTGCCAGCAACGGGTAGGTCACGTTCGACAACAGACCATGCAGCCCATGGCCTAACTCGTGGAACAGCGTGCGGGCGTCGTCGAATGACAGCAGTGCAGGTTCTCCCGCCGCCGGCTTTGAGAAATTGCAGACGTTCAGGATGATCGGACGGGTGTCACCGACGAGCTTTTCCTGATCCCGCAATGAGGTCATCCAGGCGCCACTATGCTTGGAGCCGCGCGCGAAATAATCGCCGATGAACAGGCCGACGTGGCGGCCTTGCGCATCCTTCACATCCCAGGCGCGGGCGTCCGCGTGGTAGAGCGTCACGGCGGCGGGCGTGAAGGTCAGGCCGAACAGCCGATGCGCGGTCTCGAAGGCGGCTTCGATCATCTTGTCGAGCTGGAAGTACGGCTTGATCTCGGCTTCGTCCAATTCGTACTTGGCCTTGCGCAGTTTCTCGGAGTAGTAGCGCCAGTCCTGGGGCGCGAGCGCGAAATTGCCGCCCTCCTCCGCGATCAACGCCTGCAGCGCGTCGCGTTCGACGCCAGCCTTGATAAGCGCCCGGCCCCAAACCTCGTCGAGCAAGCCGCGCGCGGCCTGGGGCGTCTTGGCCATCTGATCGGCAAGCCGGTAGTCGGCGTAGGTCGCAAAGCCCAGAAGCCTCGCCCGCTCGTTACGCAAGGCTACCAGTTCGGCAATGATGGGCCGGTTGTCGCTGGCGCCGGCATTCTCGCCGCGCTTGATCCAGGCCTGGAAGATTTTTTCGCGCAGGTCGCGGCGGGCGGAGAACTGCAAAAAGCTCTCGCAGGAGGAGCGTGCCAGCGTGATGGCGTATTTGCCGGGTTGGCCGCGCTCCTTCGCCGCCGCAGCCGCCGCAGCGCGGGCAAAGTCCGGCAGTCCGTCGAGGTCGGCTTCGTCGAGGATCAGGGCATATGCTTTCTCGTCCGCGAGCACGTTCTGCCCGAACTGGGTGCCGAGGCTCGCCAGCCGCTCGTTGATGGCGGCAAGCCGGTCCTGGCTCGGCTTCTCGAGGGCGGCGCCGGCCCGCACGAAGCGGGTGTGGTAGCGCTCCAGCACCCGGGCTTGCTCAGATGTGAGGCCGAGCGAGGCGCTGCGGCCGTAAAGGTCCGCAATTCGGGCATAGAGCGTCCGGTCGAGGTAGAGCGCGCTGCTGTGGCGGGCGAGTAGCGGCGAGATATCGCGCTCGATCGCCTCGACGGCCTCGCTGGTGTCGGCCCCTGCCAGCACAAAAAAGACGTTGGAGACCCGGTCGAGCGCCCGCCCGACCCGCTCCAGCGCCTCGAGAGTGTTAACGAATGTCGGCGCCGCCTTTTTGGCGGTGATGGCGTCGATCTCGGCGCGGTGGGCAGCCAAAGCGTGGTCGAAGGCGGGACGAAAATGTTCCGGCTTGATGGCGCCGAACAGCGGCAGGCCGAAGGATCCCTGCCAGTCGGTGAGCAATGGATTTTGGTTAGCGGAGGGAGTCACTTTGCTTGTCATGGGGCCTATCTAGTCGTGAACGAGGCGGCTGGCGAGCGCCTATCTGAAACTTCCACGGCGGCGAGCCCCATCTCTATAGACTTGATTCGGCGGCATAATTCAGGTTGATTGCCGTCCTCGCGAGGGAGATTCCGATGGCCGATACCGACCGCCGCATCGTCTGGCTCAACGTCATCACCGTCATCAGCGCCGCGATTCTGATCGGCGCCGAGGTGTTCGGCGCGGCCTTCGCCGGCTCCTGGGCGCTTGCTACCTTGTTCGATCTTGGCAGCATTGGACAGCGCATCCTCGACGGCATCTTCGTGCTCTGCGGCATCATCGTCATGGCGCAGTTCATCCGCTACGCGCACCGCATCGAGCCGTTCACGGTTCGCGGCTGAGCGACGCGACTCCTCCGACTTTAAAAAGTTAAGGAAGATTTGCGTTGCGCGAACTAATTCGCTTGCATCGCGCGAAAAAAATGTTATTTCAACTTTGCCCAATTTCGCACGTGCCTGTGGCCGTGTGTCGATCGGTAGGTAGCCGGACAAGAGGCCGGCCAGCCGCCTGAGG
>JAYTFS010000330.1:0-14469 GCA_043734185.1 Pseudolabrys sp. | reverse complement strand
GCAAGTGCGTGATATTCTCAAGGCGGTTGCTAAGATGCCGAATCGAAAGAAATAGTTCCGCATGCGCGAAATCGTTCTCGACACCGAAACCACCGGGCTCGATCCCGCCCAGGGCCATCGCCTGGTCGAGGTCGGCTGCATCGAGCTGCTCAACCGGATTCCGACCGGCGCGGTGTTTCATGTCTATCTCAATCCCGATCGCGACATGCCGGCGGAAGCTTTCGCAATTCATGGGCTGTCGGCGGAGTTCCTGAAAACCCACAAGCGCTTCGCCGATGTCGTCGACGAATTCCTGGCCTTCATCGGCGACGCGCCACTGGTGATCCACAACGCCGGCTTTGATCACGGCTTTCTTTGCGCCGAGCTCAAGCGCGTTGAGCGCGCGCTGATCACGCGCGACCGGCTGGTCGACACGCTGATGCTGGCGCGGCGCAAGCATCCGGCCGGTCCCAACCGGCTTGACGATCTGTGCGCACGCTATGGCATCGACAATTCACGCCGCACCAAGCATGGCGCCTTGCTCGATGCCGAAATTCTGGCCGAGGTCTATCTGGAACTGATCGGCGGCCGGCAAGCGCAACTCGGTCTTGCCGAAACCGTTGCCGCGCAGAAAAAGGACAGCGCCGGCGTTGTGATCCTGCGCAAGCGCGACGTCGCGTTGACGCCGCGGATCAGCGATGCCGACCGCGAGGCGCATCGCAAATTCGTCGCCAGCCTCGGCGCGGACGCGGTGTGGCAGGATTATTTGTAAAGCGTTACTGCGCGGGCGGCGGTACCGTGCCCTGAACCTGCGCGAGTTTCTGGCGATACAGGCTGACAAAATCCACCGGATCGAGCAGCAACGGCGGGAAGCCGCCATTGCGCACGGTTGTGGCGATGACTTCGCGCGCGAACGGGAACAGCAGGCGCGGGCATTCGATCAATACGATCGCGTTCAGGCTTTCCGGTGGCACATTGCGGATGCGGAATACGCCTGCGTATTCCAGCTCGAAGCGGAACATCAATTTGCCGGCGTGTTCCGCCTTGCCGTCGAGTTTCAACACCACCTCGATCTCGGTATCGGATGCCGGGTTGGCGATGACATTGATCTGGATGCCGATCTCCGGCGGCTCGCCGGGGGTCAGCGACGCCGGCGCGTTCGGATTCTCGAACGAGAAATCCTTGATGTACTGCGCCACCACGTTGAGTTGCGGTATTGCGTCTTCGGGTGGGCCGCCATTGGTCGTCGACATAAAGTTTCCCCCGCGCCGGCACTTAGGCTCGTGCGCGGCGGTTGGCTAACATGGCGACATAGGGCGAACAAGCAGACTTGGGCAAACAGACTTGGGGGCGAACAAGCACGCGAGGCCGTTACGGTTTTCGCTTGTCGTCATGCCGGTTGGGCAGCATGGGATCGGGCACGTGTTGCCATTGCTCGGGCTCCAGATCGACGACGCCGTCGTTGCGCGGCGCTGGCCGGTTGTCCCCAAACACCGCGCCGATCAGCAGCCAAAGCGCCACGATGTCGGTTATAAACCCCGGAATTAACAACAGAATCCCTGCAAGTAGGATAGCGCCGCCGCTGCCGTCGGCTTGCAAAGCGGTGAAACTGCCGTGATCGAGGGCGCCGCGGACGCGGGCAATATGACCGCCGCCGGCATGGCGCAATACCAGGCCACCGGCCAACATTCCCGCCAATATCAGCAGTAACGCCCAGGCAAAGCCGATGTGGCTCGCCACCGCGATGAACACCGCGAGTTCCGCCAGCGGCAGCGCCAGAAGCGCGATTAGCAGCCATTTTGCCACATTCATCGGTGTTTTCTCGGTGGGTACCAGGTTGGCGTGTCAGCCCTGATCGTCTAAGGTTTCGCAGTGATGCACGATTGCGCCCCGTTATTGGCGCGAGGCCTATGGAACGGCGCATCCACCAGTTTACATAAGTGGGGTGGAGGCCGCCGCCACGATAGCCGAAGGCAAGCAAGACGTGTTCGATATCTACACCATCATATTCCTGGCGCTCGCAGTCTTCATCTTCCTGCGTTTGCGCAGCGTGCTCGGCCAGCGTACCGGTCGCGAGCGCCCGCCTTACGATCCGTTTGCGGCGCGCGAGCCGGTGCGGCCGGCGTCGGAAAAAGTCGTCGCCTTGCCAAACCGCAACACGCCGGATACCGCGGCGCAGACACCGGTCGCGCCCGCCGATCCGGTTGAGCGCTGGAAAGGCGTCGCGCCAGCGGGCTCGCCCGTCGCCGTTGGGCTCGATGCGATTCTGGCCGCCGCGCCCGATTTCGATGCCAACCATTTCCTCACCGGTGCGCGCGCGGCTTATGAAATGATCGTCAATGCCTATGCCGAAGGCGATCGCCGCACGCTGAAAAATCTTCTCTCGCGTGAAGTCTATGACGGCTTCGAGGCGGCCATCATCGAGCGCGAAAAGCGCGGCGACACGGTGGAAAGCCGTTTTGTGTCGATCGACAGCGCCGAGATCACCGCGGCGGAAGTGCGCGGCCGCAACATCCAGGCGACGGTTCGCTTCCAGTCCAAGCTCGTATCGGTCACGCGCAACAAGGAAGGCAATGTCATCGACGGCAATGCCGAGAAGGTCACCGACGTCACCGACGTGTGGACCTTCGCCCGTGACGTATCGTCGCGCGACCCGAACTGGAAACTGGTCGCCACCGAAGCCGAAGCCGAAACCGGGCACTAAAGCGCATGCTGCCGGGGGGCTCATCAAAGTCGATTGTCGGATTCGGTTTGGGCCTCTGCCTGATCGCCGGCACTGGCGCGCAAGCGGACAGCACCCTGAAACTTCGCAACGCGCAGGCCGAAGCGCTCACCTTCGCGTCGCTCGACGGCTGGAAGGAAGACGACCACGCGGCGGCCTTCGATGCCTACCTTAAAAGCTGCGGCGCCATTCTCAACGGCAGCAAGACGATGCGGGCAGCGCGGCCGGTTTATGGCGCGCTGTACAAAGTGTGCGAACGCGCGCGCGAGGCCGGCAAGCTCGATCGCGATCAAGCACGGGTGTTCTTCGAGGCTAATTTCGCTCCGGTGCGCGTGATGCCACCCATGAAAAACTACGGCTATTACACCGGCGCCGACGGCTTCTACACAGGCTATTACGAGCCCGAGGTCACCGGCTCGCGGGTCAAGACCGACGAATACTCGACTCCGCTCTATGGAGTACCGGCGAAGGTCGGCGGCAAGCAGAGCAAAGTATTTTCGCAATACGACCGGGTCGATATCGAGAAGGGTGCGCTCGCCGGCAAGGATCTGGAGATCTGCTGGGTCAAAAACCCGGTCGATGCGTTCTTCGCGCAGATCCAGGGCTCGACGCGCGTCCAGCTCGACGGCGGCGAATTGCTGCGGCTCAACTACATCGCCAGTAACGGCAAGCCCTATACACCGGTCGGGCGCCTGCTGATCGACCAGGGCGTTTTCACGCCGCAGGAAATGACGATGGACAAGATTCGGGAATATATGGAAGCCAATCCGGCGGAGGGCCAGGCGCTGCGCGAGAAGAACCGCTCCTTCGTCTTCTTCTCCAAAACGGCGCTTGCGCCGCACGATGAATGTATCGGCGCGCAAGGCATCCAGCTCACGGCGGGGCGTTCCATCGCGGTCGATCCCAGCATTCACGTCTACGGCACGCCGGTCTGGATCGACGCCAAGTTTCCGCTCAAGGGCGATGTGCCGGAAGATACGTTTCAGCGCCTGATGGTGGCGCAGGACACCGGCTCCGCCATCCGCGGTCCGGCGCGCGCCGACATCTATTTCGGCCACGGCGAGGATATTCCGCATATTGCCGGGCGCATCAAGCAGTTCGGCAAGTTCGTCATGCTGGTGCCGCGCAGCGTCGCTGTGAAGGCAACCATCGACATTCCGCTGCCGCAGCCGCGGCCGACAGACCTCATCGCCGAGGTGACGTCGGCGATCCCTTCGGTCGAGGCCACGGCGATCGCCAAACCTTAAAGGCCTTGTTATGAGCCGTGATGGGAAACGGCGCCGCGGTCTCACTTACGAAGACCGCGTGCTGTGGACGACGGTTGCCAAGTCGATTAAGCCGCTGGCTGCAAGTTCGCGGAACGCGCCGGAAGGCGATGCTGGCCCGGAAGTGGAATCGTCCAAGCCGGCATTAAAGCCGCCACCAAAGTTTCTAAAACCACCACCTGCAAAGAGCGTCGCAAAGGCCACGCCGGCGCCGTCGAAGCCGCTAGCGCCGCAACCCATAACGCTCGGGCGGCGCATGAAACAACGCGTCGCGCGCGGTAAAGAGAAAATCGACGCGCGGCTCGATCTGCACGGCTATATACAGGATGAAGCCCATTCGGCGCTGCTGCGGTTTCTGCGCAGCGCGAACGACCGCGACGCGCGGCTGGTGCTGGTGATTACCGGCAAAGGCCGCGCCGGCGAAATCGGCGTGCTGCGCCGCCAGGTGCCGCAATGGCTCGGCTTGCCCGAATTCAGAGAACTTGTCGTCGGTTTCGAGGACGCGGCCATCAATCACGGCGGCGCAGGTGCACTTTATGTGCGCGTGAAGCGCGCTAGAGCATGATCCCGAAAAGTGGGTACCGGTTTTCGGATAAGATCATGCTCAAAAAGTTTAGAGGATAAAGCGCGACAGATCTGCGTTCTTGGCCAGATCGCCGATGTGCTTCTCGACATAAGCCGCGTCAATCTTGACCGTCTCGCCGGACCGGTCGGTGGCGGCAAACGAGATTTCATCGAGTACACGCTCCATCACGGTCTGCAGACGCCGCGCGCCGATATTCTCGATCGAGGAATTCACCGCGACCGCGATGTCGGCAATGGCATCGATGGCGTTCTCGGAAAACTCCAGCGTTACGCCTTCGGTGCTGAGCAGCGCGACATATTGTTTGATCAATGACGCTTCCGGTTCGGTCAGGATGCGGCGCATGTCGTCGCGCGTGAGCGCGTTCAATTCGACGCGGATCGGGAGCCGGCCTTGCAGTTCGGGCAAGAGGTCGGAGGGCTTGGAGATGTGGAATGCGCCGGACGCAATAAACAGAATGTGGTCGGTCTTCACCGGGCCGTGCTTGGTGTTGACGGTGGTGCCCTCGATCAGCGGCAGCAGGTCGCGCTGCACGCCCTCGCGCGACACGTCGGCGCCCATGCGGCCTTCGCGCCCGGCGATCTTGTCGATCTCGTCGAGAAACACGATGCCGTTCTGTTCGACAACCTTGATCGATTCCTGAACCAGTTGCTCGCTGTCGAGCAGCTTGTCGGATTCCTCGTTGACCAGGATATTGTGCGATTCCAGCACGGTCACCTTGCGTGTCTTGGTGCGGCCGCCACCGAGCTTGCCGAAAATATCGCCGATATTGATGGCGCCCATCTGCGCGCCCGGCATGCCCGGAATTTCGAACATCGGCATGCCGCCGCCGCCGCCCTGCACCTCGATCTCGATTTCCTTATCGTTGAGCTCTCCGGCGCGCAGCTTGCGGCGGAAGCTTTCGCGCGTCGGCGGGCCGGAGCCGGGCCCGACCAGCGCGTCGATAACGCGTTCTTCGGCCGCCTGCTCGGCGCGCGCCTGCACGTCTTTGCGCTTGCGTTCGCGGGTGAGCGCAATGGAAATTTCGACGAGGTCGCGGATGATCTGCTCGACGTCGCGGCCGACATAGCCGACTTCGGTGAATTTTGTGGCTTCGACCTTCAGGAACGGCGCGCCCGCCAATTTGGCGAGGCGGCGCGAGATTTCAGTCTTGCCGACCCCGGTCGGCCCGATCATCAGAATGTTTTTTGGCAGAACCTCTTCGCGCAATTTGTCGTCGAGCTGAAGCCTGCGCCAGCGATTGCGCAAGGCGATGGCGACGGCGCGCTTGGCGTCGTTCTGGCCGACGATGTAGCGGTCGAGTTCGGAAACGATTTCGCGGGGAGAGAAGTCGGTCAACTTGATTACTCTGTTACGATTTCAGGGATTCGATGGTGACGTTGCGGTTGGTGTAGACGCAGATGTCGGCGGCGATATCGAGCGACTTGCGTACGATCGCCTCGGCATCGAGCGCGCCGTCGAGCAGCGCGCGGGCCGACGCCAGCGCGTAGTTACCACCGGAGCCGATGCCGGCCACACCCATTTCCGGTTCCAGCACGTCGCCGGTGCCGGTCAGCACCAGCGAGACGTTCTTGTCGGCGACGATCATCATGGCCTCAAGCCGGCGCAAATACCGGTCGGTGCGCCAATCCTTGGCGAGCTCGACGGAAGCGCGCAGCAACTGGCCGGGATACTGCTCGAGCTTGCTTTCAAGCCGCTCGAACAAGGTAAAGGCGTCGGCGGTGGCGCCGGCGAAACCGCCGATCACGTCACCTTTGCCGAGCTTGCGCACTTTTTTGGCGTTGGATTTGACGATGGTGTGGCCGATGGAGACCTGGCCGTCGCCGCCGATCACCACGCTGCCGCCCTTGCGGACGGTGAGGATCGTGGTGCCGTGCCAAGTTGGACTTGATGGAATTTCGTTCGATGCCATACGCATTACCCCCGCGATGACCGTCATTTAGTTATGCTTTCGCTGTTTTGCAAACCGTTCGCAACGGCGGTGGCGAATCCCAACAACCCCTGCTAAAAGGCGCGCAGATCAAGGGAATCCGTGATGCGCAAAGCCTCCGTGACGCGCAAGACCAAGGAAACCGAGGTCGAGGTCTCCGTCGATCTCGACGGCGCCGGGCGTGCGCAGGTGGCGACCGGCATCGGATTCCTCGATCACATGCTCGATCTGCTGGCGCGGCACTCGCGTATCGACATCACGGTCAAGGCCAAGGGCGACCTGCACATTGACCACCACCACACGACGGAAGATGTCGGCATCGCGCTCGGTCAGGCGGTGAAGCAGGCGCTCGGCGACATGAAAGGCATCACCCGTTATGCCGACGTGCACGTGCCGATGGACGAGGCGCTGACCCGCGTGGCGATCGATATTTCCGGGCGGCCGTTTCTGGTTTTCAAGGCGGAGTTCGTGCGCGACAAGGTCGGCACCTTCGACACCGAGTTGGTGCAGGAGTGGTTTCAAGCTTTCGCGATGAATGCCGGTATCACGCTGCACGCCGAGACTTTATATGGCACCAACGATCACCATATTGCCGAGTCTTGCTTCAAGGGCCTGGCACGGGCGTTGCGGGCCGCGGTGACGATCGATCCGCGCGCCAAGGACGAGGTGCCGTCCACCAAGGGTTCGCTCGGCGGGTGAAGAATCCCGGCCGTCGTCCTCGCAAAAGCGGGGACCCAGTAAGGCGTTAGCAAATGCCCACGTTCACCGTTCACGAACCGCCGCCGCGCGAAAACGAAAGCGTGTCCAGCCCGGAACGCTTCGTCTTCGTGCGCGACGGATTCTATTTCTGGGCTTTCCTGCTGGCGCCGCTCTGGCTGCTGGTGCACCGGCTATGGCTGGCGCTGATCGGATTTGTCGTATTGACCGGCGCGTTCAACGTGGCGCTCTATTTCTTCGGCGCGCCGGCGTCGGTGAAATTTATCGCCAGCTTCCTGATCGCTTTGCTGATCGGCTTTGAGGCGGCGACGCTGTGGCGCTGGGCGCTGACGCGCCGCGGTTGGAAAGCGGTCGGCTTCATCGTCGGCGAAGACGCGGAAATGGCGGAGCGGCGATTTTATGCCGCGTGGGCCAATCGCGCCGACACGGACGCCGAATTGCCGGAGCCGAAATACGCCAAGCCGGTATTGCGCGGCGCGCCGTCGCCGTCCGACGTCATCGGTCTGTTCCCGGAGCCGGGCGGTAATCCAGGAACTTCGCGATGAGCGTCGCCATCGTCGATTACGGCTCGGGTAACTTGCACTCCGCGGCGAAGGCTTTCGAACGCGCCGCGCGCGAAAGCGGACATGACCAGCCGATTGTCGTCACCCGCGATCCCAAAGCAGTCGCAGGCGCGGATCGCGTGGTGCTGCCCGGCGTTGGCGCCTTCGCTGATTGCCGGCGCGGTCTCGACGACATTCCCGGCATGATCGATGCTCTTGAAGAAAATGTCCGCGGGCGCGGTCGGCCGTTCTTCGGCATCTGCGTCGGCATGCAATTGATGGCCGAGCGCGGCCGCGAATATCAGGTGACGCCGGGCCTGGGCTGGATTGCCGGCGAAGTCGACCGCATCACGCCGAAGGATACGGCCCTGAAAATTCCGCACATGGGCTGGAATACGCTGAACGTCACCAAGTCCCATCCGCTGCTCGACGGCATTCCGGTCGGCGCGAACGGCTTGCACGCCTATTTCGTGCACTCCTACGAGCTGAAAACCGCAGCAAAGAACGATCTGGTGGCGCAAGCCGACTACGGCGGGCCGCTCACGGCCATCGTTGGCCGCGACAATATGGTCGGCACGCAATTCCACCCCGAGAAGAGCCAGCGGCTTGGGCTGGCGCTGATCGCGAATTTTCTGAAGTGGAAACCGTGATCCTGTTTCCCGCCATCGATCTGAAGGAAGGCCTCGCCGTGCGGCTCGAGCAGGGCGACATGGCGCGCGCGACCGTGTTTCACCGCGACCCGGCGACGCAGGCGCGCGCCTTCGAACTGCAGGGCTTCAAGTATCTGCATCTCGTCGATCTCGACGGCGCTTTCGCCGGCAAGCCGGTGAACGCCGACGCGGTCGACCTTATTCTGGAGTCGATCAGCATTCCAGTGCAGCTCGGCGGCGGCGTGCGCGACATGGCGACGGTGGAAGCCTGGCTCGGCAAGGGCGTCGACCGCGTTATCATCGGCACCGCGGCGGTGCGCAATCCGGCGCTGGTGACGGACGCGGCGAAGAAATTTCCCGGCCGCGTCGCGGTCGGGCTCGACGCGCGCGACGGCAAGGTGGCGGTAAAAGGCTGGGCGGAAATCTCCGAACTGTCGGCGCTCGATATCGCGCGCCGTTTCGAGGATGCCGGGGTCTCGGCCATCATCTATACCGACATCGCGCGTGATGGGCTGCTGCAAGGCATCAATTGGGACGCCACCATTGCTCTGGCGCATGCTATTTCTGTTCCGGTGATCGCCTCCGGAGGCCTTGCCTCGATCGAGGACATCAAGGCGCTGCTCAGCCCGCGCGCGAAAAAACTCGAAGGCGCCATCGCCGGCCGCGCGCTTTATGATGGGCGGCTGGATGCGGCTGAAGCGCTCAAGTTGATCAGCGAAACGGCCGCCTGATGTTCAAAGTCCGCGTCATTCCCTGCCTCGACGTGAAAGACGGCCGCGTGGTTAAGGGCGTCAACTTCGTCAATCTGCGCGACGCCGGGGATCCGGTGGAAGCGGCCATTGCCTATGATGCCGCCGGCGCCGATGAGCTGTGTTTTCTCGACATTACTGCGAGCCATGAGAATCGCGAAACGATTTACGACGTGGTGCGGCGCACGGCCGAGGCCTGTTTCATGCCGCTGACGGTCGGCGGTGGCGTGCGCACGGTGGAAGATATTCGCAAGTTGCTGACGTATGGCGCGGACAAAGTGTCGATCAATACCGCAGCGGTGGAGCGGCGTGCTTTCGTCAGGGAAGCGGCGGAGAAATTCGGCGACCAGTGCATTGTCGTAGCTATCGACGCCAAGAAGGTTTCCAAGTCAGGCGACAAATACCGCTGGGAGATTTTCACGGTCGGCGGCCGTAAATCGACCGGCATCGACGCGGTCGAATACGCCAAGGAAGTGGTGGCGCTCGGCGCTGGCGAAATCCTGCTCACCTCGATGGACCGCGATGGCACCAAGGCCGGCTACGACATCGCGCTCACCCGGGCCATCGCGGACGCGGTCACGGTGCCGGTGATCGCCTCCGGCGGGGTCGGCACGCTACAACACATGGTGGAAGGCATCCGCGATGGCCATGCCACGGCGGTGCTGGCGGCTTCGATTTTCCATTTTGGCGAGCACAGCGTGCGGGAAGCCAAGTCCTATATGGCGAAAGCAGGCCTGCCGATGCGGATGGATCCATGATAAAGGTCGCCATATGAGCAAGTTCACTCTGGCCGATCTGGCAGACCGTGTGCACGAACGCGCCAGGGCAAGCGCGAAGGATTCCTATACCCGTGCGCTGATCGACAAGGGCGTCGACCATTGCGCCAAAAAACTGGGCGAGGAGGCCATCGAAACGGTGATGGCTGCCGTGCAGCAGAACAAGGAACGGCTGGTCGCGGAGGCCGCCGACCTGCTTTATCATCTGCTGGTGGTGATGGAGGCGCGCGGCGTTACGCTGGCGCAGGTCGAGGCCGAGCTTGGCAAGCGCACTGCCAAGTCCGGCCACGAGGAAAAAGCCTCACGCAAATAATCCAGGGTCGCCCATGGAGCAGCGCACCGAACAAGACGTCTCGCCCTACCGCAGCTTCTCGCGCGCGGAATGGGCGGCGTTGCGGCAAGACACGCCGATGACCCTGACCTCGGAAGAGGTCACGCGGCTGCGCTCACTGCACGACCGGCTCGACATCAAGGAAGTCGAAGAAATTTATCTACCGTTGTCACGGCTGCTGTCACTCTATGTGACGGCGACGCAGCGGCTGTTTCGCGCGCAGGAACGCTTCCTCGGCACCGAGGATGTGAAGATGCCGTTCATCATCGGCGTTGCCGGCTCGGTGGCGGTGGGAAAATCCACCACCGCGCGCGTGCTGCAAGCCCTGCTGGCCCGCTGGCCGAATGTGCCGAAGGTCGACCTGATCACCACGGACGGGTTCCTATACCCGAATGCCATCCTTGAGCGCGAAGGCTCGATGGAGAAAAAGGGTTTCCCGGAAAGCTACGACCTGCCGGCGTTGCTGCGCTTTCTCACCGACGTGAAAGCCGGCCGCCATCCGGTCAAGGCGCCGGTCTACTCGCATCTCACGTATGACGTGACACCGAATTTGTGGGTGGAGGTGGACCGGCCGGAAATCCTCATCGTCGAGGGGCTGAACGTGCTGCAAACCGGGCGGCTGCCGAAAGACGGCAAGGCGATTCCTTTCGTGTCTGACTTTTTCGACTTCTCGGTCTATCTCGATGCCGATGTCGATGTGCTGAAGTCCTGGTATGTGGACCGCTTTTTAACGCTGCGCTCAACCGCGTTCCGTGATCCGAAATCATACTTTCATCGTTATTCCAGCCTGTCCGATGCCGAAGCAGTCAAGACCGCCGGCTCAATCTGGGAGCGCATCAATCTCGTCAATCTGCACGAAAATATTCTGCCGACGCGCCAGCGCGCCGATCTCATCTTGAAGAAAAACGAAAGCCATTTGGTGGAAGACGTTTCGCTGCGGAGGCTGTAAAGCATGATCCCGAAACGTGGGAACCGGTTTTCGGTAAAGATCATGCTTCAGGAAAAAGTCTAGGCTGCGCGGCGGCTCAGGTCGAAGTGCTGGATATAACGCTGCTTGACCGCCGACATCGGCATCACGACCAGTACATCGGTGGTGCCGAATTCGTGGTCGACCACGGCGCCCTCGCCGACAAAAGCGCCGACTCGCAGATAACCCTTGAGCAGCGGCGGCAGCACGCGCAAGGCCTGCTTGGGATCGATCGCTTCTTTCGCCAGGAGGTTCATTTCGATGTAGCGCTTGGGCCACGCGCGCGCCCGCCACGCTTCCGGCGCCCGTGCATAATGATGCAGGAACGATAGCGGCAGCGCGAGTTGCTTTGGGTCGGTGCCCTCAAGGCTGGCGCAGCCGAAATTATGACAGTGACGGGAATGTTTTATTAAGCCGCAGGATCAAGCTGCCAGCGGGCGCCCGGCGCGCAACGCTCTCGAGCGCTTCCCGCAGCCGCTCGCGGTCCAGCGGCTTTACCAGCAGCGCATCCATGCCGGCGGCGAGGCAGGCCTCGCGGTCCTCCGCGTAGGCATTGGCGGTGAGCGCCAGGATCGGCGTTGCCTTGTCGCCGGCTTCCGTCTCGATGGCGCGAATGCGGCGGGTGGCTTCCAGCCCGTCCATCACCGGCATCTGCACGTCCATCAATATCAAATCATAGGGTGCCGCGGCGGCTCGTGAAGCCGCCCAGGATTCCACCGCCGCTTCGCCGTTGCCGGCGATGGTCGGACGATGGCCGAGCCGTACCAGCAGCGCGCGCACCAATAGCGCGTTGATTTCATTGTCCTCCGCTACCAGGATCAAAAGCCCTTTGCCGTTGGCCGCAGCGTTGGCGGAGGGCGCGCTTTCGTCAACGGCCTCGGTGGCCGCATGTTCGAAGGACTCCTCGTCGCGCAAACGCGCCGCAAGCGAGGCGGCGCGCACCGGTTTGATGAGGTAGCCGGTGAAGCCTGCGGCCTTGAGCGAGGGCAATTCGTGACGCTCGGAGGGCCTGATCAGCGCGATGCGGCGCGGCGCTTTTATTTGCGCGAACTCACCGCTCGCCATCATGCTCTGCACCAGCGGGTAATCGACCAGGACGGCATGCCAATCCCGCTCCGGCATCAGCGCGAAGACGATCTTTTCGTCGATCACCGCGCAAGTTTTGGCGCCCCAGCGGCCGAGCCGCCGCGCCAACAGTGATGCCTCGATTTCCACCGCCGAGACGATCATCACCGCGCTTTCGCGCAGGTCCGGCGCGAGGAATTCACCGGCGGTATTGTCTTCCGGCGCGGGCAACAGCGGCACGGTGAAGCTGAAGGTCGCGCCTGCGCCCGGCTCGCTGGCGACGCCGATGCGGCCGTCCATGCGCTCGACGATGCGTTTGGAAATAGCGAGGCCGAGGCCCGTGCCGCCGAACTTGCGCGTCGAAGAGCCATCGGCTTGCTCGAAATCGAGGAAAATGCGGCCCTGATCTTCGCTCCTTAAACCAATGCCGGAATCGCGCACCTGGAAACAAATTTCGTTGGCGTGCTCGCCCGGCTCGATAATGACGGCGACGCCGCCGGCCTCGGTGAACTTGATGGCGTTGCCGGCAAGATTGAGCAGAACCTGGCGCAAGCGGGCGGCGTCGCCCACGATGCTGACGGGCAGGCGCTCGTCGACGAAAGACGCGATCTCGATGCCTTTCGCCTGGGCGCGAGGCGCCAAAAGTTCGACGGCTTCCTCGACCAATGCGGACAGTACGAAAGGCCGCGCTTCCAGATCGAGCTTGCCGGCCTCAATCTTGGAGAAATCAAGAATCTCTTCGATCAGCGATAGCAATGTTTCGCCCGAAGTTTTCGCAGCCTTGGCATAGGTCGCTTGCTCGGGCGTGAGCAGCGTATCCAGCAGTAGTTCCGACATGCCGAGAATGCCGTTGAGCGGCGTGCGGATTTCATGGCTGACCATGGCGAGGAAGCGCGACTTGGCGCGGTTGGCGGTTTCCGATTGGTCGCGGGCAAGCTCCAGCGCGCGTTCGGCCTCGACGCGGTCGGTGACATCGCGGCCGACACCTTGCACTTCGTTGCTATTCTCGCCGCGCACGGCGACTTCGCGCCAGGCGATCCAGCGCGCTGATGCGCCGCTGGCGATCTTCTGGTCGTGCACGCGCGTGCCGTCGGCGAGCACCGTCAATGGCCCTGAGTCGAGAACCGTCAAATCCATCGGCTTGCCGATCAGGGCCTCGCGCTTTTTTCCGGCGAGCGCGCAGAAAGCGTCATTGGCGTAAGTGATGTACGATGCAGCATCGTGGCGCACGATCAGATCGCCTTGCGCTTCCAAGAGGCTGCGCGCGCGCTCTTCCGCCTCCCGCAGTTCCCAATTGCGATCGGACAATTCCTCGAGGCGCGCTTCCAGCACGCGCAGTTTTATTTTGGCGGCACGCCTTCGCATCAGCAGGAACGCGATGAAAGCGCAGGCGGCGGCAAACAACGCGCCGGCGCCGATGGCATAAGAATGCGGATTGTAGTCGCCGCTTTGGAAGCGGATCCCGGCTATGAAGCCAAGCCCAGCCGATACGATCGACAGCGTGACGACTACCGCGCGGCCGAACAGGATCAACGACCGTGTGTTGCGCGAGGCGGTCCTGATGGCGGCAACGCTTTTGGCGGTTGATTTTGGTTGCATGGTTCCAGCGCCCATTTGGCACTTGGAATCTTGCGATTTTATTCAATGCAGGGGACTGTGGGCGCACGCACGCCAACATGGTAAATGCGGGGTTAACGCGCATGATCCCGAAAAGGAGGAACCGGTTTTCGGATAAGATCATACGCAAAAAACGAACGCTCAAGCCGCCCCCAGCGCACTTCGTCGGTGAGCGCGCGAGCAATCCGTTAGCCATTGATATCGTTCGCAAACCCGCCGATCATCCAGTTTGGAACGCGACCGGGAGTGGACCATGCACGGCCAAAAAACGAGATTCATTTTGCTCACCGCAGCCTTGCTGCTGGCCGCCTTCGTGCACGCGCTGGCGGCCCAACAACCCAAGGCCTGGCGTCATGGCGTGATCGAGCCCAAGGGCGATGCCGGCTTCATGGTGATGGTCGGGCAAGCGGGCTTTGGCGAAAAATACGGCCTCAAGATCGAAATCATCCCGTTGAAGAACGGCGCCCTCGCGCACAAGGCACTGCTCTCTGGCGAACTCGACAGCATCGAATCGAGCCCGGGCGCCGCGATCCTAGCCGGCGCGCACGGTGCGGATATCAAAATCATCGGCTGCGA
>JAYTFS010000329.1:0-3335 GCA_043734185.1 Pseudolabrys sp. | reverse complement strand
TTTTGTCTTGGCTGGATTAGCTGCCCCGCCCCCGTTCTGCCTAGCCATTTTCCTCAGACAACGCCAGCAAAACCCAAAACCCCTCCGGCGAGCAACATCCAGACCGGATTTAGCCGTGTGGCAAAAGCGAGCACCGCGGCCGCCACCGTAATCAGGCCGGCGACCCAGCTTCGGTCCGAAGTCAGCGCCAAAATCAGGCCGCTGGCGCCCATCAGGCCGATCGAAAGGGGAACAAGCGCGGCCTGAATGAGGGCGGGCCAGCGCGAATGGCTCGACCGCTGCAACAGGCGGCTCACATAATAGGCAAGGACGGCGGTCGGACCGCACATCGCCAAAGTCGCGGCCAGCGCGCCGGCCACCCCCGCGACGGAATAACCGATCAGGGTCACGATCAGCACGTTGGGGCCCGGCGAGAGCTGGGAAATCGCAAAAATATCGGCGAATTGCTTGTCGTTCATCCAGTGCTGCACGTCGACCGCGATCCGGTGCATTTCGGGTATGGCCGAATTCGCGCCACCAACCGCAAACAGCGACATCAAACCGAAAGTCCAAACGAGCGTCGAAATCGGATTGGCCTCTGAATTCATGCGTTCACCCGCCAGCGCATGAAGTAAGTGATGCCGACGCTGAGCGGGATCGCCACCAGCAGCACCGCCTGCAGTGGCAGCCGCAGCAGCCCGATCGCGATGAACACCGCAAGCAGGATGACGAGCCCGACCGCGTCGCGCTTTTTGATCAACGGCATCATCATCTTGAAGACGACCGCGATTAGCAGCCCGACCGCCGCGCAGGACACCCCGGCCAGGATTCGCCGCAGCGCGTCGATCTCGCCGTAGCGCGCGTACAGCGCCGCCAGAATAGTGGCGATCACCATCGGCGGGCCTACCAGTCCGGCGAAGGCCGCGATGCCGCCAGCGATACCGCGAAAGCGCGATCCGAACACAACGGACAAATTGACGATGTTTGGCCCTGGCAGAAAATGGCACAGCGCAAAGGTTTCGTTGAATTCCTCCGCCGTCATCCAGCGGTGCTGGTCGACAATGCCGCGCCGGGCCCAGACCAGCACCCCGCCGAAACCGGCCAGCGACATTTTGGCAAACGCCACGAACAGCTCGAGCAGGCCGGGCTGGGTTGGCGGGATTGCGGTGGGGATATCCGGCGGCGCCGGGACGGCGGCCGGTGGGGATTCCGAAGCCGGGGATTTAGAAGGCATGGCGCAAAATCTAGAACGGCGGCTTGGCCGAGGCCAACCCAATTCGGCGTGTTCCCACTCCCTTCACGCCCCATTGCGCCACTTTGTTTCCTACCATTTGCACCTTATATTGAGGGTCTTATATTGAGGGTGCCGGTCCGCCGGCTATGGAAATAAATTGCCGTCGCAATAAACCATTCGGACCCGGGGGCAGTACCGGCGCCTCTACCCAAGCCCACCCCAACAGAGCGGGTTTCAGCGAGGGCGAAACAGGATCGACGAGGGCGTAAAGGGCGTGTTTTTTCTCGGTATGGTTCCGCCGTTATCGGGCTATGCAATAGTTGCAAACGACAACGATGCTCCGGTTGTTCAGGCTGCGTAACGCGGTTTGAAAGACCAAGTATAAGGTCCTGGTGGGTTAAGCTCCGCCAGGCTGGGTTCGGAGGCACCTGGCAACAGAAGCCTCAACTTCATTTACTCCAGCTTTTATTGCGGGGGTTTTTCCAGCTTTTCTTGCGATTTGCCGCTCGGCGGAACGTTTCTGCCGGAAATTCAATCCATGACACCTGCTGACCTGCGGCCCCCGCCGGGGTAGCATGGGCAAAAGGCGAGTCGGGCGACCGGCGGCGCTGCCGTTCTCAACAAGACAGGACCACCATGGCGACCGACCCCATCCGTTATGACGTGCTGGCGCGCGACGCGCTGCGCGGGGTGCTGCGCCGCGTGCTGACCGACGCCGCCGAACACGGCCTGCCCGGTGAGCATCACTTCTTCATCACCTTCCTGTCCACCGCGGATGGGGTGAAGCTGTCGCCGCGGCTCTTGGCGCAATATCCGGAAGAAATGACCGTCATCCTGCAGCACCAGTTCTGGGATCTGGTGGTGACCGAGGATCGCTTCGAGGTCGGGCTTTCGTTCGGCGGCATCCCCGAGCGGCTGGTGGTTCCCTTTGCGGCGATCAAGAGCTTCCTCGATCCTTCGGTGCAGTTCGGATTGCAATTCGAGCCGTCCGACGCCGCCGCCGAGACAAATTCGGCCAACCTGCCCGCCGGCCCCCTTGCCTCCGCCCTGTCCGTCCCTGCCCAGGCCGCAACGGTCGAAAGCAAGGACGAGGACAAGGACGACAGCAAGGCTGAATCCACCAAGCCGAGCGAGGGCGCGGAAGTGGTGCGGCTGGATCGTTTCCGCAAGAAATAATTGGAAACAATCCACGCGCGGCAATCGCGCTACGCACCATAGCGTTTTCGAGCGAAGTGGGTACCGGTTCGCATAGCAATCAAGCCGGCGCAGATTGCGTAGACTTATCTGCGGTAGAAAACGCGTCAAAAGAAGAAGGCTAGAGCCTGGTTCTGATGCAATCAGAACCAAATAGGCTCTAGAATGAACGTTCCGCATCCACGCGTAACGGAATTCATTCATGGCCCGAGCAGCAACATCCCCGCGATCCAAATCCACCCGCAGCGAGACCGACAGTTTCGGTCCGATCGACGTCGCCGCCGATCGCTATTGGGGCGCCCAGACCGAACGCTCGCGGCAGAATTTCCGCATCGGCCATGACCGCATGCCGATCGCGCTGGTTCATGCGCTCGGCATCGTCAAACTCGCCGCCGCCCAAACCAACCAAGATCTCGGCCTGCTCGACACCCGCCGCACCACCGCCATCACCCGCGCCGCGCGCGAGGTGATCGAGGGCAAGCTCGACGATCATTTTCCGCTGGTGGTGTGGCAGACCGGTTCCGGCACCCAGACCAACATGAATCTCAACGAGGTGATCGGCAACCGCGCCAACCAGATGCTCGGCGGCGAGCTCGGCGCCAAGAAGCCGGTGCACCCCAACGACCACGTCAATATGAGCCAGTCGTCGAATGATTCATTTCCGACCGCGATGCATATCGCCGCTGCCGGTGGCATCATCGCCGACCTGATCCCGGCGCTGAGCGAACTGCATCGCGAGCTGCGCAAGAAGGAAAAGGCGTTCGCCAAAATCGTCAAGATCGGCCGCACCCATACCCAGGATGCGACGCCGCTGACGCTGGGCCAGGAATTCTCCGGCTATGCCGCGCAGGTCGAGAGCGGCATCGCACGGCTGCGCGTGGCGGTGAAGGATCTGTTCCCGCTGGCGCAAGGCGGCACTGCTGTGGGC
>JAYTFS010000328.1:0-5091 GCA_043734185.1 Pseudolabrys sp. | reverse complement strand
GCGGCCCGGATTGCCGCGTCTATATCCAAATGCGTGGTATCGAGCAAGTGCGCATCCTGGGCTTGTTTTAGAGGGGCCGTGACCCGATTTTGGTCCCGTTCGTCGCGCTTGAGGATGTCGGCCAGCACCGTGGATTCATCGATATCCCGGCCGAGGGTCCGGTATTCCGCCGTCCGGCGGCGGGCTCGAATTTCAGGCGTCGCGGTGACGAAGATCTTCACATCGGCGTTGGGGCAGATGACCGTGCCGATATCCCGGCCATCCAGCACGGCGCCGGGCGGTTTAGCGGCGAAATCACGCTGAAAAGTAACCAAAGCCGCCCGTACCTCGGGTATCGCGGAAACGAACGAGGCGGCTTCGCCTACCGCCGGAACCTTGAGGGCAACTTCATCGATGCGGGTGGGATCGAGTGCTTTGGCGGCTGCAATCGCGGCACCGCGGTCATCGGCTGGCCGGCCTTTGTCGAGCACCGCCTTGGCAACGGCCCGGTAAAGCAGTCCGCTGTCGAGATGGCGCAGGCAATAATGAGCGGCGAGCCGCTTGCCGAGCGTTCCCTTGCCGGAGGCGGCTGGTCCATCGATGGCGATGATCATGTGAGATCCGCGCCGAGCGAGCGCATCAGTTCGGTAAAGCCAGGAAAGCTGGTGGCAATAAAAGCGGAGTCGTCGATGCGCACGGGATTTTCGCTGGCGAGCCCCATCATCAGCGCCGACATGGCGATGCGGTGATCCATGTGGGTGGCGACCTCGCCACCGCCGGCGACATTACCCTTGCCTTGCACGATCAGATCGTCGTCCTCGATATCAACCGTCACGCCATTAACCCGCAGCATGTCGGCGGTAGCGGCGAGCCTATCGGATTCCTTGACGCGCAATTCCTTCAAGCCGCGCATGCGCGTCTCGCCTTCAGCAAAGGAGGCCGCGACCGCAAGGATCAGATACTCGTCGATCATCGACGGCGCGCGTTCCGGCGGCACGACAACCCCTTTGAGCTTCGACGTGATTACGCGAAGATCGACGACTTCTTCGCCACCATCGTCGCGCGTGGCAAGCGTCTCGATATTGGCGCCCATTTCGCGGAGCGTCGTAAATAGGCCAGTGCGCAGCGCATTGGTCATCACCGCATCGAAAATCAAATCGGAACCTGGCACGATCAAGGCTGCAACAATCGGAAACGCCGCCGATGACGGATCTGCCGGTACCACTACATTCGCGGGCTCCAGCTCGGGCTGGCCTTGCAGTGTGATGCGGCGGCCATGCTCGCCATGCGGCTTGCTCGTGATCTTGGCGCCGAAATGTTTCAGCAGGCGTTCGGTGTGATCGCGGGTCGCTTCCGCTTCGATCACCGTGGTCTCGCCTGGCGCCGCTAATCCTGCCAGGAGCACCGCAGACTTGAGCTGCGCCGACGGCACCGGCGATTCGTAAATGATCGGGATTGGGTCGGCAGCACCTTGCAGCGTAAGGGCGAGCCGGTCGCCTTCGGCGGCCTCCATGACACGCGCGCCCATTTTTTCCAGCGGGTCGAGCACCCGGCGCATCGGCCGTTTGCGCAAACTGGCATCGCCGTCGAAGGTCGCCGTCACCGGGCAGCCGGCGACCGCGCCGAGCGCAAGCCTGCAGCCAGTACCGGAATTGCCGAAATCGAGCGGGCCAGAAGGCTGGGCAAATCCGCCGACGCCGACGCCTTGAATGCACCAGACCCCCTCTCCGGTTCGTTCCACCTTGGCGCCGAGCGCGCGCATGGCGTCCGCCGTATGGATAACGTCCTCGCCTTCCAACAGGCCGCTGATTGTGGTTTCGCCGACGGTTAGAGCGCCGAGAATCAACGCCCGGTGGGAGATGGATTTGTCCCCCGGTACGCGGATGCGGCCCTGGAGCGGGGCGCCGCGGCGGGCGGTCAGCGGCGTCGGGTTGGCGGCGTTCACCGGGGAAATATCCTTAAGGGTCGGGCCGTCCTACCACGCAGCCGCGCGCGCCGTCATCCCGGCGTCTTTGCCAAGGGTTTTGGCCGTTCCAGCACGCCGCAATGCTATTGACAGGTGCGCCGCAACTAGCCAAGTGAAGCAACCATAATCGCCATTTCTGAGGAACCTACCGTGGCTAACACCGAGCTCGGCACCAAGCGCGTTTGTCCGGAGACGGGACGTAAATTCTACGACCTGGGCAAGACGCCGGTGATATCGCCCTATACGGGCAAAGTCGTCCCGATTGTCGTCCCCGTGCAATCGCGCTCGCGGCCCGAACCGGCAACGCCGGCGCCCGCACGGCCCGTGCCGGCTGCCGAAGTCGAAACAATTGCGCCAGAGACGACGGATGCAGAATTCGTCTCGCTGGAAGATGCCGAGGCCGAGCAGCAGGGCAAGAAGGCTGATGGCGCCGCGGCAGGCGAAGAAGAGGAAGCCGCCGACGAGCCGATCGATGACGCCGCCTTCATCGAAGAGCAGGACGAAGGCGATCCCGATGTCACCGACATCATCGGCGACGGCATCGAGAAGGAAGAAGAGACCTGAGTTCACTCGTCCGCTATAGTTGCGGACAGCAAGTTTCCAGCGAATTGGGGCCATAGCTCAGCTGGGAGAGCGCCTGCATGGCATGCAGGAGGTCGGCGGTTCGATCCCGCCTGGCTCCACCAACTCGCATTAGAATAAAAGCCGCCCTTTCCGGGCGGCTTTTTTGTTGCCCACAGGCTGACAGCCGCAGGGCGGGCGTTGCATGATGCCGGCCAACCGGGGGAAACAACATGCAAGGCAAGATCGCGCTCGAAGAACATTTTGCCATCGAAGCGACGCTGGGCGATTCACATGTGTTCGGCGCGCATGTGTGGAAAGACCTGGGTCATCGCTTGATCGACGTGCAGGTCACGCGGCTTGGCGAGATGGACAAGCACGGCGTCGAAATGATGATCCTGTCGCTGAATGCGCCGGCGGTGCAGGCGACCCACGACACCAAGTCCGCGATTTCCGTTGCCAAGCAAGCCAACGACGTGCTTGCCGATCACGTTCGCAAACGTCCCGACCGCTTCGCCGCCTTTGCTGCGTTGCCGATGCAAGACCCGGAAGCGGCCACCGCCGAGCTCACGCGCTGCATCAAGGAGCTCGGCATGGTCGGCGCGCTGGTCAACGGGTTTTCGCAAATCGGTTCGCCGGACAACGTGACCTATTACGACCTGCCGCAATACCGGCCGTTCTGGCGCGCGGTCGAGGCGCTCGACGTGCCGTTCTATCTGCATCCGCGCAATCCGTTGCCGGGCTGGACGAAATTCTACGAAGGCCATCCCTGGCTGCTCGGTCCCAATTGGGCTTTCGCCGCGGAAACCGCGGTGCACGCCTTCCGCCTGATCGGCAGCGGCTTGTTCGACGAATTTCCGAAGCTGAAGATAGTGCTCGGCCATCTCGGCGAAGGCATTCCGGTGCAGCTATGGCGGATCGACAACCGCAACGGCTGGATGAAATTCAAGCATCAATACGCAGCGAAAAAAGGCGTCGCGGAATATTTCCGCAAGCATTTCCACCTCACCACATCCGGCAACTTCCACACGCCGTCCATGGTCAATGTCATGACCGAGATGGGGGCCGACCGCGTGATGTTTTCTGTCGACTGGCCGTTCGAGGATGTTGGCGAAGGCGCGCGATGGTTCGACAAAGCGGAGATCAGCGAAGCCGACCGTCAAAAAATAGGTCGCGCCAACGCGATCAAGCTGTTCAAACTGAAGCTGGCCTAATCCTTACGCTTGGCGGCCGCGAGCGCGCCGCTGCCCCAGGCGGGATCCTCGGAGCCATTGCCCCAGGCATAGGGCCGATAGAAATTATGGATGCCGAAGCGCACCAGCTTTTTCATTTCGCCGACCCAGTTCGGATGCACGTAGATGGCGTGATAGTGCGTCGATTTCGCCACTTCCGGCACGTAGATTTGGCCATCAAGCGTCTGCTTGGCGATGCGATTGGCGCGCGCCCACTCGCCGCGCTCGTTAATGGCCTTGCTCTTGCCATCGCAGGCAAAGGTGAACTGGCAGGCAAGACGCCGGTGGGCGTTCTGATAGACGACGCCGCAGATATCGTTGGGATAGAAGCCGGAGAAGGCGCGATTGATAACGACCTGCGCGACTGCCATCTGGCCACGCACCGGTTCGCTGCGCGCTTCGAAATATATTGCATTGGCGAGACAACGCTCGGCTCGGGCGCGCTCCTTGCCTTCGAGATGCAGCCGTTCGGCCGGCGATGGCGGCGGCACTCCCGGCGCCGCGCGCGGGATCGGCACCATGGCGAGCGGGATCGCAGCCGACATCGGCAATGACACAGGCGCTGGCGCGGCATCCGCCGGCAACGTGCTCATATCGACGCTGGCAAGCTTGAAAGGCTGTGGTGTCTGAGCGTTAACCGCGGCCGGATCCGCCGCAATGTGCAATTCGGATTCCGTCAGGTTGGACGGCATCTTGGCGAGCGGCTGCTCCATTGCGGATAGGATCGCATCCTGATGACGAACAAGGGCAAGACCGGCGACCGGGGACTTCTTGTCTTTGGCGGAAGTTGAATTCGATGCGGGCGCGATAGTGCGCGCCGCTTTGACGATATCCTCGCGCGGGATCATGACCGTAACGGACGGCGATGCCGTATCAAGCGAGATGTAATCGATGCCCGAGCGGATCCGGTCCGGCAGTTCGGCGACGCGCATGCGATTGTCGTTGATGAAGGCGGCGGCGTTTTCAACCGTGCGAATATTCGCAAGGTCGAGCACGCCGAGCGTAACTGCGGAAACCGCAAAGACGACGCCGGCGCGCTTAACGCCGCGGAAGATTTTTTCCTCGATCGTTGGACCGGAGGGCTGCAAAACGATGTTGCGCGTCAGCAAGTTTTTCTCCCCGCTGCCCGCTCGTTTCTGGCGGGCTGCACAACGGGGACACTACTGATTGAATTTCATTTGAGTCGGTTTTTAGAATCCTTTTTACCGGGTAAGGAAAACGCAGATGCTTAACTTAACCAAGCGGGCCGCGGGTTTCGGGGCCGTGCCCGCCCTCCGGTTGATCGTTAAGACGGCCACGCCGCAACTGGAAGTGGCCGTCACACCGGCTGTTTTGCGTGTTCTTGAACCTTTA
>JAYTFS010000327.1:0-5826 GCA_043734185.1 Pseudolabrys sp. | reverse complement strand
GATGATCTCCGGCCTTGGCTGGGTGTCGGAACTGATCGAAGCCGCCGGCGGCATCGAGGTGTTCCCGCAGCTTGCCGCGCGCAAGAACGCCAAGGATCGTATCGTGTCGGAGACGCAAGTAATCGAGGCCAAGCCCGACATCATCATCGGTTCCTGGTGCGGCAAGAAATTCGTGCCGGCACGCGTCGCCGCCCGGACTGGTTTTGCCGAGATTCCCGCGGTGGCCACCGGCTGGCTGCGCGAGGTCAAATCGCCCCTGATTCTACAACCGGGCCCGGCGGCGCTCACCGACGGCCTCGACGCGCTGGCTGCTATCATTGCCGGATGGGCCGAAAGCCGCCCTAACTAAAGGGCCATTCGAGTCGATAGAATCTCAACATTCCTTGTGCTATGCAGGGACAAATTCGAACCTCAAAAGGAACTGACCCGCGATGCACGCGAACAAAGCCCGCACCGACCTATGGATGGACCTAGCCTTGGTGGCATTCCTGATTGGCCTCGATGTGGCCGCACGCCTGCTGCCACACGCGCCGGGTTTCATGCCAGTCGCCGCCAGCGCGCTATTCGCTGGACGCATGCTGCGCATTCCTTCGCTGGCCGTAGCCGTGCCGCTGATCGCGATGGCGCTCAGCAATGCGGTGCTGCCGAGTGAAGACTGGCGTATCGTCCTGGTTGGGTTCGTCTGCATGGCGGTTCCGGCACTGGTCGGCATCCTGTCGCGGCGCTACAGCGGAGCGATTGCGATTGTCACGGCGATGGTGTCATGCTCGCTGTTCTTTTTTGTCGCATCGAATTTCGCGGTTTGGGCTGTCGGCGGACTTTATCCGCATAGCCTCGAAGGGCTGACGCAGTGCTACATCCTGGCGCTGCCGTTCCTGGAAAAGACCGTGATGGGCGATCTGTTCTGGACCGCCGTCTTGTTCGGCGGCGCATGGCTGATTCAGCGCAGCCCGGCGATGACCGTCGCGCGCATCAAGAAGTAGACGCGCTAGCCGATATATTTCTGCAGCCTGTTCCACAGCGAACGGGCGTGACCCATAAGGTCATGCGTTTCCTCCGGCTCGGCCAGTCTTAAGCCGACGGTAATCACCACGCCTTTTTCAACTTGGTGCGCGAGCAACGCGATCGGGCCGAACTGCACGATATTGCCCTTCCTGGTGGGCCGTCCGAGGTGTTCCAAAAAATAATCCGCGAGCGTTACCTCGGTATGGTCGGCGGCGACCTGCAAGCCATAAATTTCAGCCAGCGCGCCGAGCGTGGCAGTTCCGCTCACGAAGAAATCACCGAGCAGGCGCGGATCGGGCGCGCGAGGCGGCGGCATGTTGATGAAAAATCGATCAAGTGCCTGGGCCTTCTCCGGCGGTGCCAGCAGGTAGACATAGTCGCCCGCGCGCACCGGATCGGCTTCGGTAGGCGTCAAGATCTCGTCCTTGCGCACGACCAAAGTCGGGCGCGCCCAACTCGGGATCAGCCCGCGGCGCAGATAGGGGCTGGTTGGGGAAACCGGATAGCCGACGATTTCGCGCGCCAACTGACCGGGCAAATCCAACTCGACGCGACGCGGCACCGGATCGCTACGCGTGTACGAAATGTTGAGCTTGCGGGCCGCGAACGCCACCGTCCAGCCCTGGACCAATAGCGACAACAGCACGACCACGAAGGCGACATCGAAGAACAGATAGGCTTTCGGCATTCCAACCAGCAGCGGAATGGACGCAAGAAAAATTCCGACGGCGCCACGCAAGCCGACCCAGGAGATGAATAGTTTCTCCCGCCATGGATACTTGAACGGCGCCAGGCACAGGAATACGGCCACCGGCCGCGCCACAAACATCAGCACAAGAGCCACGGCGACCGCGCCGACCAGGCTGCCGGCCAGCCTCTCCGGCCACACCAGCAGGCCGAGCATCACGAACATCACGATCTGTGCGAGCCACGTGACTGCATCGAGAAATACGATGACGGAATTATGCGCGCGCGTCTGACGGTTGCCGACCACGAGGCCGGCGAGATAGACCGCGAAAAATCCCGATGAGTGAACCGCGTTGGCAAAGGCAAACACCACCAGCGCGCTCACTGCCACAAAGGGCGCATGCAGCCCTTGCGCCAAAGAAAGCCGGTTGAGCACCAGGGTTATGATGCGCCCGCCGGCGATGCCTATAATTCCGCCAAGGCCGGCATCGAGCACAAAAGTCTTCAACCCGTGGCTCCAGCTCTGATTGCCGACCAGCAGGATTTCGACCAGCAGCATGGTCAGAAACACCGCGAATGGATCGTTGGTGCCTGATTCCACTTCCAGCGTGGCGCGCACGCGCGGGCGCAATCGCAAGCCCCCGGAATTGATCAGCAGGAACACCGCCGCGGCATCGGTAGAAGCGACCGCCGCGCCGACCAGCAGCGCCTGCGCCCAGCTGATGCCGAGCACGTATTTGGCAGCCGGCGCGGTCACAACCGTGGTGATCAGCACGCCGAAGGTCGCCAGCGCGACGGAGGGCGCCAGCACATTGCGGAAGGTGGCAAAGCGCGTGCGCAGCCCGCCGTCGAACAGAATCAGCGCCAGCGCGATCGAGCCGACGGTATACGTGGTGCGCACATCGTCGAACTTGATGCCGCCGGGCCCGCCCTCGCCCGCCATCATCCCGACCAGCAGGAATACCAGCAGCAGCGGCGCGCCAAAACGGAGCGCGATCAAGCTCGACAAGATGCCGGCCAAAACCAGCAAGCTGCCGAGCAGGATGGCAATACTGACGGTATCGAGCGAACCCATGCGCCGCGAATCCTCCAATCGCTATAAAAAGGATTCGCAACGCCAAGAGCAACGACAAACGTTGCCGTTGCTCAATGAAAGGTCAAAACGCCACCTTGTCGCCGCCCTTGAGCGAGAGGATCTCGCGCGCCTCGTCGGAGGACGCGATCTCGAGCCCAAGCCCCTCGAGAATCTGGCGCACTTTGGTGACCTGCTGGGCGTTGGATTCGGCGAGCTTGCCGACCCCAATCCACAGCGAATCCTCCAGGCCGACGCGGACATTGCCACCCATGGAAGCCGCCATGGCGGCGATCCGCATCTGGTTGGCGCCGGCGCCGAGCACGGACCAGTGGAAGTTCTCCGGCCCAAACAGCCGGTCGATGGTGCGCTTCATCATCATGACGTCTTCGGGGTGCGCCCCGATGCCGCCGAGAATGCCGAACACAGACTGAATGAACAGTGGCGTCTTGATCAGGCCGCGGTCGAGGAATTGCTTGAGCGTGTAGAGATGACCGATGTCGTAACACTCGATCTCGAAGCGGGTGTTGTTTTCGGCGCAGGTGGCAAGAATGTATTCGATATCGGCAAAGGTATTCTTGAACATGCCCTTGCGCGAATTTTCGAGATACGGTTCTTCCCAGTCGTATTTGAACTTGCCCTTGTAGCGCGGAATCATCGGATAGAGCCCGAAATTCATCGTGCCCATGTTGAGCGAGGCGACTTCCGGCTTGAGAGTGGCTGCCGGACGCACGCGTTCTTCCACCATCATGGTGGGCGCGCCGCCAGTGGTGAGGTTGATCACCACATTCGAACGCTGCTTGATCACCTTCACAAACGGAAGAAACGCCTCCGGCGATTGATCCGGCCGGCCGTCTTGCGGATTACGCGCATGCAAATGCACGATGGCTGCGCCGGCTTCGGCCGCTCCGATGGCGGCATCGGCGATCTCCTGGGCGGTAATCGGCAGATGCGGCGACATGGAGGGCGTGTGAATCGCGCCCGTTACGGCACAGGTAATGATGACTTTACGCGGCTTCGCCATGAGGTTTCTTTCCCGGTGTAGTGATGGTTCTGATTTAGCGAATGGACTTCGGCGGCGATCCTAGAGTATCAGCCGTGCTCAAGTCACCTGTGGCAAGGCCAAATACGCCGTGGACGATAAAGCGCAACGCACTGCGGCAAGATCGATCCTGATCGGCACGCTGTGCGGCATCGGCGCGAGCGCCGCCTGGGCGGGCGGCTTTGTGGCCGCCAAGCACGGCATTTCCGTCGGGTTTAGTCCGGCCGATCTCGCGTTTCATCGTTTCTTCTGGTCCGGGCTGTTGCTGATGCCGCTGGTGTTCCGCGACGGTATCAAAGACCTCGGCGGCGTCGGCTGGGGTCGCGGGCTGATCATCAGCGTGCTGTCGGGGCCGCCGCAGGCTTTCATCGCCTACAGCGGCTACATGCTGGTGCCGCTCGGCCACGGCACGACCATTCAACCGGCCTGCGCCGCGCTATTCGGATTGATCTTCGCCACGCTGGTCTTGCACGAACATCCCACCACGCAACGCATCGTCGGCGGCATCACCATCATCGCCGGGCTGCTGGTGTACGGCTTCGAGTCGCTCATGACCATCGGCAGCCACGGCGTCGGCGGAGACCTTTTGTTTGCGACCGCCGGAATTTTCTGGGCCACGTTCGGCATTTTGTTGCGTCATTGGCGCGTGTCAGGCGTTCGCGCCATCGCTGCGGTTGGCGCCCTGTCGATTCTGGTATTTGCGCCGTTGCATGGCGCGCTCGTCGGCTATGACGGCATCCTCCGCATGAGCCTGGCCGAGAACCTGCTGCAGGTGGCGGTGCAGGGCGTGATTGCCGGCGTGCTGCCGATCTTTTTGTTCGCGCGCACGGTGATTTTGCTCGGCGCCGGCCGCGCCGCGGTATTTCCGGCGTTGGTGCCGGGCTTCGGCCTGATTATCGGCTATCTGGCTCTTGGCGTGGTGCCTACGATGGAGCAGCTCATTGGCCTGGTCATTGTCGTGATCGGCTTCTGGTTCACGCTCAGATAATCACTTTTCGTTGGAGCGTGATCTTATCCGAAAACCGGTCCCCACTTTTCGGGATCACGCTTCAGGCCCGGCATATTTTCCCGCGGTCTGCGGGAACATGTTCTTGATGATCTTCATCTTGGAAATGTCGACGGTTGCGTCCATGTGCATGAAGATCACAGCGTCGCGCAGCAGCTTCTCGACGCCGAAGTCCAGCATGATGCCATTGCCACCGTGCAGTTCGACCGCGTGCTGCACGACCTTCATGATTTCTTCCGACGCGAACAATTTGGACATGTTACACAGGACTTCCGCCTCCGGCGCATTCTCGTCGACCGCCTGCGCGGCGCGCTCCAGCAGAGATCGCACCGCCTCGATTTTGGTCGCCATGTCGGCAAGCCGTAGCGCCACAGCCTGATGCTTGATCAGGATGCGGCCGCCCTGCACGTAATTCTGCACGTAGTCCGAGGTGACCTCGAAGGCGCGCACGCCGACGCCGAGATTTTTCGCCGCCTGGATGATCTTGCCGGGGCGGAAATAAACCCCAGCCTTGCCGAGCGAGTCGTTCTCGGCGAGCAGATGATCGTCGGGCACGAACATGTCCTCGAATGCCATCTCGCCGTTGTTCATGAAACGGCAGCCGAGCGTCTCGTTGCAGCGCGTGACGACAAAGCCCTTGGTGTCGCGCGGCACCAGGAACGATGATGTTCCCTGCAACATGCCGACTTTTTGATTGGTGTTGGCATAGACGACGTAAAGCCCGGCGTCGTAACCATTCGAGATGAATTGTTTGCGGCCGTTGATGACCCAACCGCCGTTCGTCTTCACCGCCTTGGTCTGCATTGCCGCTTCCGGCACGTTGTAAGGCAGCCAGCGGTCGGACGCGCCGCGTGGCTCGGTGAGACAATGCGCAAACAGCATTTGTGGGTCTTCGACCAGCCGCTTGAACCACTTTTTCTGCAAATGGCGCGGCGCCAATTGCCGCAGCAGCACCGAGACTTTCCAGTTCTGCACCAGCTTGTCGGACAGGCCTGAATCGCCGCGCGCGATCTC
>JAYTFS010000326.1:0-1768 GCA_043734185.1 Pseudolabrys sp. | reverse complement strand
GTCGAGGTCGCCGGTGTCGACGGGTGCGATGTGTGGCGTGTGGGCCTGACGCATGATGGTTCCACCAATAGCATTGTATGGGGGTTGGATGCGGCAGCGTCAGGAAGGTTCCCGAAATAATTCGGCCGCGCTGGCGGCTGCCCGTACCTATCAGGGCAGTTTGATAGGGTGAGCAAAGCACTTGTGTGCCCATCATTCAAGAATACGGCTCTGGATGATGGTGGGCACGGCGCAAGTGCGCCTCTGCCCACCCTACGAATTCTGCGCTTACGCGCCCGCAGGCACCTGGTCGAGGAAGCCGGTGATGCTGCGGATGCGGCCGTCGCTGAGCACGGCGAAATCCGTGCCCTTGATCGGGCTGTCGACGCCGTCGGGGCCTAATCCCCAGGAGAAGCGGCACGAGAAGCGGACATGGTCGCCGTAACCATTGGGTTCGCCGATCAGTGCGAACTTGAAATCCGGAAATCGCTGCTGCACGCCGGCGATCAGCGCATCGACGCCGTCATGGCCGTCGCCGCTCATCAAGGGGTCGATATAGCTGATGTCCTTGGCCCAGTTCTGGCCAAGGATCTCGCGGCGGCGGGCTGGGGCTCGCTCGTTCCACAGATCGATGTAACTGCGGGCAATCGCTTGGGCGTCGGTCATCGGGCTCTCCTTCGTTGCGGCCGAATGGATCGGCTGGCCTGTTATCGAAGGTTCGCGCGGGCTTTTCGATTACCTCTGAAGTCAAGGAAACGGCGCGAGGCGTAAAACCCTCGCGCCGCCAAAATTACGTCGCCAGGCTTACGTGGCGAAAATTACTTCGCCGCGACCACCATGATCTCGACGTTATATTGCGGCGACGCCAGCTTGGCCTCAACGGTGGCGCGCGCCGGGGTGTTGCCCGCCGACACCCAGCCATCCCACACCGCGTTCATTTCCTGGAAGGTTTTCATGTCGGTGATGTAGATCGTGGCCGACAGCAGCTTCGACTTGTCGGTGCCGGCTTTGGCGAGATGGCTGTCGATGGTCTTGAGCACGTCCTGCGTCTGCTTGGTCACGCTTTCGCCGGCGGCATTGTTGGCGACGACGCCCGCGAGATAGACGGTGTTGCCGTGGACGACGACCTGGCTCATGCGCGGGCCGGTTTCGAAACGCTGGACTGACATATCGTTCTCCCGATTTTTAAAGTGGCGCGTCTCCTTAGCGCGCCGGGGCGCGATCGGCTACTGCGTTCTTGGCCATGAAGCCCGCTCAAATTGTCACGTATCGGGGAATCCTGCGATTTCAGGCGGCCAACGATATTGCACGGAGTGCAATTGTCCGGTTGCAAGCGGAAAAGCGGTGTGATGGATGGCGGTATCTGTACCGGCATTCTCATGACGTTTGATCCGCTAACACTCTGCGTTGCCGCAACCGGAACCTTCGTGATCGGCTTCATGAAGGGCGCCTTCGGCGGCGGCTTTGCGATCATCGGCATTCCGCTGCTGGCGTTGGTGATGGACCCGATCGAGGCGGGCACCATGCTCGCCCCGCTGTTCGTGGCGATGGATGTGTTCGCACTGCGCTACTGGAAACCGTCGACGTGGTCGAAGCCGGACCTCTCGATCTTGTTGCCGGGCCTTTTGGTCGGCATCGGCGTCGGCTTCTTCGTCCTCAGGGATCTCGACCGCCACGCGGTCGAGATCGTGATGGCGCTGATCACCCTGATTTTTGCCGCCTTGTGGCTGCGTGGTGGCGCCGGCGTCTCGGTGCGGCCGCGATCTGCTGCCAAAGCGCTGCTGGCTGG
>JAYTFS010000325.1:0-9486 GCA_043734185.1 Pseudolabrys sp. | reverse complement strand
CACTTCATCCGCCGGCTCAACATGCGCGAGCAGTTGATCCGCGAGGTGGAAATCATTCCGCTTGAGATCGTCGTGCGCAATGTCGCCGCCGGTTCCCTGGCGACGCGCTTGGGCATCGACGAAGGCACGCAACTGCCGCGCTCGATCATCGAGTTCTATTACAAGAACGATGCGCTCAACGACCCGATGGTATCGGAAGAGCACATCACAGCCTTTGGCTGGGCGAGCCCTCAGGAAATCGACGACATCATGGCGCTCGCCATTCGTGTCAACGACTTCCTGTCCGGGCTGTTTCTGGGCGTTGGCATCCGCCTGGTTGATTTCAAGATGGAAACCGGTCGGCTCTGGGAAAACGACGTCATGCGCATCGTCGTGGCTGACGAGATTTCGCCCGACAGTTGCCGATTGTGGGACATCAAGTCGAACGAAAAGCTCGACAAAGACCGCTTCCGCCGCGATCTTGGCGGGTTGGTGGAGGCCTATACCGAGGTCGCCAAGCGCCTCGGCATCCTTAATGAGGGCGAGCGTCCGCAGGGCACCGGGCCGGTTCTGGTTAAAGGCTAAGCATTCGTTTCGCTCGGCCTTTTCGCATGTGAATTGCTCGAAGCCCGGTCTTGTGCCGGGCTTCGGCGTCTCTAGGGTAGGCGAATCATGAAAGCCCGCGTCACCGTTACCCTGAAAACCGGCATTCTCGATCCACAAGGCAAGGCGATCGAGGGCGCGCTGCGCTCGCTGGGCGTGGCCGGTGTCGCCAGCGTGCGCCAGGGCAAGGTGTTCGACATCGAAATCGAGGGCTCGGACCCCGCCAAAGCCGAGGCGCTGCTCAAGCAGGCCGCCGACAAGCTGCTCGCCAATACTGTGATCGAGAATTACCGCGTCGAGGTGGTCGGGTGAAAGCCGCCATTGTCGTATTCCCCGGCATAAATCGGGAGCGGGATATGGCGCGGACCCTAAAACTGGTCTCCGGTCATGAACCCGCCATGGTGTGGCACGCCGATACGCAATTGCCCGCCGGCACCGACCTTGTCGTGATCCCGGGCGGCTTTTCCTACGGCGATTATTTGCGTTGTGGGGCGATTGCAGCGCGTTCGCCGATTATGGATGCGGTGCGAGCCTTTGCAGCCAAAGGCGGGCTCACGCTCGGCGTCTGCAACGGCTTCCAGATCTTGTGCGAAACCGGACTTCTGCCCGGTGTTCTGATGAGAAATGCCCAGCTCAAGTTCATCTGCCGCGACGTCTACCTCAAGGTCGAACGTTCTGACACGCCGTTCACCCTCGGTTACAACGCCGGCCAGGTGATCCGCGTGCCGGTGGCGCATGGTGAGGGCAATTACATCGCCGACGGCGAGACCATCGCCAAACTGGAAGGCGAGGGCCGGGTGATTTTCCGCTACGCCTCGCCGGACGGCATGATCGACCCGAACTGGAACCACAATGGCGCCATCAATGCCATTGCCGGGATCGTCAGCGAGCGCGGCAACGTGCTCGGCATGATGCCGCACCCTGAGAACCACGTCGAAGCCGCGATCGGCCGCACCGACGGACGGGGGCTGTTTGCGGGGCTGAACGAGGCGCTCGCAAGAGCGGCATAGGCTCTAGATCGAATCCGTGATCCAAACCCAAACCAAAATCACCCCGCAACTGGTCGCCGAACACGGCCTCAAGCCCGACGAGTACAGCCGCGTGCTCGATTTGATCGGGCGCGAGCCGACTTTGACCGAGCTCGGCATTTTCTCGGCGATGTGGAACGAGCATTGCTCGTACAAGTCTTCCAAGGTCCATCTGCGCGGGCTACCGACCAAGGGCCCTCACGTCATCCAGGGGCCGGGCGAGAACGCCGGCGTCATCGACATCGGCGACGGGCTCGCCTGCGTGTTCAAGATGGAGAGTCACAACCACCCGAGCTACATCGAGCCCTATCAGGGTGCCGCTACAGGCGTGGGCGGCATATTGCGAGACGTATTCACCATGGGTGCGCGGCCGATTGCCTGCCTCAATGCCTTGAGCTTCGGCGCGCCCGGTCATCCCAAAACTCGCCATCTGGTCTCCGGCGTGGTCGCCGGCATTGGCGGTTACGGCAACTCCTTCGGCGTGCCGACGGTTGGCGGCTCGGTGCGTTTTCACGCGCGCTATGACGGCAACTGCCTCGTGAATGCCATGGCGGTTGGCATCGCCGAGAAGGACAAGATTTTCTACGCAGCAGCATCCGGCGTCGGCATGCCGATCGTCTATCTCGGCTCCAAGACTGGCCGCGATGGCATCCACGGCGCGTCGATGGCGTCGGCGGAGTTCGGCGAGGATTCCGACGAGAAACGCCCGACCGTGCAGGTCGGCGATCCGTTTTCGGAAAAGCTGCTACTCGAGGCCTGCCTGGAGATCATGCACAAAGGCTGCGTGATCGCGATCCAGGACATGGGCGCGGCGGGGCTCACATCATCGGCAACGGAAATGGGGGCCAAAGGCGATCTCGGCGTCACGCTGGACCTCGACAAGGTGCCATGCCGCGAAGAAAACATGAGCGCTTATGAAATGATGCTCTCCGAAAGCCAGGAGCGCATGCTCATGGTGCTCAAGCCGGAGAAAGAAAAAGAAGCCGAGGCGATCTTCCGCAAGTGGGGGCTGGATTTTGCGGTGATCGGCGAGACGACACCTACCAAGCGCTTCATCGTACGTCACCACGGCGAGGTGATGGCCGACCTGCCGATCAAGGAGCTGGGTGATTCCGCGCCCGAATACAAACGTCCGTTTGTCAGCGCGGCAAAACCGGCCGTGCTTGATGCTGATGATGTTCATGCGCCGGTCGGCTTGGCCGAGGCACTGGAAAAACTGCTCGCGACGCCGGATCTATGCTCGAAGCGCTGGGTATGGGAGCAGTACGACCACATTATTCTCGGCAATACCGTGCAGCGGCCGGGTGGCGACGCCGCTGTTGTGCGCGTTGAGGATGGGCCGAAGGGCTTGGCTCTGACCACCGACGTCACGCCGCGTTATTGCGAGGCCGATCCGTTCGAGGGCGGCAAGCAGGCGGTGGCGGAATGCTGGCGCAATCTCACCGCGGTGGGGGCAAAGCCGCTCGCCATCACCGACAATCTCAATTTCGGCAATCCGGAACGTCCCGAGATCATGGGCCAGTTCGTCGGCTGCATCCGCGGCATTGCGGAGGCCTGCAAGGAGCTGGAGTTCCCCGTCGTGTCCGGCAACGTGTCGCTCTATAATGAGACCAACGGCAAGGCGATCCTGCCGACGCCGTCGATCGGCGGCGTTGGGCTGATCGACGATTTCACGAAATCCGCAACGCTGGCCTTCAAGCGGGAAGGCGAGGCGATCCTGCTGATCGGCGAGACGACGGGCTGGCTCGGCCAGTCGATGTATCTTCGCGAATTATGCGTGCGCGAGGAGGGCGCTCCGCCGCCGGTCGATCTGGTCGAAGAGCGCGAGAACGGCGAGTTCGTGCGTGACTTGATCCTCGATGACAGCGCCACAGCGGCACACGATCTTTCGGATGGCGGCTTGGGAGTAGCACTGGCCGAAATGGCGATGGCCGGCGGTATTGGAGCCATATTTGACGACGCGCCTGATGATATCCCCGCCCATGCCTATTGGTTCGGCGAAGACCAGGCACGATACGTCGTCACCGTGCCGGCGGCGATGGTTTCGGCGGTTCTCGACCGCGCCCGCGCGGCGAGCGTGCTGGTTACGCGCATAGGGACAACCGGCGGCGATGCATTGACGCTGCCCGGCGAGGGCCCCATCTTGGTCACGATTTTGAAAGAGCGTTCCGAAGGCTGGCTGCCGGCCTACATGGCTGGCGAGATGCAGAATGCCTAAGAGCGGAAAGCGAGCCGACCATGGCGATGGACGCCGGTGAAATCGAACGGCTGATCAAGGCGGGGATCCCGGACGCCGAAGTGACGATCCGCGACCTGGCCGGTGACGGCGACCACTACGCCGCCACCGTGATAGCGCCGTCGTTCAAAGGCAAGTCGCGGGTGCAACAGCACCAATTGGTCTATGAGGCGCTCAAGGGTCAGATGGGCGGCGTGCTGCACGCGCTCGCGCTGCAGACCGGCACGCCGTAGCTGGCGCCCATGATCCCGAAAAGTGGGAACCGGTTTTCGGATAAGATCATGGGCCAACGCTAATGCCCGCCGTCAAAATTCTGACCCCGAAAGGCGCCATCGCGCCAACCGGAACCTGGAGCCTCGGCGCCCGTGCCGGCGATTTCGTATTCGTCGCCGGAATGCGCGGCATCGAACCCAAGTCCAACGCCTTGGTCGAAGGCAACGAAGCCCGCATACGGCAGGCTTTCACGAACATGAAAACAATCGCGGAGTCGGAAGGCGCCAGTCTCGCCGACTGCGTGCGGCTGACCGTTTTCGTCACCCACATGGCCGCCTTGCGGCCTCTGGTGAACAAGGTCCAGGAGGAGATTTGGGCTGGCGGACCCTATCCGCCGAGAACAATTCTTGAGGTTTCCCGCTTGAATCAGGATGATATTTTCGAGGTGGAAGGCACGTTTTACGCGCCCAAAAAGGATTAATTCACGCCGTCCCCAGTCCCTATTGGGGTGGCGGGGGTTTTTGCGCTACATATATCGGCAGGGACGGCGGCGCGCCGCCAAACGGGACCTTTATTCGGGATCATACAACTATGGCCATCAATCAGTTCATCGAAAACGAAGTGAAGGCGAACGACGTGGTGCTGTTCATGAAGGGCACCCCGCAGTTCCCGCAATGCGGATTTTCGGGGCAGGTGGCGCAGATCCTCGACCATCTCGGCGTGAGCTATAAAGGCCTCAACGTGCTCGACAGCGCGGAATTGCGCGACGGCATCAAGGCCTATTCGAACTGGCCCACCATTCCGCAGCTTTACGTCAAGGGCGAGTTTGTCGGCGGCTGCGACATCGTGCGCGAGATGTTTCAGGCGGGCGAGCTGCAGCAGACGCTCAAGGATAAGGGCGTCGCGGTGAAGACCGGAGCGTCGGCCTAAAGCCTGCCTGCCGGCGGCGTTCCGACCAGCGACTATTTGCGGAACGACCAGTTCGGGTTGCGCAGCACCAGGTAGATGATCGACAAGACGATCACGATACCAATCATGCCTGAACTCGCGGCCGTGGCGAATTTCGTCACATTGTCGGCTACCGACGCGACATAGTCGCCGGCATTAGGGCCGAGCAGGAGATGGATCAGGACGATCGCGAGCACGGTGAGGAACCCCAACTCGACGAATTCCCACAATACCTGCTTGGCAGTGGCAACAAATTTCCACATGGCGCGAACCTCGGTTGGCGCGAATGAGACAACGGGTGGGAGCCTAGACCCCCACCCTGAGTGTCGTATTTCTCAACCCGTATCGTCCAGCCGCGCTAGGCGGCCTGACGCGCCGGTCTCAATCCATCTTGCGGTTTGAGAACAGCCAGAGGATCAGCCCGAGTGTGATCAAGCCGACCAGACCATTGGCACCCAAGTCCTTCACGAAGGACATTACGTTGGCGGTCACATTGCCGAAGAACGGCAGTTGCGAACCAACCAACAGCGCGAGCACGATAGCCAACGCCAGCAGCATAAGTGCCAGTTCGGTCAACGCGCCGACCCAGCCCTTGAGGACATCAATCCCTTTCATCGCGAATTCTCCCTAGGCATGCCTCTGATTCGAGGACGCACACTTTTACCGCAATTCAGCACAATATGTAGAAAATAGTGCCATTGTGCCTACCATATGTGCGGTGCAGCACAGGATTGTGGGGATAACCTGTGGTCGCGGGCCGTTTGCTCGCGGCGAAAACCACTTGGTGCGGTGCCAAAAACAAAACCCCCGCCGTTGGAGGGCGGGGGTTTTGGTAGCAGTCGGCGCTGAAGCGGCGCTAGCGCGAGTAGTATTCCACCACCAAGTGGGGCTCCATCTGCACTGCGTAGGGCACATCGGCGAAAGCCGGAATGCGCGACAGCTTCGCGGTCAGCTTTGAACTGTCGACGTCGATGTAGTCGGGTACGTCGCGCTCGGTGAGGGCCTGAGCTTCGAGCACCAGATTCATCTGGTGCGATTTTTCCTTCACCTCGACAACCTGGCCAACCTTGACGCGGTAGCTCGGGATATTCACCCGCTTGCCGTCCACTTTGATGTGGCCGTGGTTGATGAACTGGCGCGCCGCGAAAACGGTTGGCACGAACTTGGCGCGGAAAATGATCGCGTCGAGGCGGCGCTCCAACAGGCCGATCATGTGGGCGCCGCTGTCGCCCTTCATGCGTATGGCTTCGTCATAAATGCCGCGGAACTGGCGCTCGGAAATGTTGCCGTAATAGCCGCGCAGTTTCTGCTTGGCCTTAAGTTGCACACCGAAGTCGGAGAGCTTGCTCTTGCGGCGCTGGCCGTGCTGGCCGGGGCCGTATTCGCGCCGGTTAACCGGGCTTTTGGGACGGCCCCAGATGTTCTGGCCCATCCGGCGGTCGAGTTTGTACTTGGATTCTTGGCGCTTGGTCATTCGCGTCCTCTGGTGACGTTCGAGTTTGAGGAAACCGCGCCCTCCTTTGTCCCGGATCACTCCGGAACCGACAGGCAGAACCTCGTTAAGCGTAAGGTCTACCGCGGGTCGTGGAACCCCGCCGGCCCGAAAGCCTGCAAGGTGCGCGGGTTTTAGGGGGTCAGGCCGGGGGTGTCAAACCGTGGGAAAAGGGCCATTTGAGGGGCTTGCGGGGCTCCCGGAACACCCTATTTTCACCCCATCAGGCCGGGCCCCTCTGGCAGCCATATGGCTGTGATGTCGGACTGATTAAAGCCGAGGGCCCGCCATGCTTGAATTCCTTTCCTTGTCGCCAGAAGCACTCGCCGCCGTTTTCCAGGTCATCATGATCGACCTGGTGCTGGCCGGCGACAACGCGGTCGTGATCGGGTTGGCGGCAGCGGGCCTGCCGCCGGAGCGGCGGGCACGCGCCATCCTGGTTGGCATCATCGCCGCCACCGTGCTGCGCATCCTGTTCGCCAGCGTGGCCGTCGAACTCCTCAACATCGTCGGCCTGCTGCTCGCGGGCGGCATTCTGCTGCTGTGGGTGTGCTGGAAGATGTGGCGCGAACTACGCGCCCCGCATGCCGACCCCGCCTTGGCCGTGACCGATGCCCCGCGCCAGAGCTTTGGCCAGGCCGCCTGGCAGATAGTGATGGCCGACATCTCGATGTCGCTAGACAACGTTCTGGCGGTGGCGGGTGCTGCGAGGGATCACCCGGCCGCTTTAATATTCGGGCTGGGCCTGTCGATCGTCATGATGGGCGTCGCCGCCGGCTTCATCGCCCGCCTGCTGCAGAAGCACCGCTGGATTGCCTATGTCGGCCTGGCGATCATTTTGTATGTCGCCGGGGACATGATCTGGCGCGGCGCTCTCGAAGTGAAGCCGCATGTTGTCGGGAGTTTACAAGCCGTATTTAGCTAGCGCAGCCGCCAATATCGGCGAGGGCTTGCGTCCCGACGTGAACACGATGCGCGGCGCGACGGTCGCGGCTTGCGGGTGCGGTCCGATCAAGTCCGCAACGCGCCGCGCGATGGCCGGTGCCGGATCCAGCCAATCGACCGGCCAGGGCGCGATCGCGCGGAAGCGCGCGGTCAGCAGCGGGTAATGCGTGCAGGCCAACACCACCGTATCAGTGCGCCGCCCGTCGGCATCGACGAAGCAGGCGGCGATCTCGCCCTTGATCGCATCGGCGGCGGCCGGCGTGCCTGCAAGCTCGGCTTCCGCGAAACTTGCGAGGTGCGAAGAGCCCACCAGGGCGACGTCGCAGCCGGCCGCGTATTCGCGGATCAGCGCGCGGGTATATTCGCGGCTCACGGTGGCTTGCGTGCCGAGCACCGCCACGCGCTTGCTTTTCGACTGCGCGCAAGCCGGCTTGATGGCCGGCACAGTGCCGACAAAGGGTACAGAAAAGCGCGCGCGCAATTCGGTAAGCGCCATAGTGGACGCGGTATTGCAGGCCACGACCACCAGATCAGGGGAGTGTTCCGCGATCGTCTTGCCAATGACATCGAGGATGCGCGCGATCAAAGCCGTTTCCGGCTGGTTGCCATAGGGAAAACCGGCGTCGTCGGCGACATAAACAAAGCGCGCGCCGGGCAGCGCGGTGACTACTTCGCGATAGACGGTCAGCCCGCCGAGGCCGGAGTCGAACACTAGAATTTTCGGGGCGGCGGCGGCCACGGCGTCAGGCGGTGCCGAACACGCGCTTGAAGATGGTGTCGACGTGCTTGAAATGATGGTCGAGGTTGAAATTGGCGTCGAGTTCGGCGGCGCTCAGCTTGGCGCTCACGTCCTTGTCGGCCTTGAGCAACGACAGAAAATCCTTTTCGCCTTCCCAGACCTTCATGGCGTTGCGCTGCACCAGCCGGTAGGCATCCTCGCGCGCCACGCCTTTTTGCGTGAGCGCGATCAGAACGCGCTGTGAATGAATGAGGCCGCCGAGTTTATCCAAGTTCTTCTGCATGTTTTTTGGATAGACCAGCAACTTGTCGATCAATCCGGCCAGCCGCGCCAGCGCAAAATCGAGCGTGACGGTGGCGTCCGGCCCGATCATGCGCTCAACGGAAGAATGCGTAATATCCCGCTCGTGCCAGAGGGCGACGTTTTCCATCGCCGGCATCGCATAGCTGCGCACCATCCGGGCGAGGCCAGTGACATTTTCCGACAGCACGGGATTGCGCTTGTGCGGCATCGCCGAGGAGCCCTTCTGCTTCTCGGAGAAGAATTCTTCGGCCTCCAGCACTTCGGTGCGCTGCAGGTGACGAATTTCGGTGGCCAGCCGCTCAATTGAAGAGGCGATGACGCCGAGCGTCGCGAAATACATGGCGTGGCGGTCTCGCGGAATAACTTGAGTTGAGATCGGCTCAACGGAAAGCCCCATTGCCTTGGCGACATGGGCTTCGACGCGCGGATCGACCTGCGCGAAAGTGCCGACCGCGCCGGAAATGGCGCAGGTGGCGACTTCTTTTCGCGCGGCGAGCACCCGCTCGCGTCCGCGCGCGAATTCCGCGTAAGCATAAGCAAGCTTGAGCCCAAACGTGGTCGGTTCCGCATGAATGCCATGCGAGCGGCCCACGGTCGGCGTCATCTTTTGTTCGAGCGCGCGACGCTTGAGCGCGGCCAGCAATGCATCGAGGTCGGCGAGCAATATATCGGCGGCGCGAACGAGCTGCACGTTGAAGCAAGTGTCGAGCACGTCCGACGATGTCATGCCGGAATGCATGAAGCGGGCTTCCGGGCCGACGATTTCCGAGACGTGCGTCAGGAACGCGATGACATCGTGCTTTACTTCCGCTTCGATCGCGTCGATGCGGGCCACGTCAAATTTTGCAGCCTTGCCCTTGGCCCAGATTGTCTTGGCGGCTTCCTTCGGGATGACGCCAAGTTCGGCCATCGCGTCAGCGGCGTGCGCCTCGATCTCGAACCAGATGCGGAATTTCGTTTCCGGCGACCAGACCGCGACCATATCGGGGCGGGAGTAACG
>JAYTFS010000324.1:0-3615 GCA_043734185.1 Pseudolabrys sp. | reverse complement strand
GAGATCGCGGGTGCAGCGCGCATCCGGCATTCCCTGCTCCCTTGTTTTTGGGAGAAACGGCATCAACCACTCGGGCGCATGGCGTCGCGGGATCGCGGATTTGCGTCCTATGCCAAACACCGTCATTGCGAGCGGAGCGAAGCAATCCATCGCGCGGCGTCAAGAAAGAATGGATTGCTTCGCTGCGCTCGCAATGACGACGTGGCGTGCATCAACCCTCGCGCAAAATCATGTCCGCGCAGACACCGGCCGACTGCACGACGCCGGTGTAGCCGCCGAAGCCGGCATAGGCCGACGCCAGGTAAAGACCCGGTACCGCGGTGCGCGGCGAACGGAACGGGTTGGTTCTATCAGTGCGAGGCGGGGTCGGCGCGAAACCGTAGACGGCGCCGTCGGGCGCGTTGAGATATTGCCGTACCGACAGCGCGCTGTTGAACGAGGACGCGACCACGGCCCCGCCAAGCCCCGGATAGATCGAGGCGAGATAGCGCACGATCGCCTCCTGCCAGCGCCCGCGCTTGTCGCGATAGGCGTCCATGTCGGAGGCGTCCCAATTCGACAACAAATCAGGTCCGAGGATCGAGAGCACAAAAGGCGGCGTCGGCACGCCGGAATCGATCGCGGCATAGTCCACCACCGACATCGGCGGCATGCGCTCGCCGGGCTCGTCGGCCATCAGCGCCGCCCCTTGCGCGTAATCGGTCAAGCGTTTCATCCAGGGCGGCAGCAATTGGGTGGAGTAGGCGGCGATGCCGAATTCGCGTGGCGGTTTTGCCAGACCCAGCGTCAGCGCGAACAGCGAGGTCGAGGGCGCTTGCCGGGCATAGCTTTGGCTCAGTCGTTCGGCGGCGTCCGCCGGCATCAACGGCGCAAGGGCGGCGGGTGCGGCGTTGCCGATGATCCGCGCGCATTCCACGGTTTTGGGATCGCTGCCGTCCTTGGCGGTGTGAGTGACGCCCTTGATATCGCCGAGCGCAATCGCGCTGACGATCCGGCGTACCAGCACTTCGCCGCCGGCGACCTTGATGGCGCGGGCGAGCGCGCTGGAAAGCCGCTGCGAGCCGCCCTGCACATAGTGGCCGCCGCTCTGCAGATAACTGCCCTGCGCCATCGCGAAATAGATCCACCACAGCGTGGCGGGGTCGTCGTGGAAGTAGGACAGATTGGCGGCGAGCGCGCATTTGACCGCTTCATGGTCGCCGAATACGCGGTCGAGCTTTTGCGACAGCGACAGCGGCCAGTCCGCGGCGTCAGGCAATCGCTTGATCAGGGCGTCCAGAGTGTCGCGCGAATTTTCGAGTGCGTCGTCGCTTTGCGAAAATTGATTCATGACGGCGACGATGCTCTGCATCTCGCCGAGCAGTTGGTCGATGCCGCGGCTTGCTTCCGGAAAGCGTTCGGTCAGCGCAGCCTTCGCGGCGTCGAAATCGTCGGGCATCAGGAACGGCTGATCGAGCGGGCCGCCGCGCGCCTGGTAGAACGCGCCGGAGGGGATCCATTTGACGGCGTCGATCACGCCGGCCCGCGTCAGCACATCATGCTTGGGATCGCGCGGGTCATGTGGATCGCTGGTTTCGTGCAGCGATCCCTCGACAAACAGCTCGCCGGATTTGTAGCTCGACGCCGCACCGCCGACCGAATTGCCGCGCTCGACCACCAGCACCTTGCGGCCGGCGCGCGCCAGGATCGCTCCGGCCGTGAGGCCGCCAAGGCCGGCGCCGACAATCACGACATCATAACGCGCCATTCAGCGTGGAATCCTTAGAGCGTTTTCAAGCGAAGTGGATACCGGTTCGCGTGAAGAAAACGCGTCAAAAAAAGATAATACCCATTACGGAGCGGTGTTCATTGCCGCTTGAGCAGCCTAAGTCAAATGCGCTGACCGCATGGCGGTGCGCGGAAAGCCGCCGTCGGGATTTAGAAGCGATCGAGAAGCAAACGGCGGAAAACAGCTATTTCCAGGCCGCTTTGTCGACGTCCCAGCGCTGGGCCTTGAATTCCTTTGCCAGCGCCTCGACCGAGCCATTGTCGTCCTCCGGCTCGCCGCCTTCCTCCTCGCCGCTGGCGCCTTCGGACAGGTTCAGTTTTGGGCCGGCACCGTCATCCGTGGTTGTGGTCACCGGGCTCGAGATCCACAGCATCAGCCGGTCCGAGCTGCCCGGTTTGTCCGACGAGACCAGCGCGGTGACTTCGATGCTCTCGGTGAGGGCGAGCGCGGGATAGACCTGGCTCGGGCGCTTGAAGCTGAGTTTCAGTTTTCCGGTGTTGGCATTCCACTCCGCCGCCGTAGGTTTTGCCGCCAGTGTTTTGGCCAGCACGCCGGAGACGGCAGTTGCGATCTTGTCCTTGTTGACCTTGTCGCCATCGCGCCAGTCGGCGGCGGCAAAACGGATGCTGCGATCCATCTCGACGCTGCCGGTGGTCCAGCCTGCGGCGACCACGCCTGATGTCGCCTTGGCCTTGGCGATCAGCGCAGGCGCCAACGCCGGATCGGCGGTCAGGCTGATGGTCTGCACGCCGGCGCGCAGTGCGTCGCAGGAAATCGACAGGCTGCTCAGGCTGACCTCGACGGCCTCGCCCTTCAGGCTTTTGAGGAAATCCAGCGCCGCATCGAGCTTCACCCGCACGCCGATCGATTCCGGCGACACTTCCGTAAAATCCTTCGGCGCCGGCGTGATGCCGTCGTCGGTGGTCTGGTTTTCCAGAAATTCCTTCTCGCTGAGATCGGAATTGTCGGTCGAGGCCACTTCGGTCACCGCCTGGCCGATGGTGATCTGGCCGCGGAATTCGAAACTGTCGCCAGAGCCTTTGCGCGCGAGTTTTATGGTGACCGGCAGTTTGTCGCTGAGGCTTTGCGTCGAGCCGGTCAGGTTCGCCCCGCTGACGGTGAGGTTGGCGACAAAGCGGTCCTTGCGGTCGGAGCCCTTTTCGACGGGGTAGCAGACGTCGAGCACGGCTGACGTGACGGTCTTGCCCTGGCGGGTCTCCTTGAGGACGACGTCGGCGTTGCCGTTCATCAGGCCATCAATCGAGGTGAAATACCGGACTTCGCTGCCGCCCGGTGCGGGTGCTGCTGCCTTGGAGGGGAGTTTCATCTGGGCCAGAGCGAGATCCGAAGCCGTCACCAGACCGAACAGGCAGAGCACGAGCGCGCGCATGTGAAATTCCTCAAGGGAAAAGAATCAGTGCCGTTGTTAAGTAGCAAACCTCCCGATCATGCGCCAAAAAAGAAGGCCGCCCGGAGGCGGCCTTCGATCATTATTGATGCTGGTTGACGGGCTTTAGAAGCCCATGCCGCCCATTCCACCCATGCCGCCGCCACCGCCGGGCATCGGCGGGGCCGGCTCCTTCGGCAGTTCGGCGACCATGGCTTCGGTGGTCACCAGCAGGCCGGCAACCGAGGAAGCGTCCTGCAGGGCGGTACGCACCACCTTGGCCGGGTCGATGATGCCCTTTTCGAGCATGTCGACATATTGCTCGGTCTGGGCGTCGAAGCCGAAGGTCTCGGACTTGTTTTCGAGGATCTTGCCGACCACGATCGAGCCCTCGACACCGGCGTTCTCCGAGATCTGGCGAACCGGAGCTTCCAGCGCCTTCAGCACGATGTTGATGCCG
>JAYTFS010000323.1:0-2493 GCA_043734185.1 Pseudolabrys sp. | reverse complement strand
GGCTGGGAGCTGATGCAGATCGCGGCGGTTCAGCAGGCCATCTCCGCATTCGAGGATGTCATTTCCGACCTCGATGCCGAATTGGAAGCGGCGGCCTAGTGTCCTGAACCAAAAGTTCGTGGCATTTTAAGCCTTGGTTGGCGAATTGTAAGCACAGAAGCGTTCGATTGAACTGAGAATGTCGTCGGCTGATTTTGTCCATCGGAACGGCTTTGGGTGGGCGTTGTGATGTTCGATGAAGGACGTGATGTCGGCGCGTAGTGCAGCCACACTTTGATAGATGCCGCGTCTGATCTTGCGCTCGGTGATGAGGGCAAAGAAACGTTCGACCTGATTGAGCCAGGATGAACTGGTTGGCGTCAGATGAACGTGCCAGCGCGGCCTCTTGGCCAACCAGTTGCGGATGCGCGGCGTCTTGTGGGTTGCGTAATTGTCCATGACGAGATGAACGTCCAGACCGTCGGGTACGGCGGCTTCGATCTCATCGAGAAACTTGCGGAACTCTTTGGCGCGATGGCGCCCGTAACACTTGCCGATGACCCGGCCGGTTGCGATGTCGAGGGCGGCAAACAGCGAGGTGACGCCGTGGCGTTTGTAGTCGTGACTGCGACGCGCCGGCTGGCCAGGTCGCATGGGCAGCATGGGCTGGCTGCGGTCCAGGGCCTGGATCTGCGACTTCTCATCGACGCACAGCACGATGGCGCGCTCTGGCGGGGTCACGTAGAGGCCGACAATGTCGCGAACCTTGGCGACGAAGTCGGGATCGGTCGAGAGTTTGAAAGTCTCCAACCGATGCGGTTGCAGGCCGAAGGCGCGCCATATCCGCTGTACCGTGGAGACGGACAGCCCACAGGCCCGAGCCATGCCGCGTGAACTCCAATGGGTGGCGTCGGGGGGCGTCGTCTCAAGGGTACGGACGATCACCGCCTCGATCCGGGCATCTTCGATAGTGCGCGGTGTCCCCGATCGCGGCTCGTCCCAAAGACCTTCAAGCCGATGCTCGGCAAAGCGACGACGCCACTTGCTAACCGTGTCGGGATCAACAGCCAGGCGGGTCGCCACCACCTTGCTTTGCTCGCCTTCAGCACAGGCCAGGATGATCCGAGCCCGCAGCGCCAAGGCCTGTGCCGTGCTCCGGCGCGACGCCAGCGACGTCAACTCAGCGCGTTCCGCTTCATCTAGCCCCAGCGGGGCAAAGCATCGACCCATGACCAATCCTCCCCAAAATCAGGAGAGTCCGCTATCATCGAGTCGATTTGGAGTCCGACGAACTTCAGATTCGGGACACTAGAGCGGGATGGGTTTAGGTTTGGCCATATCCGGCGTTGGCGAAGTAATTGGCGCATTCGGCCGGTGAGACGGTGTCGAGGATCGGGGCGATAGCATCGTAGACGGCCTCGGTGGTTCGCTGGGCGGCTTTGCGTAGCCAGTGTTTGAACTTGGCGAAGAACTGCTCGATCGGGTTCAGGTCGGGCGAGTATTTCGGCAGGTAGAAGAGCCGGGCACCGGCGGCACGGATGGCGCGACGAACGGCGTTGGCCTTGTGTGAGCCGAGATTGTCCATGATGACGATGTCGCCGTGCCGCAGGGTCGGGACCAGAACCTTCTCGATGTAGAGAAGGAAGGCTTCGCCATTGATCGGCCCCTCGATGAACCATGGAGCGGTGATGCGATCGTGGCGCAAAGCGGCCATGAAGGTCATGGTCTGCCAGCGGCCGTGCGGCACCTTGGCTTTGATGCGTTGACCGCGCGGCGCCCAGCCCCGCAGCGGCGCCATATTGGTTTTGGTCCAGGTCTCATCGATGAACACCAGCCGAGTGGGATCGATCCGATTTCGATACTTGGTCCACTGCGCCCGCCGCCGGGCGACATCGGGACGATCCTGCTCGGCGGCAATCAGCGTCTTTTTTTATAACTGAGCTTCTCAGCGTGGAGGAACTCCCACATCGTGCGGTAATCGACCTTGAGGCCACGCTCAGCGAGTTCGGCCACCAGCCCGCGCACGGTAAAATCCTTCCCGCACCGTTGCATCAGCCATTCGCGGTGCGGCCCCGCAATCTTCTTTGGCCTATAGCCGCCGATCTGGTCCGGTTTGACGCTGCCGGTCTCGAGGAAGCGCTGTACCCAGTTGATCGCCGTGCTGATGCCCACTCCAAATTGGGCCGCCGCCTGATGCCGCGACAGGCCGCCTTTGATGACAGCCCTCACCACCCGCTCACGAAGGTCGTCCGAATAGGCTCGTCCCATCCATGCTGGCCTCCTCCCCAGTCAGCATGTTGAATCAGAAGCCTTCCGATTTGGGAATCCCCAATCGATTCAAACTAGACCCATCCCGCTCTAGCCCAGCGCCGCGATCAGCTTGGCCGCATTCTCTTCCAGCACCTTGCCGTCTTTCTTGCGGCTGGCCGGCGGCAAGAGCGCCACGCCGTTGTGGCGCGGCATCACATGCAAGTGCAGGTGAAACACCACTTGGCCGCCGGCCGGTTCGTTGAA
>JAYTFS010000322.1:0-10546 GCA_043734185.1 Pseudolabrys sp. | reverse complement strand
GGTGGTCCCTTTACGGGGCTCACACACACCCGCGGCGGATCAACCGGAGAAGATTATGGCAGTTCCTGACTTCACAATGCGTCAGCTATTGGAAGCTGGTGTGCACTTTGGCCATCAGGCCCACCGCTGGAACCCGAAGATGGGTCAATACATCTTCGGCACCCGCAACAACATTCACATCGTCGATCTCGCCCAAACCGTGCCGATGCTGCACCGCGCCTTGCAGGCGGTCAGCGATACAGTCGCGAAGGGTGGCCGCATCCTTTTCGTCGGCACCAAGCGCCAGGCGCAGGACGCCATCGCGGACGCGGCCAAGCAATCGGCGCAATATTTCGTCAACTCGCGCTGGCTCGGCGGCACGCTGACCAACTGGAAGACAATTTCCGGCTCGATCTCGCGGCTGCGCAAGCTCGACGAGATGCTCTCGTCCGGCGAGACCGGCGGCTACACCAAAAAAGAGCGCCTCACCATGCAGCGCGAGCGCGACAAGCTCGACCGCTCGCTCGGTGGCATCAAGGACATGGGCGGCGTGCCCGACATGCTGTTCGTGATCGACACCAACAAAGAAGACATCGCCATCAAAGAAGCGCGCCGGCTCAATATTCCGGTCGCGGCGATTGTCGATACCAATTGCGATCCGGCCGGCATTACCTATGCGGTGCCTGGAAACGACGATGCGGCTCGCGCTGTGACACTGTATTGCGACCTGATCGCGCGCGCGGCGCTTGACGGCATCTCGCGTGCCCAAGGCGAACACGGCGTCGATCTCGGGGCTGCCGAAAAGCCGATGATGGAATCGGCACCGGTCGTGCCGGCCGTTGGTGATCTCGGCTTCGAACCGCTCGCGGGCCCCCGCGGCGTTGCCGACGATCTCAAAAAGCTGCCTGGCGTGTCGCCGGCGATCGAGAAGCAACTCAACGATCTCGGCATCTTCCATCTCACGCAGATCGCCGAGCTCAATGAAAAGGCCACGCACAATATCGGCGAAGAAGTAGGACTTCCGGGCCGCGTCGACGGCTGGGTCAAGAAGGCCAAAGAACTGACGGCGGAGTGATCCGCCGTTGCTGGCTTGGCGTCACTCGCGACCCGTGAAGGAAAAATTCGATGGCAAATATTACCGCCCAAATGGTCAAGGAGCTTCGCGAGTCGACAGGCGCCGGCATGATGGATTGCAAGTCGGCGCTCACCGAGACCAATGGTGAGATGCAGGCCGCTCAGGACTGGCTGCGCAAGAAGGGACTGTCCAAGGCTGCCAAGAAATCCGGACGTGTTGCGGCCGAAGGTCTGATCGGCGTCCAGGTACAAGGCACGAAAGGCGTGATGGTCGAGGTCAATTCGGAAACCGACTTTGTCGCCCGCAACGACCTGTTCCAGGGCCTTGTAAAGATGATCGCCAATGTGGCGCTCGACGTCGGCACCGATGTCGACAAGATCAACGCCGCCAAGGCAGGCAGCATCACGGTCGCTGAATCGATTGCCGACACAATCGCCAAGATCGGCGAGAACATGACGTTGCGTCGAGCCGCTGCCTTGTCGGTGTCGAAGGGCGCAATCGGCGCTTATGTCCATAGCGCTGTGAGCGATGGCCTCGGCAAGATCGGTGTCATTGTCGCCTTGGAGTCTCCCGGCGAGGCGGACGAACTGACCGCGCTCGGCCGCCAGATCGCTATGCACGTCGCATCGGCTAATCCGCAGGCGCTTGATCAGGCCAGTATCGATCCAACCTTGGTCAAACGCGAGAAAGATGTATTGGCTGACAAATTCCGCCAGCAGGGCAAGCCGGAAAACGTGATCGAGAAGATCGTCGAGTCTGGCCTCAAGACCTTCTACAAGGAAGTCTGTCTGGTCGAGCAACCGTTTATCTTCGACGACAAGAAAACCGTCGCGCAAGCGCTGAAAGAAGCCGAAGGCAAGGTGGGCGGCACGATCAAGATCGCCGGATTTGTGCGTTACGGGCTGGGCGAGGGAATTGAGAAGCAGGAAACCGATTTCGCCGCCGAGGTCGCGGCGGCAGCGGGTCAGAGCTAAGACGTTTGAAATCAAGGATCGCGCCGCATGAGTGATCCGGCCTACCGTCGAGTCATTGTCAAATTATCCGGAGAGGCGCTCACGGGCGCTTCCGGATTCGGCATCGATCAGGCCACGGTAGAACGTCTTGCCGGCGATTTGGTGGCGACGGCAAAGCTCGGTGTCGAGCTTGGTGTGGTGGTTGGCGGCGGCAACATTTTTCGCGGCGTCGAAGTATCAGAGCGCGGGGTGCCACGCACGGTCGGCGACACCATGGGCATGCTGGCGACGGTGATGAACTGCCTGGTGCTGGAAGCGGCCATTGAGCGCGCCGGGCGCGAAGCGCGCACGCTGTCGGCGCTGGCCATGACAGCCGTGTGCGAGACCTATAACCGCAAGCGCGCGCAGAAAAATCTCGGCAAAGGCCGCGTCGTGCTGCTGGCGGCCGGAACCGGCAACCCGTTCTTCACCACCGACACGACCGCCGTGTTGCGGGCGGCGGAGCTCGAGTGTCAGGCCGTACTCAAGGCCACCAATGTGGACGGTGTTTATACCGCTGATCCTAAGAAAGACCCGAAAGCCAAGCGTTACGACCGTATCAGTCATCAGGAGGCGATCGAAAAGGACCTGCGGGTCATGGACTCCACCGCCTTCGCGCTTGCCCGGGAAAACCGAATACCTATCATCGTGTTTTCGATCGCCGAGACAGGCGCCATCGAGTCCGTTCTACGCGGCAAAGGACGCGCGACCATCGTTGGTTAAAACGAGGGTGCGCTATACGGGGGATCGCTATGGCAAACGAAACGCACGATATCAATGACATCAAACGCCGCATGCATGGCGCAAGCGCCGCGCTCAAGGAAGAACTATCCGGTTTGCGGACTGGTCGCGCTTCCGCGCATCTGCTCGACCCGGTGATGGTGGAAGCCTACGGCTCGCAGATGCCGCTCGTTCAGTGCGCGAGCATAACCGTGCCGGAGCCGCGCATGATCTCGGTCAACGTCTGGGATCGCTCGCTGGTGAAGCCTGTAGAAAAGGCCATCGTCGACTCCAATCTCGGCCTGTCGCCCGCGACGGAAGGCCAGACCATCCGGCTGCGCATCCCTGAATTGAACACGGATCGGCGTAAGGAACTGGTGAAGCTGGCGCATAAATATGCTGAGTCCGCGCGTATTGCGGTGCGCCACGTACGGCGCGATGCGCTTGACGTGATCAAGAAGCTCGAGAAAGACGGCATCAGCAAAGACGACCACGACCGCTTCACCGCCGAAGTTCAAAAGGCGACCGATGCCGGTATCGCCGAAATCGATCACATGCTCGCTGGCAAGGAAAAGGACATCCTCACGGTGTGAGGTGTGAAACAGATGCCCGAGGCAGAGGACCCAACGAGCGCATCCCCGGCATTCGAAGTGCCGCGCCATGTCGCCATCATCATGGATGGCAATGGGCGTTGGGCGGCGGCGCGCGGTCTCCCGCGCGCCGAAGGGCACCGGCGCGGCGTTGAGGCGCTGCGGCGCACGATCCGCGCGGCAGGCGAAATCGGCATCAGCTTCATCACTATCTTTTCCTTCAGTGCGGAAAATTGGTCGCGGCCGGCGTCCGAGGTGCATGAGCTGATGGGTCTGCTGCGGCGCTTTATTCGCAACGATCTCGCCGAGTTACACAAAAGCAATGTGCGGGTGCGCATTATCGGCGAGCGCGAAGGACTGGAGCCCGATATCGCCCGCCTGCTGGCTGAGGCGGAAGAACTCACGCGCGCCAACAGCGGGCTGACCTTGGTGGTGGCATTCAATTACGGCTCGCGGCAGGAAATTGCGCGCGCATCGCGTCGCATGGCCGAGGAGATCGAGTGCGGCGCGCTCAAGACGGCGGACGTGACCATGGATACGCTTGGCCGCTTTCTCGACGCACCCGATGTACCGGATCCAGATCTCATCATTCGCACCAGCGGCGAGCAGCGGCTGTCAAATTTTCTGCTGTGGCAATCTGCTTATAGCGAATTGGTGTTCGTGCCGACGTACTGGCCCGACTTCGACCGGAATGCGCTTGAAGCGGCGATCTTGGAATATCAGCACCGCGAACGCCGGTTTGGCGGACTCGTCGCAAAGACCGGGTCCTGACCCCGTGAACAATCTCGTGCTGCGAATTATTTCCGCCGCGGTGTTGGCGCCGGTCGCGATATTGGTGGCTTATCTTGGCGGCTGGCCGTTTGCGATATTCTGGGCCGCCGCCGCTGTCGCCGTTCTGTGGGAATGGACTAAACTGGTCGAAGGCTTCAATTGGATCGTCGCCGGCGTTTTTTATGCTGGAGCGTTGTTGGCTGCGCCCGTAATCTTGCGGCACGACGCCGAGGTGGGATTTTTTGCGATCATATTGTTGTTCGCGGTCGTGTGGACGACCGATATTGCCGGCTACTTTGCCGGCCGCGCCATCGGCGGGCCGAAATTGATGGCCGCGGTCAGCCCGAAAAAAACCTGGTCGGGTGCACTGGCCGGCGCTATTGGTGCGATGATCGTGGCGGTTCTGGTGGCCCGCCTGTTCGGTACGTTCAACAGCGCTGCAATCGCCGGCATTGCCTTGCTGCTTTCCGTGGTTTCACAACTAGGCGATCTACTGGAGTCCTGGATTAAGCGCCAGTTCGGCGCCAAGGACGCCAGCGGGTTCATTCCCGGTCATGGCGGCGTGATGGACCGGCTCGACGGTTTCTGGGCTGCAAGCCTCTTTGCCTGTTTGCTCGGTTTACTACGTGGCGGATTCGACGGCGCGACGCGCGGCCTGCTGGTATGGTGAACCCATGACGCCAACTGTTTCACCCTCCAGCCTCGCCCGGTCGAATCCGATTTCGGCTGCCGCAGTGCGCAGCATCACCATTCTTGGCGCTACCGGGTCGATCGGCGCCAGCACCATCGATTTGATCAAGCGGAATCCGACGCGCTATCGCGTCGAAGCACTCACCGCGCGCAGCAATGCAGCCGAGCTCGCAAAAATTTCCCGCGAAGTTGGCGCACGCCTCGCGGTTGTGGCCGATCCCGCTTACTACAACGAGCTCAAAGATGCGCTGGCCAGTAGTGGCATTGAAGCAGCGGCGGGCGAGGGCGCTCTGGTCGAGGCCGCTCAGCGTCCCGCGGACTGGGTAATGGCGGCGATCAGCGGCGCGATCGGACTTAAACCAACGCTTGCCGCCGTCGAACGCGGCGCCATGGTCGCGCTCGCCAACAAGGAATGCCTGGTTTGCGCCGGCGGATTTTTCATGCGCCGGGCGGCAATTACCGGAGCCACAATCCTGCCGGCCGACTCCGAACACAATGCTGTGTTTCAGGCGCTTGGCGCCGGCCCGCGCGAGGACGTCAAGCGCGTGATCCTGACAGCCTCCGGCGGTCCGTTTCGCACCTGGACGCTCGAAGCCATCAAGGCGGCGACCGTTGAGCAGGCGCTAAAACATCCGAACTGGACGATGGGCGCGAAGGTCACCATCGATTCCGCGACGCTCATGAACAAGGGCCTCGAACTGATTGAAGCACACCATTTATTCGCGCTGCAGCCAGATGAAATTGACGCAATTGTGCATCCGCAATCGGTGATCCACGGGATGGTGGAATTTCGCGACGGCTCGGTGGTTGCCCAACTCGGCGCCCCCGACATGCGCATTCCGATCGCTCATTGTCTGGCTTGGCCGCAACGCATTGACGGCCCGGCGGCGCGGCTCAATCTGGCGCAAGTGCGCGAATTAACCTTTGAAGAGCCCGACCTCGTCCGCTTCCCCGCGCTCCGTCTCGCACGTACTGCCATGGAGACCGGCGGGGCGGCCCCGACCGTCCTCAACGCCGCGAATGAGGTCGCGGTCAGCGAATTCATCGCCAAACGTATCGGTTTCCCGGCCATTACCGCGCTTGTGGACGCAACCCTCGATGCGGCGGCAGCACGCGGCCTTTTGGGTGAGCCGGCCGGGCTCGATGCGACCCTCGCCGTTGACCATATTGCGAGAAGTATGGCCTCAGCCCTCTTGCCTGAAATTGCCGCAAAGTCATCCTAGTAAGCTTGCGCTAACCAATGTGGCGCCATACCGGGGACGGGGCGAGGGGTTGTAATGAGTATGGACATTATGGGGGGCTTGAGCGCTTTCGGCGGCGGTCTCGTAGGCTATCTGGTGCCGTTCCTGTTTGTGCTGACGATTGTCGTTTTCTTCCATGAGCTTGGCCATTTTCTCGTGGCCCGCTGGTGCGGCATCAAGGTCGTCGTTTTCTCGATCGGCTTTGGCCCCGAAATCATCGGCTTCAACGATCGTTACGGCACGCGATGGAAAATTTCCGCGGTTCCGCTTGGCGGTTACGTAAAGTTTTTTGGCGACGACAATGCGGCGAGCGTGCCGGACCACGCGGCCGCCGCAGGCATGAGCGAAGCCGAGAAGCGCGACAGCTTCATTCATAAGCCTGTGGGTTCCCGGGCGGCCGTTGTCGCGGCCGGTCCCATTGCGAATTTCATTCTCGCGATCGTTATTTTCGCCGGCATTTTCATGACAATTGGCAAGCAGACCACCAGTGCCCGCGTCGATGCGGTGCAGCCGGGAAGTGCCGCGCAGAAGGCCGGCTTTCAGCCCGGCGACCTCGTGATCAGCATCAACGGCAACAAGATCGACAGCTTCTCGGACATGCAGCGCATCGTCAGCGTCAGCGCCGGCGAACCTATCAATGTCCAGGTCGAGCGGGGCAGCGCGCTGGTCACGATAAAGGCGGTTCCCGAACTCAAGGAACTCAAAGACAATTTCGGCAATGTTCATCGGCTTGGCGTGTTGGGGATCAGCCGCTCTATGGCGCCCGGAGACATCAAGACGGAGAAGTTCGGACCGCTGCCGGCCGTTGTTATGGGCGCGCAGGAGACCTGGTTTGTCGTTGAGCGCACGCTTTCCTACATCGGCGGGGTCTTTGCCGGGCGTGAGGCCGCCGACCAACTCGGGGGGCCGATCCGCATCGCCCAAGTGTCGGGCCAAGTGGCTACGGCCGGCTTTGTGGCCCTGATCCATCTCACGGCAGTGCTTTCGGTCTCGATCGGGTTATTGAACCTGTTCCCGATCCCGCTGCTCGATGGCGGTCACCTTTTGTTCTATGCAGTTGAGGCGATTCGCGGCCGGCCCCTCTCCGAAAGGGCCCAGGAATTAGGCTTCCGGATTGGGTTGGCTCTCGTCCTCATGTTGATGATTTTTGCAACCTTTAATGACATAAAAGGCATCTTCTTCCCGGGGTCTTCCTGATACGTTGCTATCCGGCAACTTTATGACAGGAAAGGGAAATTGGGCGCGGAGTATCGTTTGCAGTGCGGCTAAAACGCTGTACAAAGCGGACGAAAACCTAGCCCAGCAGTCTGTCTAAATCCGCAGCGGGGGCGGCCGCTAAGGATCAAAAGGGCGCGTTAAGAATGGGACGTTGTGTGCGGTTTGTTCGGGGACTGACCATTTGCTGTGCGGTCCTCGGCGGTACCCTTGTCGGTGCCGTTGGCGTGACCATTGCGTCCTCGGGCGTCGCGGTTGCGCAGACAGTCAATTCCATCGCCGTGGAAGGTAATCGCCGGGTCGAAGCCGACACTGTCCGCTCCTATTTCCGCGCCGGGTCTGGCGGCCAACTTGGACCGCGGGAAATCGACGAAGGCCTGAAATCACTTTACGCCACCGGGCTATTTTCGGACGTCCGCATCAATCGCGCCGGCGGCCGGCTGGTCGTTACGGTTGTCGAAAATCCCGTCATCAATCGTGTTGCTTTCGAGGGCAACAAGAAAGCCAAGGACGACCAGCTCAAAGCGGAAGTGCAGTCCAAGCCGCGCGGTACGCTATCGAAGCCGACCGTGCAGGCTGACGTACAGCGGATCATCGAAATTTATCACCGCAGTGGTCGTTTCGACGTCACGGTCGAGCCGAAGTTCATTGAACTGCCAAACAACCGCGTCGATTTGGTTTTCGAAATCAAAGAGGGCGACAAGACTGGCGTGAAAGACGTCCGCTTTATAGGGGCGCGGGCATTCTCGTCGGGCCGCCTGATGGATGTCATCAAGACATCGATCAGCAATTGGCTCAGCTTTTTGCAGACGACCGACATTTACGATCCTGATCGCGTGGAAGCCGACCGCGACCTGTTGCGCCGCTTCTACCTCAAGCAGGGTTATGCGGATGTCCGCATCGTGTCGGCGGTTGGCGAGTACGATCCGGCGCGAAAGGGATTCATCGTCACCTTTACGATCGACGAGGGCAGTCAGTACCGTGTCGGCACACTGGACGTGATCTCGAACGTCCGCGCAATCGACTCCGGCTCGCTGCGAGGCAGCCTCAAGATCAGCGCCGGCAGGGTTTACAACGCCGACCTCGTCGAAAAGTCCGTCGAGGCGATCACGATCGAGGCCGCTAAACGCGGCTATGCCTTCGCCAATGTGCGGCCGCGCGGCGACCGCAACTTCGAGACCAAGACGATCAACCTCGCCTTCGTGGTCGAGGAAGGCGTGCGCGCCTACATTGAGCGTATCAATGTTCGCGGCAACATCCGGACCCGCGAATATGTCATTCGCCGTGAATTCGACCTCGGAGAGGGCGATGCCTATAACCGCGCGCTGATCGATCGTGCTGAGCGCCGGCTGAAGAATCTGAACTTCTTCAAAACGGTCAAGATTACCAACGAGCCGGGCTCGGCACCCGACCGTGTCGTCATCAACGTGGATGTCGAGGAACAATCGACCGGCGAATTCTCAATCGCCGGCGGATATTCGACCTCCGATGGATTTATCGCCGAGGCCAGCGTCGCCGATCGAAACCTGATGGGCCGCGGTCAATATGCCAAGGCGTCGGTGACTTACGGTCAGTACACGCGCGGCGTCGATCTGTCGTTCGTCGAGCCCTATCTGCTCGGCTACCGCATGGGCGGCGGCATCGATCTTTTCTGGAAGGAAAATCAGGCCACGTCCTATGTGTCGTACAACACCAAGATGATTGGCATGAACTTGCGCCTCGGCTTTGCTTTGACCGAGGAATTGTCGTTCCAGCCGCGTTATTCGATTTACCGCCAGGAAATTACGCTGCCCGACCTGTACAATAATTGTATTAATTCGCCATATGCAACGCAAAATGGCGGGCCTGGCGTAAGCCCAGCCAACGAAGCTATTCGCCAAGCGGGCGGTCCACCGGGTCCGCCGTTGAACGATGGCGGCAACTGCTACGCCGACGGCGAAGCTTCGCTGGCCGTCCGCAAGGAATTGTCAGCCGGCCCGGTTCTGGTTTCGCTCGTCGGTTACACGCTGGCCTATAACACCGTCGACAATAACAAAACTCCGACAAGCGGCCTGTATGCCGAATTCAAGCAGGATTTCGCGGGCGTCGGCGGTGACGTGAATTTCATTCGCTCGTCGTTTGAAACACGGAATTACTATGAACTGGTTACGGACGTGGTCGGCGTTCTCAAGTTCCAGGGCGGCAATCTCACGGGCTGGGGCGGCAAGGACCTGCGCATGCTGGATCACTTCCAGATGGGGCCAAACCTTGTGCGCGGTTTTGCTCCAGCCGGTATCGGCCCGCGCGACCTGACCGTGGGGACAACCAACGACGCGCTCGGCGGCACGATGTACTGGGGTGCGAGTTTCGAGGCGCAAACGCCGCTCTACTTCTTGCCGAAAGAGATCGGCATCAAGCTGGCGGGATTTGTCGACGCCGGTTCGTTGTGGAATTACCAGGGCCCGACCAGTTGGGCTAGAACGGGTGAAACACTCGCTGTCAACGACAACAAAACAATCCGCTCGTCAGTCGGCATCGGTTTGATCTGGGATTCACCCCTCGGTCCGCTGCGCTTCGATTTGGCGTATCCGATCACCCAGGATCCTGCCGATCGCACGCAAATATTCCGCTTCAGCGGCGGCGCCAGGTTCTGATCTGGGCCGCGATTGGCGGCACGGCCAGGGCAACATGAGCGAGCCAGTATTCCTAAGGCGCACACGGGGTCTCACGCTTGCTGAGATCGCCAAGTTAATCGGTGTTGCGCCGGCACCGCCGCCGCATGAGCGCCGAATCGCCAATATTGCCCCGCTCGATCGCGCGACGCCAAACGATCTTACGTTCTTTGATCATAAGAAATACGCGGACCAGGCCGCCACAACGCATGCCGGCGCGTGTTTGACCACGGCGGCGCTCGCCAAACATCTGCCGGCTAATGTGCCGGCGCTCGCCGTCCGCGAGCCCTACCGGGCATTCGTGATGGTGTCGCGAGAGCTTTTTCCGAATGCGCTGCGACCGTCCTCGCTCGTCAAAGCCGGATCGATCACTGGCGCCCATGTGGATCCAGCCGCGCGGCTGGAAGACGGCGTCACCGTCGAGCCCGGCGCGGTCATTGGCCCAAGGGCCGAGATTGGCACCGGCAGCGTGATCGGCGCCAATGCTGTGATCGGGACGGAAGTGCGAATCGGACGCGATTGCTCAATTGGCGCAGGAGCGGCAGTCGCCAATTCGATGATCGGAGATGGCGTCATCGTTCATCCGGGCTGCAAAATTGGCCAGGACGGCTTTGGCTTCGTG
>JAYTFS010000321.1:0-2024 GCA_043734185.1 Pseudolabrys sp. | reverse complement strand
GCCATCTCGTTGAGCTTCGGGATGGTGATGTCGTGGGCGTCCTTGATCTTGTTGAAATAGGAATTGTAGGTCGCCGGGTCCCACTCGAAGAAGGTGGTGTTGTTGATGAAGTTCTTCACCAGGATGTAGTGGGCGTCGTCCATAAATCCCGCGGTCTCGTCGATTTCGCTGAGCGAGGCGATCGAGGGGCCGAGGATGTGAAACACCGTGAAGGTGAGCTGGGCCTTTTTCGCGGCATCGAGAAATCCGATATCGCGCAGCGACCGCAGCGTGGTTGAAAGCAGTCCGGCGCGGATGTCGATCACCGTCACCTGCGCGTCCGTGTTCGACAGGGTGTCGAAGATCTTCATCTGGTCGGGGGTGGAATGCATGTCCACCACTTCGGTAACGTCGGGGTGGAAGCGCTTGAGAGTGCCCTTCGGGCTTTCGGTGTCAAAGGCGCGGGTCGGGATGTTATGGGCGATGAAATAGTCGAGCAACGCGCGCGAGACGGTCGTCTTGCCGACGCCGCCCTTGTCCGCGCCTACCAAAATCACTGCAGGCTTTGCCATACCCACCCTCCGCGCCGAATCAGCGCGGTATCACCCCAATGCAGGTCGGAAACATGGCAGATGGGGCGTTCAATACAATTGCCGACCCCGACATGGCGGGACATTTCCCCCGATACCAACAGGCGAACGCGAAGTTTCACGGGATGGTTGCTTATTTCTCAGTTTTGACGCGATGAACCGCAGGGCCCCGGGGGACCGGACGGAGCTGGCCCGCCCAGTGTGACAGGGGGCTCCGGCGGCAGGAACGGCTTGGCAGCAGGGGCGTCGGCGCTCCAGGGCCCGGGCGCGCCAGGCTCCTGCTGCTCCCGCGCATTCTGTTGCGGCAATTCGCCCTGAGTTTCCTCCGGCAGGTCGAGCGGGCCCGGATCGTGCCCCCCGGCAAACTGAACCAGCGCCGTGATGCGGCTTTCGACCGAGGGATGGGTGGCAAAAAGATCGGCAAAGCCCTCGCGGGGGTTGTCGATACACATCTCCATGACCGCCGAGGTTGCGCCTTCCAGCTCGCCGCGGCCTTCGATTTTGCGTAATGCCGAGATCATGGCGTCCGGGTCCTTGGTCAGCTCGACCGATCCGGCGTCGGCGAGATACTCGCGCTTTCGCGACAGCGCGAAACGGATCACCACCGAGAGCAGCCACGCCACGGCGACCAGCGCGATGGCGATGAAAATGGCAGCGCCGCCGCCGCCCTTGCCGCGGTCGCTGTCGCTGGAGCTCGATCGGCCGCCGCCCCAGCCCCAGCCGCCTTGGAACACCACACGGAACAGAAGTTCGGCGAAGAAGCCGATAACGCCCGTGATGATGACGGCGATCACCAGCATCCGCACATCGCCGTTGCGAATATGGGTCAGCTCGTGGCCGAGGACCGCTTCGATCTCCTTGTCGTTGAGATGGTCGAGCAGTCCTTGGGTGACGGTGATGGAATATTGTTTCTCGTTCAGCCCGCTGGCGAAGGCGTTAAGCGCCTGATCCTCGGTCACCTTGAGCTTCGGCATGGTGATGCCGCGCGAAATGCAGAGATTTTCGAGCCGGTTATAGAGCCGCGGCTCCTCCTTGCGGGTGACCTCGCGGCCGCCGGTGACGGCGTCGATGATCGACTGGTGAAACCAGTAGGCGATCAGGATCCAAAGGAGTGTGCCGCCGGTGGCCCAAGGCAGGGCTTTGATGAGGTCCTGCAAGGCCTGGCGCATCAGCCATTGCGGTGAGGCGGTGTAGCTCATGGCCTCCGCCAGCAGGGCGCCGGCGTAGACCATCAAATAAACGAGGAAGAACAGACCAATCAGCAGCGCAATCGAGCGCCGCTGGTTGGATTGGATATGAGTGTAGAGACCGTAGGCGGCCGCCATGACCTGCTCCTTGGTCTCTTGCCCGCCCGGTTAGAACTTGACCTGCGGGGCCTTCTCCACCTCGGCCCGGTCAGGGCCGATGTCGAAGAAGGTCCGCTGGGTGAAGCCCAGCATTCCGGCGAACAGGGCG
>JAYTFS010000320.1:0-10008 GCA_043734185.1 Pseudolabrys sp. | reverse complement strand
TTGCGGTCATCTGCTGACTGACCACGACATAAGGCGTGTTGTGGGAGCCGACTTCGGGCCGTGGCCGGCCGCCGCGCTGCCAGTCTCCCGTTCCTGCGCCCTTCGGCCGATCGCGCCAGTTTTGTGCGCCGCCCGCCCCGCGCGCCTGAAAATTGCCGCGCGTCGCTTGTGTTGGCGCGAAGACCTGCTGCAATCGCGCCTGAAAATCCTGCCGGTAATATTTGCGCACCGCATCGTCGCCGATCGCCGCGGTGACCTCGGTGACGCGCGCTTCCAGCGCCGCGCGGCGTTCGGGCGTGTCGAATGAATGGCCTTCGGTCTCGCGCGCCCACAGCATCGCGGCCAGCGGCTTGGCCGCCGCGATCACTTCGGCGACGGCTTCGCGGCCGGCCGAGCGCACCAGATCGTCGGGGTCTTGGCCTTGCGGCAGCAGCGCGAATTTCAGGCTCTTGCCGGGCTTCTAGCGCGGCATTGCCAGTTCGACGGCGCGGAACGCCGCGCGTAGGCCGGCGCCATCGCCGTCGAAACAGAGGATCGGCTCGTCGGCCATTTTCCATAACAGGCCGAGCTGGTCTTCGGTCAGCGCGGTGCCGAGCGGCGCCACGGTGGCGCCAAAACCGGCCGTCACCATGGCGATGACGTCGACATAGCCTTCGACCACGACGATGGGCTGGCCGTCATGCGCGGCCTGGCGCGCGGCGGCGATGTTGTAGAGCGTCGCGCCTTTATGAAACAGCGGCGTCTCCGGCGAATTGAGATATTTCGCCGGCGCGTCCTTCTCCATCGCGCGGCCGCCGAACGCGATAACGCGGCCGCGGATGTCGGTGATCGGAAACATGACGCGGTCGCGGAAGCGGTCGAACGGCACCGGGATGTCGCCGCCCGCGATCAAAAGCCCAGCCTCGATCATGTCCTCGACTGGAATGCCGTGACTGCCGAGATGCTCCTTGAGCGCGAAGCGCTCCGACGAGGCATAGCCGAGGCGGAATTTGAGTTGCGTCGCCGGATCGAGGCTGCGGTCGGCGAGATAGCCGCGCGCCTTGGCGCCCGTGCGTGACGCAAGGGTTGCTTCGAAAAACTTGGCCGCGAGATCCATGACGTCGTGCAAGGTCTTGCGCCGTGCGTCGCGTTGCTGGTCCTCGTGCGAGACTTTCGGCAGTGCCACGCCGGCCATCTGCGCCAGACGCTCCACCGCTTCAGGAAAACTCACGCCTTCGGTCAGCATGATGAAATCAAAAATGCTGCCGTTCTTGCCCGAGGAAAAATCGAACCACGCCTCTTTCTGGTCGTTAACGAAGAACGACGGCGTTTTCTCTTTGTTGAACGGCGACAGGCCTTTCAACTCGCGGCCCGAGCGCTGCAATTTCACGCGGCGGCCCACCACCTCCGATACCGGCAGGCGGGCTTTCAACTCTTCCAGGAATTGGGGCGTGAAGCGCATGGGTTTGGCTGTTTGGCCGAATCGGTTGGCCAATCATAGGGCGCGGAAAGCAGAGTTTGTGGGGCGGGCTGGAGAAGGCCCTGTTTGGCCCGGCATTTACGGCGTTGTCCTAGATATTCACAGGGCAAACGACGCATCCGCTGGTTGACGAAGTCACAATACAAGTGTATATACAAAAAGTATCGAGATACGGTCGAAGCAGCTTCTTGTTGCATTAGGGAAGCAACAAATTGGGGATGAGAAAGTTTCGTTTCCGTCATAGCGAACCCTTGGGCCGATACTGACGTATCGCAACCCATTTCGTGGGGCGCTTCGCGATGACGGACGATATGCAGCGGCCGTTCGCGGGCATTCGCAATTTCGGATGGAATCCGAAAAAGCGCGAAAGCAACCTGCGCGATCACAAGATCGACTTCGAGGACGTAACAGGAATTTCGACGGCTACACTTTCATCCGTCGGTCAGATCGTCATGGCGAAGTCAGGTACCAAATCTTCGGATATGTCCAAGGCCGCGAAATCGCGGTCGCTTGCGCGCTCCGTGGCACGCTCTGCTGGCTCATCTCGGCCCGGCGCGCGCGCCGCGACGAAAGGCGGAAATATTACAATGGTCTCGCGGGACTCCCCGAGCCGGGGCAAGACTGACTGGGCGGCGTTCGATGCGCTCACGGACGAGCAGATCGAAGCGGCCGTCCGCAAGGACCCGGATGCGGTGCCGCTCGATTTCGACTGGTCGGAGGCTGTCCTCGTTATTCCGCCGAAAAAGAAAGCGATCTCGATTCGCGTCGACGAGGATGTGCTTGATTATTTCAAGGGCAAAGAAGCTGGCGGTTATCAGCGCCGCATCAACGCAGTGCTTCGCTCCTTCGTGCAGCAGAAGAAAACCAAGAAGCGCAAGCGGGCGTAAGCCTACTGCGGTTCCAGCCCGCTCTCCTTCACCACCTCTTTGGCGGCGGCACGGTCGGCCTTGATCTGCGCCGTGAATTCCTCCGGCGTGTTGACCGCCGGCACCTGGCCGCGACTGGTCACGTATTTCGCGACAAAATCCTTGTCAGCGAATACGCGCGTCACTTCGGCATTGATCTTGTCTATGATCGGTTTTGGCGTGCCGACGGGTGCGAACAGCCCGTACCAAGTCTGCGACGGCGCCCCTTTGTAGCCAAGATCGGCCAGCGTCGGCACGTTCGGTAATTGCGGCGTGCGGATATTGTTGGTGAGCGCCAGCGCCGTCATCTTGCCGGCCTCGATCTGCGACATCACGTTGCCGAGCCCGATCAGCCCGATCGGCGTCGAGCCGCCGAGGATGGCGTTGGTGGCTTCGCCGCCGCCTTTGAACGGCACCCGCACCCAGTCGGCGCCTTTGTCCCGCTTGAGGCTCTCCATGTAGACGGCAAGCGGCACCGAGGCGGTGAGATAACTCAGCGTTCCCGCCTTCTGCTTCGACACAGCGACCAGTTCATCGACCGTCTTGGCCTTGAGGTCGGAGTTGATCACCAGCAGCTGGATCAGGTGAAACAGATTGACGATGGGGACGAGGCCCTTCTCCGCATCGTACGAGATACTCTTGAACAAGAACTGGTTATAGGCGAGCACGTCGACATTCATGATGCAGATGGTGTAGCCGTCGGGCGCCGCATCCTGACAGGCGCGCGCGGCAATACCGCCGGCCGCGCCCGGCCTATTCTCGATGATCAAGGGCTGATTGTTGATGTGCGGCCGCATCGCATCGCCGAGCACGCGCATGAAGATGTCGCTGATGCCGCCGGCGCTCGAGGTGGTGAAGACGTGGATGGGGCGGCTCGGCCACTCATCCGCGCGGGCCGGCGCTGCGAGCAACGCGATCAGCGCGGCGAAAAGGCAAATCAATCTCACGGGCACTCTCCCTTAACGATGCCCCGCTCTTTGGGCGGGCTTTCTTCGGCGGATGTTGTCATGGCGGAGTTTAGCGCAAGGATCAGGCCCCGACCACTTCATCGGTATAGACCGCAAATTGGCTAAGCTGCGTGCGCCCAAAGCTGGTGGAAAGCGGCACGTCGGCGGCGTCGCGGCCGCGGCCCATCAAGATGCGCCCGATCCGCGGGATGTTGTGGCGCGCGTCGAACGTGTACCAATGGCCGGACAGGTAGACCTCGAACCAGGCAGAAAAATCCATCGGCGTATCTTCCGGCGGAACACCGATGTCTCCGAGATAGCCGGTGCAGTAGCGCGCCGGGATGTTCATGCAGCGGCACAGCGTCACCGCCAGATGCGCGAAATCGCGGCACACGCCGCGCCGTTCCGCATGCACGTCATGCGCGCTTTTGGTGGCAAGCGCGAATTGATAACCGAAGGTCAGGTGATTGTGCACGTAGTCGCAAATCGCCTGCACCCGCCCCCAGCCCATCGGCGTGTCCTTGAACAGGCTCCAGGCCAGATCCATCATGCGGTCGATTTCGCAGTAGCGGCTGGGCAGCAGATAGAGAATGACGTCGTCCGGCAGGTTCTCGACCGGGATCTGTTGCGCATTCGGCATCACGACATCGGGCAGACCGCTATCGCGCACCGTCGCATGGTTGCTCAGCATCAGCCGGCCTTGCGGGATCACCAGCCGCCCGCACCAATTGCCGAAACTGTCGTGGTAATAATGCAGCGGCGTGGGCGGATTGCAGACGATATTTTCGGGCTCGACCAGATCGGCGACGCGCGATGGATGCACGCTGAGCATCACGACCATGGGCGTTGGCATGACAGTCGTATAGGCGATGTCGTAGCCGATTTTGATTAGCATAGCCGCACCAACTCAGCCGTCTCGTTACGCCCGCGCCACCACATCGATGTCGACCTTCATCCCGATCGAATCCGACAGAAATCCCTTGAACGTCCCCCACAGCGGCACGGCCTGCCGCGGCTCGCGCGCGACCGCGACGCGAATGAGGTCATGGTTGCCGACGATGCCATTGGTCGGATCGAATTCGACCCAGCCGGCGCTCGGCAGATAAACCTGAACCCAGGCATGGGTCGAACCACCCCCCGTGCGCCCGGATTTTGCGGGCACATGCAGATAGCCCGACACAAACCGCGCGGCGAAGCCGAGCGAACGCACGGCCTCGATCATGAACAACGCAAAGTCCCGGCAAGTGCCCCGGCGAAGCTGCAATGTTTCCAGCGGCGACTGCACGCCGGGATCGAGCCTGCGCCGGTAGCTGAATTGCAGCTTGATGGCTTGCGTGATGTCGATCAGCAGATCGCGCGTCTTGGTGGGGCCGGTTGTGTTGACGAACTGGCGCGCCCACGCCTCGATCTTGCCCTCCGCGTCGGCATATTGACGGCTGATGGAGCGCCGCAGGTCCGGAATTTCGTCGGCCTCGTATTGAAAAGGGTAATGAAAGGCCTCGTCGTCATGCGGCAGGTCGATGCCCTGCTTCGGGTCGTGGTCGATGGTGACTTCGCTTTCGAACAGCAGGCGGGACGCCTTGCCTTCGAATTTCGCAATGCCGACGCTGTTGCCGAAAACGTCGTGAATCCAGCGCAGCGAAACGGGCTTGGGGTCGATGACCATGCGCAGGTCGATAACGCGCAGATCGTGGCCGTCGCGCGGCCGCAGCATCGCGCGATGCTCGCCGAAGGTCACGGGCTTGGCATAGCTATATTCGGTCTTGTGGCGGATCGTCAGCACTGGCATGTCAGAATTTCGTGGCTCCGCGGATCGGCCGTCCAATGCAGTTTGATTCTGCCCTAGGGTAAAGGGATTCTGGCAAGACTGCTGTTGAAAACGTGAGCAATCATTGCCGATTGGAGAGGCAGAAAACAGGATGACGGCAGAAACAGTGGCGCTTTTAGCGCCGGATGAACCGCCGGCCGTTATCGAATACCGGGCGAATGGTGCCTCGCCTTTCCTTCTGGTGTGCGACCACGCCGGGCGGCGCATTCCGCGCAAGTTGCAAAATCTGGGACTGGGCGTAACCGACCTCTCGCGCCACATCGCGTGGGATATCGGCATTGAAGGCGTCGGCCGCACGCTTTCGGATAGGCTCGACGCAAGCCTGATCATGCAGCCTTATTCGCGGCTGGTGATCGACTGCAACCGGCCGCCAGGCAGTCCGACTTCGATTGCGCCGAAGAGCGAAGCCACATCCATTCCAGGCAATGAGAATGTCTCGACGCAGGATACCGAATTGCGGCTGCAGGAAATTTTCATGCCCTATCACAGCACGATTGCCCGGCATCTCGACACGCGAAAAACCGCGCCGCGGCAAACGATTCTGATTTCACTGCACAGCTTCACGCCGGTCTACACCGGCAATGCGCGGCCGTGGCATGCCGGCGTTCTCTACAATCGCTACGATCCGCTGGCCGCCGCGCTGCTGGCGCTATTGCGCGCCTCCGGCGAACTGACCTTTGGCGACAACGAGCCCTACAGCGTCACCGATGACACCGACTACACGATTCCCGTTCATGGCGAGCAGCGCGGCTTGCCGCATGTCGCCATCGAAATTCGCCAGGACTTGATTGCCGAAGAGCCGGGCCAGCGCGAATGGGCCGAGCGGCTGGCGGATTTGTTGCCGAAGGCGTCGGCGAAAATCGGTTAGCCCGCGAGCTTCGCCTTCACCACGCCGCTCGCCTTGCCGAAATCCATCTGCCCGGCATATTTTCCCCGCAGCGCACCGATCACCTTGCCCATGTCCTTCATGCCGGCGGCGCCGGTTTCCTTGATGGCCGCCTCGATCGCGGCGCCCATTTCAACGTCCGACATCTGCTTGGGCAGATAGGCGGAGATGATGGCGATCTCTTCCTCCTCCTGCTTCACCAGATCGGCGCGCGCGCCCTTCTTGTACATCTCGACCGATTCCTGGCGCTGCTTGATCATCTTCTGGAGAATCGACAGCACTTCGGCCTCGCCCAGCGCCGGCTTGTTAGCCCCGCGCGCCTCGATATCGGCATTTTTAAGCGTTGAATTGACCATGCGCAGGGTGGAAACCGCCCGCTCGTTCTTGGCCTTCTGAGCCTCGTTCAAGGCTTTATTGATGTCATCGCGCAGCACGGTTTTCTCCCGGAAAAATGCCCACAGCGGTTCTTGCCTTCCCATACATAATACGCAAGTAAGTGGCCATGACCCAGCCGTCCCCATCCCCCGCTGGAACTTGGGTTGAGCCCAAGGTGACGGCGCTTTTGGTACTGGCGGACGGGACGGTGCTGGAAGGCTTTGGCCTCGGCGCCACCGGCACCGCGGTCGGCGAGGTCTGCTTCAACACCGCCATGACGGGCTACGAGGAGATCCTCACTGACCCCTCTTATGCCGGGCAGATCATCACCTTCACGTTTCCCCACATCGGCAATGTCGGCACCAACGAAGAAGACATCGAGAGCGTCAACATGGCGGCGCGGCCCGGCGCCTGCGGCGTCATCCTGCATACCGACATCACCGCGCCGTCGAACTACCGCGCCACCCGTAATCTCAATGACTGGCTCAAAAGCCGCGGCATCATCGGGCTGTGCGGCACCGACACCCGCGCGCTGACCGTGCTGATCCGCGAAAAGGGCATGCCGAACGCCGTGATCGCGCACGATGCGGCGGGCAAGTTCGATCTTGCCGCGTTGAAAAAAGAAGCCAAGACGTGGCCCGGCCTCGAAGGCATGGACCTGGTGCCGATGGTGACATCCGCCCAGCGCTTCTCCTGGGATGAGACGCCATGGGTCTGGGGTCAGGGCTATGGCCGGCAGGAAAATCCGGAATTCCACGTCGTCGCTGTCGACTACGGCATTAAGCGCAACATTCTGCGCCTGCTCGCAGGCTGCGGCTGCAAGGTGACCGTCGTGCCTGCAAAAACTTCGTCCGATGACATCATGGCGTTGAAGCCCGACGGCGTGTTCCTGTCGAACGGCCCGGGCGATCCGGCAGCGACCGGCACATATGCCGTGCCGGTGATCAAGAAGCTGATCGATAGCGGCACGCCGACATTCGGAATTTGCCTTGGCCATCAGATGTTGGGCATCGCGGTCGGCGGCAAGACCATGAAGATGCATCAGGGCCATCACGGCGCCAATCATCCGGTGAAGGATCTCACCACCGGCAAGGTCGAGATCACGTCGATGAACCACGGCTTTGCGGTCGACAAGGATTCGCTGCCGAAGAATGTCGAGCAGACGCATGTGTCGCTGTTCGACGGCTCCAATTGCGGCATCGCGCTGAAAGACCGGCCGGTGTTCTCGGTGCAGTACCATCCCGAAGCCTCGCCCGGCCCGCGCGACAGCCATTATCTGTTCACGCGCTTCGTTGAACTGATGCGGCAGGCCAAGACGACACCAAAGCGCAAGATCGCGTGAGTCGCTTCTTGACAAGCGACACTTGTCACGCTACATATGCCATATGATCCGAAACATTCGACATCGCGGTCTCAAGCGATTGTTCGAAAACGACGATCGAAGCAAACTGCGGCCTGACCTAGTCGATAAGATCTCCCGCCTGGATGCCGCCGTCACGATTGACGACATGAAGGTCGAGGGTCTGGGCCTGCATCGACTAAGTGGCGATCTCAGAACTTTCTGGAGCGTCACCGTCAGCCGCAATTGGCGTATTGTTTTTCGCTTCGAGGAAGGCGACGCTTATGACGTCGATTTCCTCGACTACCATTGAAGGAACATCGATATGCCGATGAAAAACCCTCCGCATCCAGGCGAGTTAGTCCGCTACGATTGTCTTGAGCCGCTAGGCTTGTCGATCACCGACGCCGCCAAGGCACTCAACGTCTCGCGGCAGGCGCTGAACAATCTCGTCAATAAGAAAAGCGGAATTTCACCGGAAATGGCGGTCCGTTTGTCCAAAGTTTTCAACGGCAGTCCGGAGTTCTGGATGCGCCTGCAGTTGAATTATGATTTGGCGCAAGTTGAGCGCCAAGCCGACGCTATTATCGTGAGGCCGCTCAACAAGAATCGGCGCAGAGTCTCGGGAACTGCGCGTTCGGCCGCCTGATGGCCGACTGGATCAGCTTTTACGACCTGCGGCATTCGCTGATTTATGTGAATGCGCGCCACCGCGATGTGCATTACCGCAAGATCGCCGACGATATCCGGGCGCTGGTGGCCTCTCCCGCCGCGCAAGTGCTCGACTACGGCTGTGGCGAAGCGACTTCGGCGGATCGTCTCGCGGCCGCGTGCGGGCATCTCACGCTGGTGGAAGCCGCGCCCAATGTGCGCGCGTCGCTGATGGCGCGCTACGCCGGCAACAGCAAAATTTCCGTGCTCACGCCCGAGGAAGCGGCGGCGAAACCGGCGGGCACCTTCGATCTCATCGTCATGCATTCGGTGGCGCAGTATCTCACACAAGCCGAACTCGACCGGCTGCTGGCGATTTTCCGCACGCTGCTCAAGCCGGACGGAACGCTGGCGATCGGCGATATCGTACGGCCCGAATTCGCAGCGGCGGCCGCGGCGCTGACTCTGCTGCGCATCGGCGCGCAAAACGGATTTTTCTGGGCCGCGGTCGGCGGCCTGATCCGAATCACGCTGTCGGATTATTTCCGGCTCAAGAAGAGCCATGGCCTGTCACGCTATACGCAGGCCGCCATGCTGGAACGGCTGGCGCAAGCCGGGTTTGCCGCGCAGCGCGCAGCCCGCAATATCGGGCATAATCAGTGGCGCATGACGTTTATCGCGAAAGCTTGATATTGGCGCATGATTTTGTCCGAAAACCGGTTCCCACTTTTCGGGACCATGCGCGGGTAACACTCGATTAACCGCAATCGCGACCAGCCGCCGCCGTAAACCTTGCGGCAAGCAGGACCGAGTATCGCTGACGGCGGCCCGGTGGCGGAGTGATTACGCAGAGAACCCCGCAAGGTTTTCCAGCCTGGTTCAATTCCAGGCCGGGCCTCCAATCCTTTTAATCCCATCCACCCGAAACACGCTCGACCGGATTGGCGATGCGGGTATTGAGCCGCTTGAGCGCGGTGATGCGTTTCATTTCGCCGTCATCCAGCGTGAAGTCGAACACCTTGAAATTGTCGGCGATGCGCTGCGGGTTCGACGAGAACGGAATCGCCGCAATGTCTTGCTGCATCAGCCAGCGCAACGCGACCTGCGCGACAGTGCGCCCGCGCGCTTGCGCGATGTCGCCCAGCACCGGGTCATCGAACAGCTTTCCGCGGCCGAGCGGACAGTGCGCGATGTAGACGAGCTTGTGCTGTCTCGCGGCGGCCAGAAGTTTCGTCTGGTCGAGATAAGGATGATACTCCGCCTGCAATGCGACCAAAGGCTCGGGGCAAAGTTTGACCGCCTGGTCGAGCAGCGCGGTGTTGAAGTTTGCAACGCCGATATGGCGCGCCAGCCCCCGCTGCTTAGCCTTGGCCAGCGCCGGCATGCATTCGCTCAAAGGGATGGCCGGGTTGGGCCAATGGATCAGCAAGAGGTCGACATAGTCGACTTTGAGCGCGGCAAGACTTTCATCCACCGAACGCGCGAAGTCAGAAGCGCGCAGGTTTTCATGGCTGACCTTGGTGGTGAGGAAGAACTCCTTGCGCGCCAGGCCCGACGCCCGCATCGCTTCGCCGACCGCGGGCTCGGTGCCGTATTTGCGGGCGGTGTCGATGTGGCG
>JAYTFS010000319.1:0-2148 GCA_043734185.1 Pseudolabrys sp. | reverse complement strand
CTGTACCTGTTCGATGGCAACAAGGACACGATGTACCGCATCCACGGCACCAACCAGCCGGAATATATCGGCCAGGCGATTTCCTCAGGCTGCATCCGCATGACCAACGAGGACGTCATCGACCTCTACAAGCGGGTCAAGCAAGGCACCGTCGTGGTTGTGATGGCGCCACACCAGGGCGACTCGCCGTTCAGCCCGCGGGTAGCATCAGCCGCAGGCTCGGTCCACTGATCCGATTGCCTCAAGCTAAATTCGAAACGGCGCCCTCCTCGGGCGCCGTTTTCGTTTCAGGAGGCCGATCTCAGCCGCCGAGCGTGATGCGCAGGATTTCCGGCATCACGCCGATGCGCACCGGCACGATGCTGGTGCCGAGCCCGCCGGACACGATCATGTGGCGGCCCTGCTCGACGATATGGCCATAGGCAAAGCGCGCGCCATATTGCGACGGCGCCCACGTCGGCTCCATGAACGGCAGCTTGATCTGTCCGCCATGGGTGTGGCCGGCAAGCGTCAAAGCAACACGGGCCGGCACTTCGGTGAAAATGTCAGGCTCATGGATCAGCAGGACCACCGGGTCGGACGTCGTGATCTTGGCGAGCGTTCCCGGCAAATCGTCGACGCCTTCGAAATTACTGTCGCCGCGCCGATAGGCGATCTGATCGCCCAGCCCGGCCAGCCAGAACCGCGAACCCGGCTTGCCCAGCAGCACCGCGTCATTTTCCATGATCGGGATGCGCACGCGGCGCAGCGCCGCGCGTACGCCTTCGATGTCGTACCACCAGTCGTGATTGCCGAGGATGGAGTAGACGCCGAGTGGCGCCTTGAGGCGCGCAAGCTCGCCGGCCCAGGCCGCGTGCGGCACCTTCTCTGTGACGAAACGATGCGTGGCGAAATAGTCGCCCAGGATCACGACCAGATCGGAGCCAAGCGCATTGCCGGCATCGACCACCTGGCGCACGCGGTCGAGCCCCATGTTGGGGCCGCCGGCATGCAGGTCGGCAATGACGGTGATGGAGAGTTTCTGCTTGGCCGGCCAGTTCGGCGGCACCGGATGATATTCGGTGATGGCAAGGCCGGTGGCGGCATCAAAGGCGCCGTAGGCGCCGGTCGCGGGCACGATCAGCCCAGCAAGACCGGTTAGGCCGAGCCCGGTCTTGAGCAGACGGCGGCGGCTCACCCCGGACGATGGGGCTGCTCTGACAAATGCACTGCGGGCGTCGATGGTCATCGTGACCTAAATACCCCTGAAACTATGAATGGAACGTGGATGTCCCTTACAGCTTTTCAGCGGGAATGTGCGGCCGCGGGGGCGGCAAGGGCACTGGCTTGCCGTCGATTTGCACATAAACGAGCAGCGTGGGCTCGCGCACGTTCCACTGGCAGATGCGGTAGCCCTGACGGCGGTTGGCCAGATCGAGATGGATATGCTCCTCGTGATAGCCGTCGGAGCCGGGGCCGAGCACCGTGGTGAAGCGGGCGCAGACGCTTTCGCGCAAGCCGTCGCGCAATTCCTTTGACGCGTTCACGTCAGTCAAATGCATCACGCGATTATCGGCCAGCGTGAAAGAGCGCACGTCAACGGCATTGCCTTTGCCGTGCTCGCTGAGCTGGGCGCCGATGACGCGGTTGCGGCCGCGGCAGTTGAAATCGTCGTAAGTGTCGACACTGCGCAAGGCGGGGCCGGAAGCGCCGACGCGCGGCGCTGCCTCGTCCCGGATCCAGGCGGCAAAGGATTCCGCCATCTCGCAGCGAATGATGGGCGCGGGCTTGACCACGATGCGCGCATCCTGGGCGAGCCGCACCGCGTTGAGCTGCACCATGTCGCCGCCGCCGCAGGCGCCGGGGCCAACCAGGCGCGGCATCACGTCGATGATGGCGATGGCCTCCAGCCGCGCGCGGCAGGCGGAGGGCTCGCTGGTCACGTCATCGGAATTGAAATCGGGGCCGGCGGCTTCGCGGAACGACTGCGGCTCCATCACGATCGTCGGGCGCGGACGTGGCAAAGGCACAGGATGGGGGATTTCCTCGGCGGCGATGCCGGAGCACGCGTACGCCAGTCCCAGGATTGCCACCGCCAGCCGCATGGCGGCGATATTGGGCATAATTGCGGTATTTCTGCGGGACATGTTTTTGCGGTATCGTGGCACG
>JAYTFS010000318.1:0-8159 GCA_043734185.1 Pseudolabrys sp. | reverse complement strand
TGCGTAACGTCTTCACATGCACAGGACGGTAAAGCCCCACCCGCATCATCTGCGCGATGCCGCGCGCATCGTTGCGGTCCGTCTTGTTGATCTGCGCCTTCAACGCCGCCCGCATGTGCCGCGTCTCGACGCAGATCGCCGGCAAGCCTGCTTCGGCCAGCGCACTGAACAGCCACTGCGATAGCGGCCCGGCTTCCAATCCAACTCGCTTGAAGTGGTAGGTGGGGTTCTTCAACACCGCCAGCAACGCCTCGGGCTCGCTCGCCACCTTCACTTCCCGTAAGATCCTGCCCGTGTCATCCACAATGCAGACGCTCGTCTCCTTGACTGAAACGTCCAGTCCAGCAAAATGGTCCATGCTGCGCTTCCCCTTCTGATGCTTGAGGCCGTGACCACGGACCTCGTATTCACCATCAGCCTGAAGCGCAGCACCCAAAATCTTCAGCTATCCACAAGCTGCCGGCCGATTACCCCATCTATTGGCACTTAGCGGACAATCGCGGCACTGCAACAATTTGTCCGCTATTGGAGTAACAGCGGACATTGATCGGCGCCGGTGCTCGCTGGCGTATCACTGCCAATGAATTTATTTGGAAATAACAATTCGTTTGTTTCGCTGCAAGACCGCTGCATTGGGCGTGCGTTTTTTTAAGCGAGGCAGAGATTTTGGGTGGGACAACCGGGCTAGAAAGCATAATGTTTCCGTGTGATGGTTTGCTGTCCCACTTGCGGTCAAACCGTTGTTAGATTTGGCTAAGTTTAGTCCTCTCGGGACCGCCAACAGGCTTGCTGCAACAAGAACGGTACATGTGATGTCTGTGTTTAAAGTCGGCAAAGCCACCGTTACCCGCATCGAAGAAACCTATCAGGCGATCTATCCGATAGCGGATATTTTCCCCGAATTTTCGGAAGGCGACCTCAAACAGCACGGTCACTGGCTGGCGCCGGACCACTATGAAATCGCCAGCAAGAAAATCAAGCTCAGCGTCCATAGCTGGCTGCTGCAAATAGACGGCCGCAAGATTTTGATCGACTGTTGCTGTGGCAATCATAAGCCGCGGCCGGAGCGACCGTTCTGGAACATGCTCAACACGCCGTGGCTCGACCGGCTGGCGGCGGCCGGCGCGCGCCCGGACGAAATCGACCTGGTGATGTGCACTCATTTGCATCACGACCATCTCGGCTGGAATACTCAATTGCGCGACGGCAAATGGGTTCCGACCTTCCCCAATGCGCGCTATGTGTTCTCGAAACTGGATTTCGATTATTTCCAGAAAGTGGACAACGACCCGGCGACCGCGCCGGCGGAATTCGGCACGTTTCGCGAATGCGTATTGCCAGTGGTCGAGGCAGGGCGCGCCGATCTCGTTACCGGGCCGCACCGTCTCAATGAGTTTATCGATATCGTGCCGGCCGGCGGCCATTCGCCCGGGCATTTCGTCTTCAAGCTCGATGTCGGCGGCCATCGCGCCATGATCACCGGCGACGTGTTCCATCATCTGATGCAGGTTTTCTATCCAGACTGGAACTTCCCGAAAAATTCCGATGCCGAAGAAGCACGTGTCAGCCGCCGCCGCGTATTCGAGGAAGTTGCAACGAGCGGCGCGATTCTGTTTCCGGGCCATGTCGGCGCGCCATTCGCCGGCTATATCGAGAAGGCGGGATCCGCGTTCCGGCCGCGTTTCTAACCCAGGGGGAGCAGCATGCGTCAATGGAAGTCGATCTTGTTCGCAGGCGCCGTTCTCAGCGCTCCCGTCGTATCGGGTGCGCAGGCGCAATCCGATTTCCCCAACCGGCCGGTCAAACTCGTTGTCGGTTTCGCGCCCGGTGGCGCGACCGATGTCGTCACCCGTTTGTTGACGGGCGCGCTTGGGGCCGAACTCGGCCAATCGGTTGTTGTCGAGAATATCGCCGGGGCGAGTGGTCTTGTGGGGTGGCGGAACGTCGCCGGCGCCACGCCGGATGGCTACACGCTCTTAATGTCGGAAAACGCGATTGCGATCCGGCCGGGCTTTAAGGATATGACGCCGCCTTTCGATCCGGTGACGCAATTGGATGGCATCGCAGGCGTGGCGCATTCGCCGCTCGTGCTGTGCGTGGCGAACGCAGTGCCGGTAAACAACGTCAAGGAGTTGATCGCCTACGCCCATTCCTCCGGAAAAAAACTCAACTATGCGTCGTCGGGACTGAGCTCGGTCGCCCAGCTTGTTTGGGAGGTGGTCAGCGATGGCGCCAAGATCGAAGCCGTCACGGTGCCCTACCGCGGCGGCGGCCCGGCAATGGCCGATTTGATCGCGGGACAAGTCGACCTGATCATGGCTTCCAGCCAAGTGGCGAAGCCCTTTTTGGACAGCCAAAAGATCAAATGCCTTGCCGTCACTGGCGAGAAGCGATCTCCGATTTTGCCCGATGTCCCGACTTTGGCCGAAGCCGGTGTCAAACACGCCAATGTCGAGCTTCAGTTTTGGTTTGGCTTGTTTGGTCCCAAAGGCCTGCCAGCCGATGTGAAGGCGAAGCTGCAGAAGGTGGTTGAACGCACCATGGCGTCGCCGGCGGTTCGCGAACGGCTGGCTACGCTGGATGTCACGCCGGATTTTCGCCCCGGCTCCGCTTTGCAAGTGCAACTCCAGTCTGAGATCAAGAACTGGAGCAGCTTCATCGAGGCCAAGGGACTTAAGGCGCAATAACATTATGAGCCGTAGACCTTGGATCGATCATTTCGGCGATAATTTTCTCTGGTCGAACGCGACGCTGATCCTCAAGGGGATGGCGCCCTATGGGGTGGTCTCGCTTGAGGAGATCGACCGGACCTGCGAACGGCTGCGGGCGCGCGAATCCGAGCCGGACCGCGGGCTAGCCTGGAAACAAGAGTGGCGCGCGACCGGAGATCTGATCGAAAAACGCGGCGACGAGGCCTTGGCCAAGGGCCATAAGATTACGGGCGGCGACTATTACCTTCGTGCCGGCATTTATCATTACAATGCCGAACGCTTCATCGTTCCGAGCGCGGAAAAAAAGGCGCAGGGCGCGCACGCCTACAAGGTCTGGCACCAGGGCATCCGGCTGCGCTGTCCTAATGTTGAATTCGTCGAAGTGCCTTACGAAGGCACCACGTTGCCAGCATTGTTCATGAAGGCGCAATCCAGAGGGCCCGCGCCTACCGTTGTCGTCCTCAACGGCATGGACAATGCCAAAGAGATGAGTGTGTTCTTCTGCGGCATGGAATTCGCCCGCCGCGGCTACAACACTCTGTGCCTGGACGGTCCCGGCATGGGCGAAACGCGCCGGATGCGCGACATGCCGAGCCGTTTCGATTACGAAGTGCCAGGCGCGGCCGCTTTCGATTTCCTTGCCAAGCGCGCGGATGTTGACGCCAAGCGTATTGCCATCATGGGCTACAGCTTCGGCGGCTATTACTCCTCGCGCGTCGCGGCCTTTGAGAAGCGCTATGCCGCCTGCATCGCGCTCTCTGCGCTGCATTGGGATCTCGCAGCCTGGCAGCAGAAGATCAAAGACGCCAATTTGAAAGCGCCGAAATCGGTGGCCCAGTCTAACTTCCAGTGGCGCTGGGTCGCTGGCGCGAAGGACGAAGACGAAGGCATCGAGATCGCCAAGAAGTTTTCGCTCAAGGACGTGGCGAAAAACATCACATGCCCGTTCCTCGTCACCCACGGCGGCAACGACCGGGTCGTGCCGGTGGAGAATGCCCAAAAGCTCCATAATGCGGTCGGCTCAAAGAACAAGACGATCAAAATCTTCACCACCGAAGAGGGCGGTGCTGAGCATGCCCACGTCGATAACCGCCAGATCGGCATTGATTTTGCTGCCGACTGGCTATCGGGCAACATGTAGACTACGCGGACAATAATGAAGGCTCCTTCCATGAAAATCGTCGCGAGCCGCGCGCTGTTGGGCACCGCATTTGCACTTCTGGCGCTTGGCATGCCTGCACGCGCCGCCGACTATCCGAGCCGGCCGGTGACGCTGGTGGTGGCGTTTACGCCCGGCGGTCCGAGCGACGTTCTGGCCCGCATTGTCGGCAAGAAAATGGGCGAGCTCTTGGGCCAGCCCTTCGTGATCGAGAACCGTCCCGGCGCCGGCGGCAATATCGCGGCCGATACGGTCGCGCATGCGACGCCCGACGGCTACACGATGCTGATGGGCAATAACAGCATCCTCGCCACCAACGAGGCTTTGTACAAACACATCACCTACAGCCCGCAGAAAGACTTCATCCCGATCACGTTGATCGGGACCCAGGCCAACATCTTGGTGGTGAATAACGACGTCCCGGCCAAGTCGCTGAAGGAATTGATTGCGCTCGCCAAGGCCCAACCTGGCAAACTCAATTTCGCCTCGTCCGGCCATGGCGCGGCGGCGCATCTGGCCGGCGAATTGTTCAGGACCGAGGCCAAGGTCGATATCGTGCATGTGCCTTACAAAGGCGCGGCGCCCGCCTTGCAGGATGTGATCGCCGGCCACGATCAGATGATGTTTGCCACCGCCGCATCGGTGCTCGGCCAGATCAATGGCGGCCAGGTCCGTGCGCTGGCTGTGACGACGATCAAGCGTACGACGGCTTTGCCCGATCTGCCGACCATGGACGAGGCCGGGCTGAAAGGCTTCGAGGCGAGCACCTGGCACGGTTTGGTCGCGCCCACCGGCACGCCGCCACAGGTGATCGCGACGCTGCATGAGGCGGCGATCAAGGCACTGCACGATCGGGGCGTCGAGGCCTCGCTGGCCAAGCTCGGCGTCGATATTGTCGGCAACACACCGAAAGAATTCGAAGCCTATATCAAGTCAGAAATTCCGAAATGGACCGCGATCGTCAAAGCATCCGGCGCGACTTTGGATCAGTAATCAAATGACCACTCCCAACGGCGCGCTATCGCGCAACGTGCGGCGCCTGGGCCATCTCGACCTGCCCGGCGCGGGGCAGGTGACAATTGCCGGCAAGTTCGCCTATGTCGGGCACATTCCGAACAAGCAGAATCTCGGCACTTCGATTGTCGACATCGCCGATCCGGCCAATCCGAAATTGGTCGCAACCATCACGCTCGACGATCCCACCTCGCATAGCCACAAGGTACGCGTGGCCGGCGACTTGATGGTTGTTAATCACGAGCGCAATCCGACGCCGATCGGCCGGCGAGCCGAGCAGATGCCAGGCGTGCGTCGCGAGTTGCACGAAGCGCTGGGCCGCGAGCCGACGCGGGCCGAACTAGCGGCGCGGCTGAATGTGTCCGAGGCCGCCATTGGCGAGATCGAAGCGGCGGAAAAGCAGCCTTATCGCAACGGTGGCTACCGCATCTACGACATCGCCACGCCGTCAATGCCCAAACTGATCCATCATCAGTTGACTGGCGGCATCGGCGTGCATCGCTTCGATATGGATGAACGCTACGCCTACATCTCCACCGAGATGGAGGGCTTCATCGGCAATATCCTCGTCACATACGACCTCAAGGATCCGCAAAAACCGCAGGAAGTCTCGCGCTGGTGGATGCCGGGGCAAAACATCGCCGCTGGCGAGAAGCCGTCATGGTCCGGCAAACGGCACCGGCTGCACCACGCGCTGCGTTTCGGCAACGAAATGTGGGCGAGCTGCTGGCATGGCGGCTTCCGCATTGTCGACATCTCCGATATAGCCAAGCCGAAAACCGCCGCCTCCTATAACTATCACCCGCCGTTTCCCGAGCCGACGCATACGGTGATGCCGGCGCCCGACAAGATCGGCGGCAAGCGCGTCGCCATCGCGATCGACGAAGAGGACCAGGCGCAAAACGCCAATGAAGAAGAAGCGCGCCGCGGCCGGATGCATGCCTGCATCTCGACTTACGACGTGAGTGACTATGCCAACGTAAAGCCGCTGTCGTTGTTCGAAGTGAGCGAACTCGATTCACCTTTTGCCCGCACGCCCGGAGCGCGCCTCGGCGCGCACCAGTTTCACGAGCGCATGACCGGCACGCTGGTACATGCGGTGTGGTTCAGCGCCGGCCTGCGCATCATAGACATGTCGGACCCTGCCGCGCCGCGTGAGGTTGGCAGTTTTATTCCCGAGCCGGTTGGCGGCAACAAGGCGCCTCAGAGCAACGACGTGATGCTCGACGCGCGCGGGTTGATTTATATGGTGGACCGGCTGAACGGGTTTGACGTGCTGGAATTCAGCGCCAAGAAATCCGACAAATAATTGGTCAAAAAAATTCCGGCCAAAGCGGCCGGGATTTTCGATTCTGTTTACTTGACGCTTAACGCCGACGGAAGTTTGGCCTGCGTTGCTGGGGGCCCGGAGTCGGTGCGTCGCCCTTGTGGCGGAAGCTGATGCGCCCCCGCTGCAAGTCATAGGGCGACATTTCCACGATCACCCGGTCGCCGACGCCAGTACGGATGCGGAACTTGCGCATCTTGCCAGCGGTGTAGGCCAGCACTTCGTGTTCGTTGTCGAGCTTCACCCGGAAATTGCCGTCCGGCAGCACTTCGGTCACCGTGCCGTCGAACTCCAGCAGTTCTTCCTTCGCCATCCAATCGTCTCCCGGTCGCTTTAACGCGGCGTGCGGTGGCCAGCGTTACGCCGCGGCTCACCCGAACGCTGGAGGAATGTAACAGTTCCGATGTCGCTTGGCTCCCCCGTCGTTGCTTCCTGACGGGGAGCTTGTTGATGGCCATGGCTTGGACGGCCCTGATGGCCGCCGCCGTTATGGCTGCGCTGCTGGCGGCCGCCATTATTGCCGCGCTGCTGATGGTTGCCGCGATTATGCGGCCGGCCATTGTTGCGGTTGCCGGCATTATGCTGCGCCGGGCGATGGGCAGGCCGCTCGCCGGTGCGGCGGTCGGTCGAGGGGATCGACATCCGGATCATGCGCTCGATATCGCGCAGGAAGGCTGCCTCCTCGTGATCGCAGAACGAGATCGCGATGCCGTCGGCGCCGGCGCGCGCGGTGCGGCCGATGCGATGGACGTAAGATTCCGGGATGTTCGGCAGATCGTAATTGACCACATGGCTGACGCCGTCGACGTCGATGCCGCGGGCGGCAATGTCGGTGGCGATCAGGATGCGCAACTTGCCGTCACGGAAGTCGGCGAGCACGCGCTCGCGCTGGTTCTGCGACTTGTTGCCATGGATCGCCTCGGCGGCGAATCCAGTCTTTTGCAGATGGCGGACTACCTTGTCGGCGCCGTGCTTGGTGCGGGTGAACACCAGCACCCGGTCGGTCGTTTCGGTCTTGAGCACCTCGATCAACAATGCCGGCTTTGCCGACCTGTCGGTGTGGATGATGCGCTGCTGAACACGATCGACGGTGGAGGCCTGCGGCGTCACCGCCACCCGGGCGGGGTCGCGCAGCATCGCATCGGCGAGCCGCGTGATCTCCTGCGGCATGGTAGCCGAGAAGAACAGCGTCTGCCGATCCTTTCGCAGCATGGCGACGATCCGCTTGATGTCATGGATAAAGCCCATGTCGAGCATACGGTCGGCCTCGTCGAGAACAAGAACCTCGACCTGATTGAGGGTCAGCGCGCGCTGGTTCACCAGATCGAGCAGCCGGCCCGGCGTTGCCACCAGAACTTCGACGCCATGCGCGAGCGAGCGCACCTGACGGTTGATCGGCACGCCGCCAATGGCGAGCGCGACGCTAAGCGGGCGCATGTGACGGCCATAGGCGCGGAAGCTGTCCGAGATTTGCCCGGACAATTCGCGCGTCGGCGACAGCACCAGCACGCGGCAGGATTTCTTCTCCGGCCGCAGGCGCTTGGTGTAGAGGTGGTTCAAAATCGGCAGCGCGAAGGCCGCGGTCTTGCCGGTACCGGTCTGCGCGATGCCAATGACATCGCGGCCCTGCATGGCGAGAGGAATGGTTTGATCTTGGATCGGGGTGGGAGTGACGTATTTTTCATCCACGAGAGCGCGGGTGATCGGCTCTACGAGGCCGAAGTCGTTAAATGAAGTCAAAGAGTCTCTTTTCTATATGGCGAATCGGCCGCCACGCTCATGCGAGCAGCGGAATCGCGGGGTTCTAAAGACATCCCGCGTGGCCAGGGTTGTCGGCTTGTTAGAGAAACGGAGGAGGCGGGGCGAAAATCGTTTTAATGAGTTTTCGTGCACGCAGCCCGCAAACCCGAGACCGGGTCTTTCATCCGCAACGCTGATATGACAGGGC